>CAMCRP010000138.1 GCA_945877315.1 uncultured Ruminococcus sp. | reverse complement strand
GTTGTTGCAGCGGGTGCGGTCACAATTGTTGTTTCAGGCATTATTATTCACACTTCTCTCTTTTTTCTCAGCTTTTGCTTGTTTCTTTTTCTCCTTGCGTTCGGCTTTCGCTTGTTGCTTATTCTCTTTTCGTTCGGCTTTCGCCTGCCTTTTTTCCTCCTTGCGCTCGGCTTTATGACGGAGCTTCAATTCTTTCAGCTCGGCTGCCCGCTCTTTTTCCTCTATGGACAGCCTGATTGCTCTGACAGTATCAAGTATTTCGGTTTCTTCGGGCAGATAGGATATTTTTCTGCGCTGGTTTCCAAAGTAGAAATCACAGACCTTCACAATTATCTTTTCAAAGCCCATTCCGTTGTATTTTAAAAATCCTACCGCTGCAAGAGGAGCAACCTCCAGAACAACAAGGTAGGTAAGTATGTCTGTGGTTACGAAGTTATTTCCGATGAGGAATGTTACCACCGCAAGTGCTATCATTAGCACTACACATACTATCTGTCTGCCTGTCATTCCGAGAAAGAATTGCTCCTTATATTCGGTAACGTCCTGCGGCACATCTGCTTTTATCATTTCCATTAACCTCCCAATGCTCGTTTGGTGATTTCGCTTGCTTTAGATACGGTTGTTGTAAGCACTACTATCATCAGCACAGGTGTTGCGTACTTAAATATGTGCATCAAAAGTCCTGCGCTGCTAAGTCCTGCCGAAAAATCAAGTGCAAGCTTTTCAGATATAATGGTATATGCCTTGAAACAAATAGCAAGCACGCCCCATTGCATTGATACAGCTGTGAAATTTTTTATAAATGAAATACCCGTTGACCTTGCCTGTGAATTTACAAGAGTCGATAATGCAACTGGTGAAATAGCGGTAAGAATCGCTGTTTCCATCACTACTCCAAGTACGGATATAACTATCATTGAAAACATAACAAACATTATGATTATTATGAACGCATACAATATCGTAAGAATTATAAGATTAAGATCAAAAATTCCCGGATCCAACTCTCCGCCATTGGTCATCGCCTTACCAAAGGCTTGACCTACCTTATCGAAAGCTCCGGCAAAATCAACCGTTTCCTTCATCATTCCTGAAATCAATCCGACTATATTATCAACATTCTGTATTATCAGCGCACTTACGATGAGCTTCATTGCTACCTTTAGTGCGCTCTCGATACCGCCGTTAAAGTCTACGGCAGCACAGTAAGTGAAAACTTCCATACAAAAAAACAAGGTCAGAAGTGCTGCCCCTGCACCTTTAAATATATCAATCACATCTCCGGCTTGACTTACCACATCAAATCCGGCGATAGTCTGTAAAACAGCAGCAAACCCATTGACCTCTGTCTGCAAAAGATCCTGTGCTTCGTTAAAAGCCGTTTCCCAAAAACTCGGTTCTGCCATAAGAATCTCCTTCCCATTTTCCTATCAGGACAGCCGACACACTGCTGTGCCGACCGTCCTTTGCTCCGGCTGATATGATATATCGTCAGGAACCCAAACTAATAGAATCCGGGATAACTGCGGCTACGGCTGCGACGATGCCGCCGCCTATCAAGGTCTGAAATCCTCTTGTCTTAGCGTCTGCGTTATCATCCTTGAAGCCTACGCCTGTCTGAATTCCGCCGACAACTGCTATAAGTGAACCCAACGCTACAGTACCGGGCTTAAGAACACCCATTATCTTGTCTATCATACCCTGTGCAGTAGCATCATCAGCACTTGCCACAACACTGCATACGGAAACGGCAATTGGCACTGCAAGCATAACCTTTCCAGCCTTTGTACTCATCAGCTTTCCTGTCACGTTAATAGCCTTGAGCATCACCTTTGCTTCTGTTTCTGCGATCGCATACTGTACTTTTTCAATTCTGTTCATTGAAATGAACCTCCTGTATAAATATTTATATCTATTCAAGCTTTACGCCCGAATGATACCAAAAAAATAAGAGCTAAAAATACATTTCTGTACTTTTAGCTCCATTAGCTGTTCTGTACCGCCATTTCGGTACACCTTAATTAAATTGTATGTATCAGGTCGGTTTATCCGATTTTACAACACGTCCGATAATTTTCGGTTTGCTTTCGATAATTACAATCTCGTCCTTTTTGACTTTGATTAATACGTCACTGCCTTTCTGCAATGATTTTTCTATAATATTAAGTTCTCTGTCAGTAAGCATAAATATAACCTCCTTTTATGCTGCCATATAAACTCCTGTTATCTCCTTAAACCGCTCCTTGATTTCATCGGGAATATCCTCCATAAGATCGGGCAGCGGCACTACAAGCTCATTATCGCTTGTTACAAGCCCGATTTCAATAGTTTCGGTATCATACCCGCCATCGCTGCCGAAAAACTCGGAAAAATCAATTATTTCCGGTTCCTCTGCCGTATTGATGTTATTCTCCATATAATATGTGTTATGCTCCTTGTCCGCTTCATCAAGCATATTGTAACGGGGGTGATTGGTTATGTCGAATTTCGCCGTCATAAACGGGTGAAGTCCTCGAA
>CAMCRP010000137.1 GCA_945877315.1 uncultured Ruminococcus sp. | reverse complement strand
AACTGCCGTGCGATCCTGCACTGCTATAACAGAATGATAGAGGAGGGGTACGAACTTGGTGGCTATTGATTGTTTCTTATCGAAAGAAAAATTGATATGGAATTGCGAGGGCAAGGGCAGAAGCTTGGTTATTGTTAAGCTAACCGATGAACAATACGATCAATTACAGAAAACCGATCCTGAGGATATTAAACTATTAAAGGACAGTTCTGAATATAAAATAGTTTCAATGCCCAAGCATAAAAATCAGCCTTAAATTTAATATCTAAAATTTTTTGAAAAACACTTGACAAAACGGGAAAAATAGCATATAATAAAAATAGCAACAGAGATGTTGTCAGAAAACAATAGTTTTCGGTCAGACCGACGAAACTTAACAGTCGTGGCGTGTCTGTGAAGTGATGAAGCTATATGCTGCGCCAATATGCAGTGTTTAGCGGAGCTTGCAAAGGGTTTGCATATCAAACCACAAATTGGCTAGATTTAATCGAAAAGAAAAATATGCAGGAGCTTTGCTTATAAAGTGAAGCTCCTTTTTCTACATACTAGAGGTTAATATATGGGTGATATAAATTCTGCTAGCGCAAATTATGCAAAGTTACTTGATAAGGAATATTATTTGGTAATAGGCAAAGGAAAAAAGCAAGTACATATAACAATTGAGTTTTCTAAGGTTGAATTTTGCCATATCTGTGGTTTACATAAACTTGATGATATAGTCCAATTAAATAATCCAAATAAAAAGCGTTTATTTGATGATATATTGAATAAAAAAATCACATCAAGTTTATGTCAAAATAGTACAAATTATTCTGAAATAGACGAAAGAATTGATATGATTGAAAATTTAGAGAAATTATTAGATAGCAATCAAATAGTATTTAAATTTAATAAGAGTGCAAACCCATTTTCTTCAATAGAATCTGAATACATATTGAAAAATAGTGATGGTATAAAGAATAGCTACGTTTTCCTGTCAAATGAGAGCAGAAAACCAAATACATATTTTTGCCGATCGGTATTCTCAAGGAAGATAACAGAACCGGACTATACCAAAGGGCATACACCTTATAAGTTATTGTATAAAGAAAAAATTGATTTGAAAACAAAAACCAGACAAGTTTTGTATGTACACCCAGCATATAATGATCAGCAATCACTCCAATCACAACAGAATAGGGGTGGTAACGGAAACATCAATCAAATAAAATTTGAAATCCCGTTGCAGAGCAGCGGCATTAATAGTGCAGGAGTGGCTGCTGCCATTATTCCTGCTCCAAATCCTTTTAGAAACCTGTTTGAACGGATAAAAAGCGGATTTAAGAGCTTTTTTATCGCAAAGAACGGCTCATCGGAGTCAAAAACATCTGAAATAGAACGGGTTTTAGACCGTAAAGATACACCTGAGCTTTCTCGGTCTGTTGTAGAAAAGCCTTCTGCTGAAACTATACTTCCTGAGAAATCGGAGAAAGAAGCCCCTTGTTTGAAAGAGTTTAAAGAAATGTCAGAAGCACGGGAAGCTTTTATTGCCGGACGCATACCGCAGAGTGAATATGTAAACAGCGTAAGGAAATATATCACCGCACTTGATACAAATGAAAATCGTATAACCGCAGCAGATCATCTTCGCAAGCAGCTTGCGAAAGCTCCTGAGAATATGAAAAAATACATAAGCTTTGAGCTGAATAATATTGAAAGGAATATCAAAAGAGATGTTCCAAAGAGTTCACTGTCAGAATTGAAGCGTGCTGCACACGAACAGTATATGAAGCAGCAGTCGGAAAGAGAAAACAGTCCTCACAAAGAGCAGAGCATTAATAACCAATACCAAAAATAAATCCCCTGCGTCGGCGGGGGATTTTTGTTATTTTTTAAGTTTTCCTTCTAATTCTAAGCGTTCCATTTCTTGGTAATATTTCATATTTTCCTCAAGAATAAGCCGCTTTATCTCTGATGTACAAGAAACGCCCCGCATAGCACACCAAGCCTTGAAATCCTCGGCATCTTCGGTGCGGACTCTTGTGCCGAGAGTACGCATATTGTCCTTGTCCCATTTACGGGCGTAACCTTTTTGCTTTTCTGATACAGGCATTGTGAAGCTCCTTTCGACTTATGTAAAATCATTATATCATACTTATATAAGTTAATCAATGGTGATTATTAACAAAACATTTCCGAGATATTTGTTTGAAATGTCAATTGACTACTACTTATATAAGTAGTATAATATAACTGTAAGGAAAAAACAAAAAATTCCCCGATGGGGAAAATGGAGGGGTAAATATGTCAGCGATCATCTTGTTAATGCCTATCAAGCTTTTGGGAAAGGCAATGTGTCACGTTATGGCAGCAGTTGTTGGTGCGGCGGGCTTCGTACTGAGGTTGGTAGGAGCAATAGCCAGCCGAATAGGAAGCTTCGTTGGAGGAATGAGCCTTCTGTCCGCAATAGTTGCACTGATATTTGAATGCAGCACATCATTTGTAATGACTATTGTGGTTATCGCAATTACTGAGATACTTTCCCCGTTGATTATACTTGCAATGTCAGAGGGTATGTACGCATTCCGAGAAACATTGCTTGATATATCGGAAGA
>CAMCRP010000136.1 GCA_945877315.1 uncultured Ruminococcus sp. | reverse complement strand
ATGGTTCGGAATAGATTCAGGTGATGCTTTTCGGTGTCAGCAATTTCAAGGTCGAGGAAAAGCGAACGGAATTTGATTGGGTTTCCAGGGACAAGGAGATCGTAGCCAAATATATTCTTGACCCTAAGTGCAATTTTACCTTTACGGTAAGGGGCTATTACGACCTTATTATGCTGCTGGAATATGTTTCCTCGGAGGAATGGGCAGAGAAAATTCGGAAAGATTTGCCGATTTTCCTCATAAGTGGGGATATGGACCCTGTGGGCGGTTACGGTAAGGGCGTTCGAAAGGTATATGAACGGCTGACCGAGGCAGGAGTTGAAAATGTCGGTATCAAGCTTTACGAGGGCGCAAGGCATGAGCTTATTAATGAGATAAACCGCAGCGAGGTTTACGGCGATGTCCTTGATTGGATAAATTCGGTTATTTGACGGAGGAATGAACGGTGTTTGCAAAGATCAACAGCTTAGGACTTTTCGGGCTGAACGCTTTTCCTGTTGATGTGGAAATTGAGCTTAGCAGGGGAACTCCCGCATTTGAAATAGTGGGTCTGGCGGATATTGTTGTTAAGGAAAGCCGTGAGAGGATACGTTCTGCGCTGCGTTCCTGCAATATTGCGTTCCCGACGGCGAGGGTAATTGTGAACCTTGCTCCTGCGGACACGAAAAAGTCGGGAAGCGTCCATGACCTTGCGATCTTTGCGGCTCTTTTGAAGGTAACGGGAAATATTACTGCCGATCTGGACAGCTTTGCCTTCATTGGCGAAGTTTCCCTAAACGGCGATGTTCGTCATATAAACGGTGTTCTGCCCATGGTAATTCTTGCGAAAAATGAAGGCTTCAAGGCAGTTTTCGTTCCCGAGGACGATGCCTACGAAGCAAGTGTTGTTGAGGGAATAACCGTTTACGGAGTGAAAAATGTTTCCGAAATTATAGCGCATTTTGACGGGGAAAAGCAAATTATCCCTCAGGGAAAATATGTGGTTAAGGAATCGGAATATTTCGGGGAATTGGATTTTGCCGATGTAAAGGGTCAGCCTGTTGCAAAAAAGGCGCTGGAAATAGCTGCTGCGGGTGGTCATAATGTGCTTCTTATCGGTGCACCGGGTTCGGGAAAATCAATGCTTGCAAAGCGCATGCCCTCCATTATGCCTGCAATGACCTTTGAGGAATCCATTCAGACTACCAATATCCATTCCATTTCGGGACTGCTGAAAAAGGATATGCCGCTGATAACGGAAAGACCGTTCCGTTCGCCCCATCATACCATTTCATCGGCGGGTCTGGCAGGCGGCGGAAGTATTCCAAAGCCCGGGGAAATTTCTCTAGCCCATAACGGCATACTTTTTCTGGACGAGCTGGCGGAGTTTGCCCGTCCTACTCTTGAAATTCTACGACAGCCTCTTGAGGACCAGAAGGTTACCATTTCAAGGGCTTCGGGAACGGTCAGCTATCCCTGTTCGTTTATGCTCATAGGTGCTATGAACCCATGTCCCTGCGGATATTTCGGTCACCCCGTTCGGAAATGTATCTGCGGGAAGAAGCAGGTTGCGCAATATCTTTCAAAAATTTCGGGACCCATGCTTGACCGTTTCGATATACATATTGAAGTTGCCCCTGTTGAGTTTGAACAGATCTCATCACGCCGAAAGGAAGAGCCGTCCTCGGCAATACGGGAAAGAGTTCAGGCGGCAAGGGAGATACAAAGCAAGCGGTACAAGGGGACTTCCATTACCTGCAACGCCCGTGTTACTCCCGATATTATCCATGATGTCTGCCGAATGACATCTCAGGCAAATGATATGCTAAAGCAGGTGTTTGAGAAAATGGGACTGTCTGCCCGTGCCTATGACAAGATACTGAAGGTCGCAAGAACGGCTGCGGATATGGACAATTCCGAGGATATTGACAGAAGGCACATTGCCGTGGCTGTTCAATACAGAAGTCTTGACAGAAAATATTGGAGCGGCGGGGAATGATACGATAAATATTAACCAAATCTTTTCATATGCTTAATTTGTTCACGTTTACATTATTTGATTTATTTTTAGAAACGTGGTATACTTTTCAAAGTGGTATTTTTCAAATATGAAAGGAAAGAGGATATTTATATGTTTAATGTTGCCGTGGCACAGTCGGGCGGACCTACCGCCGCTATCAATGCTTCACTTTCGGGTGTATTCAGCGGTGCGGAGCTTTGCCCCGAGGTTGGGGAGATATACGGTTCCTTTAATGGTATCGAGGGTATTTTAAAGGACGAGCTTATTGACCTGCGGAAGGTGCTTATTACCGAGCATGACAAGGAACTGCTGATGAAAACGCCTTCTACCATTCTCGGTTCATGCAGATATAAGCTGAAAAGTCCCGAAGATGACATTGAAAGCTATGAAAAGATCTGTGAAACATTCAAGCGTCATAACATAAAGATGTTTTTCTATATCGGCGGAAACGATTCTATGGACACGGTTATGAAGCTGGACGCTTATTTCAAGTCTGCGGGCATTGACATAAAGGTGGTAGGCGTTCCCAAGACCATTGACAACGATGTTACGGAAACAGACCATACTCCGGGCTTCGGTTCGGCAGCAAAATATGTGGTGACCTCTTTGCAGGAGATAATCAGGG
>CAMCRP010000135.1 GCA_945877315.1 uncultured Ruminococcus sp. | reverse complement strand
TCCTTTTCTGTATTGATTATATTATACCATATTGGATTTTTACTGAAATTCGTTAATCTGTTCTTTATCGTCCTTTAAAGTTGTTCAAAGTATCTCATTGTTGTTCAAAGTTGTTCAAAGTGCCTTCAAATTCATATCTCAGCAATCTATTAATAAGACCTAAATTTTTGGTTAATTTTTATGTATAATCATCGTTGCATAAAATATGCTATAAAATGCTTGACAATGTATATACAGATGTGGTATAATAATAGCGAAAGGAGTGAACCACTATGACACAAGTAAATTTCCGTATTGACGATGAAGTTAAAGCCAATGCCGAAAAAGCACTCAAAGAAATGGGACTCACAATGTCCACTGCTATTACAATGTTCCTTGTCAAAGTAGGCAGAGAAAAGCGTATTCCCTTTGAAATCAATGCCGATCCATTTTATAGTGCCGAAAATATAGCCGAACTTGAAAGACGAGTGGCTAATGTTAAGGCGGGCATAAGTACGCTGAAAGAACACGAACTGATTGAGGTCGAAGATGAATGAAAAAAGTATGGCACGATGAAGCGTGGGAAGAATATTTGTATTGGCAGACACAGGATAAGAAAACGCTGAAGAAAATCAACCGTCTATTAACAGACATTGACAGAAATGGTTATAACTGCACAGGAAAACCCGAACCGCTCAAAGATAATCTATCGGGATATTGGAGTGTAAGGATCGACGAACAAAACCGATTGGTTTTCAAAATATATAACGAACAACTAGAAATTCTTCAATGCGGCTCGCATTATGGAGATAAATAAATTGAGTGCGATTTTGCTAACAAAGTCATAATCAAAAAGCCCCTTTGGAACACTTCACAGTTCCAAAGGGGCTTTGTATTACTTGTTTATACGCTGTAACAATAAGCTTTATCCCAAATCAGTTTTTACACAATTGCTCTTTTCTCCATCTCTGGCTGCAACTACCTCGTCAAGATCGCAGCCGACATAATCCGGTCCCCAGAAGCTGGTTGCGTATGTAATCACCTTAACATCATCTTCATCAAAGCTCAAGGTTCCATCGGGTTCACGAATTATGTCATTGATGTAAGTGCAAAAATATATTGTTGAATTCGTTTTATCTCCTATTTCAAATCCATTGTCACCGCCGCCATAACTTTCATCTATCTTCTCTATTTCCATATCAATTGCCCAGAATAAATTGAATGAACATTCGGTAATATCAGGTTCGGTGGTGTAAACAATTGCCTTCTTAGGAGTTATTTCCGATTTTATTACCTTCCAAGTTTCGTTATAAGAACCATCTTCGAAAAATGCCCTAGCATCATTTTCATAGCCTAATATATACGGATTGCTGTCTTTTTCCATAAGTCCGTGTGCAAAATCCTCAAGGTATTTCCTTATCTCCGAAAAATCCGAATCGGCAGGAGCATATTCACGATTACCCTCCACGGGAATTTCTTTTTCATCAGCTGCGGCAATATAGTTGTTCTCTTCAAATGTATAGTCATTATATCGTGCTGTCAATTTCAGAGTATCTCCATTTTTATATCCATACGCATCTGTGCTGTAATAAACGTTATTTTTGATGAATTCATCTGAACCGATATATTCAACCTTTGGTTTCAGATACGGCGAAATACCTTCAAACGTAACCTCAACGTCCTTGAACAGATCCAGAGTAACAGGCTCGGTAAGCCCGCTTACCGTATAGCTGTACTCGGTTTCCGAGAAGCTTATGCCAATATCCTTTAGCCGTTCATTATCGGGAGAAAGCACTACCGTGATAACATCTCCGTTGGAAAGTTCCTTTGTTTCTCCAACAATATCATATTCTACTGCAGAATAAAGATAAACTTCGATCTGCGCAAGCTGTACATCATCAGCCTTGCCCTCAAAAACGTCCATATTGACCTTGCTAATAAGATCTCTGTCAAACTTAACATTCGCCTCAGCCTTGCCGCTCGCCCCACTTACATCAATGTCAATGTAGTCATCGCAAGTGTAATTAACGAGTTTCTTGCCGCAGGAGGTCAATGCAATGCAGAGTGCCGAAGCGGAAAGCATTGCGATAATTTTCTTGATTTTCATATTTACCAAATCCCTTCATATAAATCTGACATAATTATATCACATCAGTACGAAAATGTCAATTATTTTATGAAATTAATCTTTTTCGTTCTGAAAATACATTTTAAGTGCTTCATCGATTAAGCTGTTCACATAATCATCGAAATATTTGCCGTAAATATCCGCATTGAGCTTTTCCGCCGCCGAAACTCTTGAAAAGCTCTCTCATCTGACGGATTTTTACCGAATCTGCCTAAAGGTTATGGGAGTTCAGATGTGTTTCTCCGATCCGTTACCGTGAAAAAATGGGCAATTTCCCAACTATCCTTGCGCACGGACAGAGAACAGCAGCATAGAACCTGCATACCACTATGCCGCTGTCTTGTATTCGGGATACGCTGTAAGCCGTCCCGAAATCATAATCTTGTCCATCAAAGCTCCTCTTACAGATCCATATTCTGTGCGATTTCCAGCTGACGTTTGACAACCCTCCTGTACACAGCTATGTCGGTATCCTCTAGCTCCTCGCCTTCATTAAGGCTGCTCACAGCATTGGGAATAGCATATCCGTCCAGATAGTCAATGCGCTCTCTGAGATAGCGT
>CAMCRP010000134.1 GCA_945877315.1 uncultured Ruminococcus sp. | reverse complement strand
AGCTTCGGAAAGCGGCATTTCATAATTTTTATGATTGATGCGGTACTCCAGATGTTCAAGAGCATAACCGTCACCCAGACGAAAACTGCGTATCGGCTTTCTGTTCTGCTTGACCTTTATGGAAATATATTTTCCTCGCTTAATTCCATAGCCTTGCTTCATCAGTTCTTTGAGCAGATCGTCAATGCTCCTGACGTTATCTTTCATAATCGCATTGTCAATATCGTCACACAATTTCTGTTTCCACGATCTGCCCTCTTTCCTCGCTTTGTATTCGCCGTATTTGTGGCAATAGCTTTTCTTCGGGTGTTCGATGATTTCAAGTCCGTGTGCAAGAGCAATTTCATCGGAGATAGCTCTGCACATTCGCATTGATTTTTTGTTGGCGTACCAGTGCTTCCCGTACATATCGTAAGGGCATACCGCAAAATGGTTGTGGATATGTCCTCGGTCGGTATGAGTAGCACAAAGGACCATATGCTTTTTCCCGAAAACCTTCTCCGCCCACTCCACTCCGATTTGGTGAGCTTCTTCCGGCGTGACCTCTCCGGGCTTAAAGGACTGAATGTAATGATGCAGACGAATTTTCTGTCTTTCACGTTTGGCGGTATCGGACTTAATTGACCTTTTGAAAAATCTCTCACCGCTGTACATTTCAAAATTGAATTTCATATCCTCATAAGCATCGCTGTATTTCGTGGAGCAGTTAAGCCCTGTCACAAGAGTATCCTCTGTTTTCTCCTCGTTGGTGACATAAGCAAGCATTCTTTTCGGAGCCGCATAAATCGGAATGTGTTTGATAATTGGCAAATCCTCACCTCACGAAATGTACGTCGGAGAGATCGGGAACAGATAGCTCTGCATAGCAGTCCGAAAATATTTGAATTCCTCCTGCAAGTCCTCGATGTCTTTTTGATGAACCGAACCTGACTCATTTGCGACCTTTGCAATCTGATTAAGGTTGTTGCCGATGGAGAGAAACGCTCTTTTCAAAGTTACAAGCTCTTTGAGTTCGTAATATTTGATTTCTCCCTTGACTGACATTCTGCGAATGTCAGTCCCGTTTCTCAATCTCGCTGTCTTTGCTTTTTTGTAGACCGTTCTCCACTCTTCGGGCGAATAGTAAATCACTATCGCCTTATTACCCTTTTTATAGCAATCCACAAAAATAACGTTATTGTAGGGGCGGGGTTTCTGACCGCCCCTACAAAAATTTGTCAAAAATTTATTTCCGTGGTCGTTTACTATAGATACTTTACAAAATCTCAAAAATGCTGTATAATGGTAAAAATAAGGTTTATCACAGCAACGGAGGTTATAAAAATGATATTAAACAAGCTTATTTCACTGATAATGGCGGTAACTATGGCAGCTTCCGCAGCGGGCTGTTCCTCGGAAAAGGCTCCCGAAAAAAGCAAACCGTCCATGACCGCAGCCGAGGTCGCAAAAAATATGGGACTGGGGCTGAATCTGGGAAACACCATGGAGGCGTATGACTCATCAAACTGCGAAAAGATCACCTACGAATGGATCCCCGTCCAAGGCAGCAACACCCCGACGGATTACGAAACCTGCTGGGGCGCAGTTAAAACCACTCAGGCTGCCATTGACGGCATAAAGGCGGCGGGCTTCAACACTGTGAGAATTCCCGTTTTCTGGGGAAATATGATGAAAAATGACGGCAAATGGGATATTGACCCCGCCTATTTGGGAAGGGTAAAGGAGATCGTTGACTACTGCATGAACGACGGACTTTATGCTGTGGTGAACATTCACCATTTCGACGAATTTATCATAAGGCGGCATACTGTCGATGAATGTGAGGTCATCTTCGACCACCTCTGGACGCAGATCGCCGACTGCTTCAAGGATTACCCCGACACGCTGGTTTTCGAGGGCTATAACGAATATCTCGGCGGAAACCGGTTCAATGACAAGGGCGAGCTGAGGGAGCTTCTGAAGCCCGAAGCCTACGATATGACCAACAGGCTCAATCAGGCGTTTGTCAGTGCGGTAAGAAAAACGGGCGGCAGAAACGGCGAACGTGTTCTTATAGTTTCGGGCTACTGGACAAACATCGACAACACCACCGCAGATGCCTTCAAAATGCCCGAGGACACCGTCCCCGACAGGCTGATGGTTTCCGTCCATTATGTTGACAATATGATGTACTGGACAAATCAGATAGGCGGCAGCGACTGGAAGGCGTACATCGACGACCAGTGCGGCAAGCTGACAAGGGCGTTCACCGACAAGGGTATCCCTGTATTTTTAGGGGAAACCTCTGCGGGCTATCCTCCGCTGAATTTTGCGGGAAATGCGGAGCTGAAAAAGTCCTCCGAATGTTTGGAATACGTGCTGAACAAGCTGACCGACTGCGGCTTTGTCCCCGTTATCTGGGACACTCCCGAAAATTTCTATTCCCGTATAAACTGCAAAATAATCAACGAGGAAAATGCTGCGGTTATCAAGGCTGTTTCCGAAAAGATAAATAAGCCGTAGTGTATAATGTGAAAAGTGGAAAGTGAAAAGTGAAATTTTTCTGTAAATCTAACAAACTTTTTTAGAAATAAAGCATAGCTTAGGTTTCCCGTTTCGCAGCCAACACTATTTAGGGAAATACTGATTAATACTAAACACCCATTAATCACGGGAATCTCTCGGCGTAAAAACCCAT
>CAMCRP010000133.1 GCA_945877315.1 uncultured Ruminococcus sp. | reverse complement strand
GCAGATAGTCTAGTGCATATTCGTCCGCAAACAGCAAATGTGCTTCATCGAAATAAATATATGTAGCACGTCCTAAGTCACGGTTTTTTGATAGTCTGTTCCAAATATAGTCGAGGATAAGCAGCATTGACTGCGTTTTCAGATTGCCGTTCAGGTCACGAATATCGTATGAAATGAAACGGTTATCGGTGTCGATATTGGTCTGATTGTTAAAGTATTTTGCAGAACCGTTTACATACATATCAATGGTCAATACGAGCTTGTCCTTCATTTCCTTATTAACATTTTCCGTTTCCTCCTTCATACATTCGAGGAAGGTTCCGAGTGTCGGCATATCTTTTGGATCAAGAGTATCAAGCACTCCCGATTTTAAATACGCCTTACTTACACAGCGGTCAACAAAGGCTTTCTCCTGCACATTTAACGGGTGTTTTGTGTCCATACACGAAATGAATGAAGTAATGAGCTGACACTTATCGGCAATAACGTCGATTTGTTCTTCATCGTCATCATCGTCTTTTTCGTTAAGCAGCGCAAGGTCAAAATCGAAGGGATTGATATATGATTTTGAACCGTTTGAAAATCTTACAACAGATCCGTTAAAGGCTTCTGCAAGCTTCCAATACTCTCGTTCGGGGTCGATTATCAGAATATCCGCATTGGGATTTCTGAGGAACACATCGACTATCTCACGCTTTACAAGGAAGGATTTTCCCGAACCGGGGCAGGCAAGTACAAATCCCGAAGGATTGATAAGTCCCGTCATACGGTCGAAGGTAATAATGTTGTGCGAAAGGACGTTCAGACCGTAATAAACGGCATTTTTCATCTGCATTTCCTTAACGTTGAAGGGCATAAATATTGCAACAGACTCGGAAGGCATTGTTCTCTGCCAGCCGAATTTACGCTGATAACCGATAGGCAGACAGTCGCACATTCCGTCCTCCTGCTCCCAAGCCATTTCTCCCTTTACGCAGCCCGAACGCTTCAAAGTGCTTTCGATAACCTCTGCGTTGTTCATTAGCTCCTCATAGGATTTCGCCTTAATGAGTATCTGAATATTTGTGAGGAACAGCTTCTGGTCTTTGGTAGTAATCTTGTCGAATACCGATACCATACTGTCACGCTGGTTTTTGATACGCTGGGGCATCTGCGATGAGAAATTACCGTGCTGTGCGGCAGCTACCTCACGCTTTGCCATATCCGTATCTATCGCCGTTATCTGGTGCTGTACCAGCTTTCTTGCGGCGGCTGTGTCGTATGCTTCGATATTTGTTGTTATCATAATTTCAATGCCCGTTGCAAGCAAGTCCGTAAATATTTCAGACGTTGCCGTTGCAGGATATTCACGGATGAAAATTGTCTTTGCATAGGTATCATTGAACATAAAGTAATCCTTTTTAAAGTCAAAATAATCGGGAACGAAGCACAGCTTCTCCTTGCCCTTTGCGAAATCCTCGTCAGTAAGGGCAGGCACAGGGCTTTCATCTGTTCCGATGAAAAAGTCTTTGAGCATTTGTACACGTTCCTGAGAAGTCAGCTCTCTCAGATTGGTATTGCCTATACGGTTAAAGGAATTTACCGTTGCAACGTCCAGCGACTTAAACTTTCTCGCCGCAGTTTCCTCATCGGGAGCCTTTATGGTCAAGGTGATGTACATATGCTTCTGGATCGCATTCTGACCTTTCTTTATATTTTCTTCCAGCACTCTGGTATTGTATTCGAAACGGAGATTAAAGAATTCGTCCGAACGCTGCTTCATAAGCGTTCTGTGTCGGAATTCTTCTATATTTATCTTGCTGTTCCAAAGGCAGATCTGACAGTCTACCGTGTCATCGAGGACGTTCATAAACTCGATGTAACGTTCAAGGTAAATATACTGCTGTTCCTCGTCTGCAAGATTGAAATTGATGTCATCAAAGGTGTATGCCTTCGAATACATTTTCTTACCAAGGAACCATATGTTATCCGCAAGTATCTTCTTGTAAGGAATGGTATCAAGGACCTTTTTGGAAAGGTTTGTTTTCTCTTTCTTTTCTTTGCCTTCTTTTTTCTGCTTCTTGCTGTTATTTTTTTCAGCAAGTCTGGCAGCATCTTTATCTCTGGCATTTTCGCCTGTCTTTTTGCTTTTCTTAGCCTTATTGTATTTGCTCAGCGCAAGTGCCGTACACCCAAGTCCCACAAGCATTGCAGGCATAATTATCTGCTGTGGATCTACCGAATAAGCAGCAACGGGTGTTCCGACGGCTTCTGTCGTTGTTATCTCTGTCGTCTGCTCCAAATCCGAAGATATTTCTGTCGATGTAATTTCAGAAACAGAAGTAGTTTCGGGTGGCAAAGATGATATTGACTCGGTATTTTCGGTTGAATTATCTGTCATATTCTCACTTGCAGCTGTATCTTCGGAAACGGCTGTATCCGACGTTTCCGAAGAAGCTGCGGTAGTTTCCGATACCGACTCTCTTTCATTTGTTATTTCACTTTCGGGTACAGAGGTCTGCTCGGTTTCCGGCAAGCTTGTTTCCGACGGTATTGTAATACTTGTCGCTGTTCCCGCTGTTGTTTCCTGCGGTACAGATGATGTTCTTGCTGTGGTTTGCGAAGCTGCAACAGTTGTTGTTCTTGCAGGGGTTGACGTTGTTGCAGCGGGTGCGGTCACAATTGTTGTTTCAGGCATTATTATTCACACTT
>CAMCRP010000132.1 GCA_945877315.1 uncultured Ruminococcus sp. | reverse complement strand
CGGGAGTATGTCGCTTGAGGATTTCCGCAAAAGGCAATTACTCAATTCGGAAAGCATTGATGAAAATGCAAATTCCCCGGTGGGGAATTTGGACGGCAATGTGGATAGGCAGCTTGAAAAGGCAAAGGAAAACATCAGAAATTACCTTGCTGCGGAGTTTTTAAGCGAAGATGTCAGCTTCGATGATTTGAAGCACATTTCCGCAGGCTATACCGAGCTTGGAGAGAACAACGAGTACAGTTTCCAGATGGAGATCGACCTTGTTGATTTGGAAATCAGATATTTGCTTGATGATGAGAACGTTAAGACCGAAAGCTATAACAGCCTTGAGGAAATGAACGAGTTTGCATTATCCAATCTGAATTTTGATGAATTTTTAAGTGAAGGAACTTCTTTGCTTGAAGAATATGAGAGTAAGCAGGAAGAACAGAAAAGGGATGCACTTGCAGAGAAAAACAACACACTTAACAGCTTTTTAAATAATAATCCAAAAGCGGTTTTCCGTGAGATAGTTGAGTCGGCGGGGCTTGCTCCCACCGAAGATATTACTGTCGAAGAAACAAAGGAGATGTTGGGTGCTCTGAAAAGTGTGGATATTTCACTTATGGGATATAACTATTCTCTTGAATTTGAGCCGCACGATGGCAGTCTTACCGTAAAGGACGCTGCGTCCCACCGTGAAGCTGATTTTGTGTGGGGACATATAAGGGAACTGATGTATCTCGTTGCAAATGAGAATAATATTTCAGACAGAAATACAACTGCCGAAGAAAGAGCCGAGCAGGATAATACGCCCAAATATGAGATATACCAAATACCCGCAGGCGAACGCTATCACGATATTCGTTTTACAAACTATGACCTTCTGGAAAAATGGGGACAGCTGCCCGACCGGTTTAACTATGAAATGGTGTACAGCGGAAGGCTTGATGATATTGATGACAATAATAAGCTGGAGGGCATATTCATCAAATTCAACATCGATCGTCCCAAAGATTTTACAGGACATTCTCTGAGCACTTCCGACGTTATTGTTATCGAGGACGAAAAAGGTAAATCTGCATATTTTGTTGACGATAATGGATTTAAGGACATTACAGATATTTTCCTTGAGCTTGACCGCCTGCACGAAGAAGAACAGGATATTGAACAGGTCAACATCAGTGATTATTCAACTATTCGCTTTGTAAACAGAAGCGAATGGGACGATATGACTCTCAGCGATGAACAAAATCCTGCCTTTGAGGAAATCACGGTAAGCTTTACTCCGAATGATGATGGCAGCTATACCAAGTACCATTACAACAAATCGAACAGTGCTTTTGTGGATATATTTGCAGAGGAAAGCAGCGTATCGGGAGAAGAAATGCTTGACGAGCTTGCTAAGTACCTTGAAATTATGGAACATAGCAGTAAGCCCGAATCGTATCATTTTGAACTTATCGACCGTGACGGAAATAAGCGCATACTTAATGATAATAATCTTCTTTTCGTTTTGAATGAAAAACAGCCCGAAATACCCGAAAAATCTGTTGCCGATAATGACCTTGAAAGGTCAATGGAAGATGGCGTTATCGGTTCGATGGGCTATCCTGTTGATGAAATGAATAAAGCTTTTGAAGCCGAAAACAGCAGGACTGATTATGGATATGAGGGCGCAAAGACTGATGAAACCGAAGCCGAGCCGACAAGAAAGAAATCGGGCAGCGAAATTGAGGTTGGTGACAAATTCCTTTACAACGACCGTGAATACACCGTTACAAGCGAAAAGGGTATCTATCCCGATGATGTAGGCGTTTCCTATGAAGATAACACAGGCGGCATTCCTTATGAGATAACATCAAATATCGACAGATACAAGCTTGCCGAAAATGGTGTTTTTCTCGGAAATCCCGAAAAAGAAATGCAGTTGGAAAATTCCCCGGTGGGGAATAATAATGCCGACGGATATGAGCCGAAAATCGGTGACCTTATAGAATATCAGGAAAAATTATTCCGAATTGCTGACATAAACGGTGATGAAGCTACTCTGCAAACTGCCGATACTCTTCTCCCCGAAACAACAATGGTATCTGTTACCGACCTTATTACAAGCGATAGCTTGACTGTTATTGAGGAAAACGGAAAGCCTGCTCCTGTTGCGGAAGAAACAGCCGAGCAATCTGCCGAGGAAAACCCGAAGGCACAGAATTTTGTCATAACCGATGATAATTTCGGTGTTGCGGGCGGTGCTAAGTCACGTTATGCCGATAATGTTGAAGCGATAAAAACGCTGAAAGCAATCGAAGCAGAAAATCGCACGGCAACTCCCGAAGAACAGAAGATATTGTCGAAATACACAGGCTGGGGAGCAATACCGCAGGCATTTGACATTAGTAACGACAAGTGGCATACAGAGTATGCGGAACTGCGCACATTGCTTACACCCGAAGAATACGCTGCCGCCAGAAAGTCAACGATGAACGCACACTACACATCTCCCACAGTTATCTCGGCTATCTATGAGGGACTGAAAAATCTCGGCTTTGAAAGCGGCAAGATATTGGAGCCTGCTGTCGGTATCGGTAACTTTTTTGGAGCAATGCCCGAAGGAATGAGAAACAGCAAGCTGTTCGGCGTGGAGCTGGACAGCCTGACGGGACGTATCGCACAGCAGCTTTATCCCTCAGCTGACATACAGATAAAAGGTTTTGAGCAGACAGCATTTGCGGACAACAGCTTTGATGTTGCTATCGGTAATGTTCCTTTTGGTGATTACAAAGTAAATGACCGCAGATACAATGATAACAATTTCCTTATTCACGACTATTTCTTTGCGAAGGCTTTGGATAAGGTTCGCCCCGGTGGTGTTGTTGCGTTTGTTACGTCTAAGGGTACTCTTGACAAGGAAAATCCCGAAATAAGAAAAT
>CAMCRP010000131.1 GCA_945877315.1 uncultured Ruminococcus sp. | reverse complement strand
GAAGATACATTTCCGTATAAAAGCCTGT
Organism: uncultured Ruminococcus sp.; assembly: GCA_945877315.1. Lineage (GTDB taxonomy): Bacteria > Bacillota > Clostridia > Oscillospirales > Ruminococcaceae > UMGS1889. The sequence goes on along the minus strand of CAMCRP010000131.1, from coordinate 2,897 downwards.
CTGCAAATACTCTCTGCCGAAACGGGAGAGGTCTTTCACGATAACAGTGCCGATTTTTCCGTCCTCCACCGCTTCGATAAGCCTTTTGAAATCGGGACGGTCAAAATTAGTGCCTGTGTAGCCGTCATCAACGAAAAATTCAGTGTTGTAGTAACCGTTGTCATTGGCATATTTCAGAAGAAGCTCCTTCTGATTCTGTATGCTCATGCTGTCACCGTTAAGAAGATCGTCCTTACTGAGCCTGCAATAGAGGGCTGTGATTTTATCCTGCTGTTTTAATTTCATAATATCCTACCTTTCCAAACAGCAGATTATGACTGTATATATTATACACCATATTCTGCTGATAATCAATAGATTTGCGAAAACGTTTTCGCACAATATTTGTGGTTGAGTTTTGTTGATATTTGTGATATACTGTAATAAAAAGCCACTGAGAGGAACAATAAATGCGCAGAGTAGATTTCAGTACAGTAATAAACGTAATAATTGAAAATTGTCGAGAGAATATGCACACCAAAAAGAATAGAGAAAGAGCATATTCTCAACTTGACCTTGTATGCGATATGTTTTATGACTTCTATACCGAATGTGATGAAGTCTGCTTTGATAACACATCTGTGAGCCGTTGGATAAAAGGCAACCGTCCCGTGCCTGCTGCAATCGTTAATTATTATCGTGAGAATGAATCATATAGCATCGGTGACTACTTTCAAGAGAATTGCCTTAAAATCGTATTTGATAAGGTCAAGCTGTTCAATGAGCTTATCATGCTTGTACATAATGATTTTTCTCTATCCGAAGAAAAGAAAAACGAAATACTGCCTGCAAACATAAATGATTTTTCCGATTATGAAATATGCTCATTTATCGGTAAGGTTATTTTTACAGCTATCGACAGACCTTTCGTGCCTGCCGATAAGCCCATGTTGCCTAACTCTGCAATAACCGTTTCCGAATGTGTTTTTGGTGCAGATGTTCCTGCACCTTGCAGATATTTCTGCGGACGAGATGACAAACTTGACGAATTACATTCTGTATTGCAGGAGCATAGCAAGATTTTCATATCTGGCTTTGCAGGTATCGGCAAAAGCGAATTTGCCAAAGCATATGCAAAGAAATACAAGAAAGAATACAAAAATGTCCTCTATTTCAACTATCCCGGCAGTCTGAAAGAAATGATAACCGATATGGATTTCGTCGGTGATAACACCACAGATGACGAACACACTCGCTTTACCAAACACATAAGATTTCTAAAAAGCCTCCGCAGCGACTCGCTTATCATCATCGACAATTTCAATGCGGCAAGCGACAGCTTTCTCAGTACGCTTATAAATTACGGCTGTAAAATGATTTTCACAACACGAAGCAATATCGACTGTGGATATATTTTCAATCTTGATGTTATCGGAAATCCCGATGAATTATATCAGCTTGTCGGCAAGTATTTTTCCTATGCCGATGAAAACCAAGCTGTCATCAAAGAGCTTATCGAAGCGGTTCATCATCACACCTTGTCGGTTGAGATGATTGGAAAGCTCCTTGAAAAAGGTTTGCACAGTCCCGAAGAAATTCTTGAGCATCTTCGGCAGAATAGCGCCGATCCCGAATCTGCCGATAAGATAAAAATCAGCAAGGACGGCATAAATATTAAAGAAACATATTATAACCATATCCGTTCCCTGTTCTCACTGTATCTGCTTGATGAAAACTATCAAAGCATAATGCGGAATATGATTTTCTTTGAAGAAGTCCGTATCAGATATTTTGCAAAACTGCTTGAACTGAACGATACAAACGGAATAAACGAGCTGTGTGAGCTTGGATTTATTACGAACAGTCACGCAGACCTCATTTTTCTCCACCCGATGATAAGGGACGTTGTCCTGCTTGATCTGAAACCGTCATTTGCAAATTGCGGAACATTTATTGCCAATCTGAAAAGCAAGCTACAAATTATCGGCTATGAGCTGCCCGACTCCGCAATTATAATTTCAAGCATAAAAAATGTGATGAAATATATCGGCAATACCGACAGCAGTTCATATCTGAATTTCCTTGAAGCAGCATACATATTCCTTGACAATTACCACGAATATGATTTTATGGAAATAATAATTTCCGAAACAGAAAAGCTGCTTGACAATGATAAACTCGGCACTGATAATAACAGAGCATTGCTCCTAAATAATAAGGCTATGTTGCCTGCAAACAGAAATGATAAACTTGCCAAATCCATTAGCCTGATGAATAAAGCACTTTCAATGTGCGAGAAAAAATCAAATCCCGTACTGTTTGCAAACATAAATATGAACCTCGGTATTCTGTATATTGAAAACAAGGAAACCGAACGTGGACTTGAATTTATGGATAAAGCATATCTTTTCATAAAGCTGTGCAGGGCATACAATGATGATTTTATCTCCATTGCAAGGAATTACGCCGCAACACTTTCCGCAAATACGAAAGTCAACAAGGCTTTGGAAATCCTTCTCGAATGCGAATTTGCAACAGAAGGCTGCAGCTCCAATAATCACGCAGCATTGATTTATGACCTCGGAGCCGCATATATTCTGTCGCACAATTATTCCAAAGCGGTAAAAAAATATAACCTTGCCTTTGCGGAATACTCAGCCCTCGGCTGTACTGATGAGCTTACTGCAAGAAAAATTGCAGCTGCAAAGCAAATGCAAAGAAATGGTTATGCATATCCAAAGGAATGGGAAACAGCCTATCTTGAATGACCATAACTCCTGCGCCTTGCACGTTCCTGTTTTTCCTGCTGTTCCAATTTCAGAAGATATTCCATTTCGGCACGGCGCTGCTTTTCAGCTTCAATCCTTGCAAGATAATCAAGCTCGGCATTTCTTTCGGCAGCAGCTTCGGGATCCTTA
>CAMCRP010000130.1 GCA_945877315.1 uncultured Ruminococcus sp. | reverse complement strand
AGCTTTGCGGCGTTCAGAACATGATTGTCCGTCCTGATAACGGCGGAATGGTCAGCGGGAATATATCTGACGGGATTGGCAGCAACCTCCGTTCGGCTTTGATTTACCTCTTGAAGTGCGATAATATCGGGCTTTTCGGCGGAAACGGCTTCTGCGAAAATCTTCAGCTTTCGGGGATAGTCCTCCTCAACAAGGCTGTGAGTGTTAAGAGTTAGCAGCTTCACGAAATCACCTCACAAAATATCGTTAATATCCGATTTCAGCACATCAGCCTTTGGACCGTATATCGCCTGAACGCCCTTGTCCTTCTTCACAAGCCCAAGCGCACCCTCGGCTTTCCACGATTTTTCGTCCGCAACAAGGCTCATATCCTTCACGGTAACACGCAGCCTTGTCATACAAGCGTCAACAAGGGTGATGTTCTCCCGTCCGCCCAGAAGTGCGATAATTCGTTCGGGCTGACTGTTGTCGGACGTTTTGCCGGTTCCCGAAGGCTCGGTGTCCTCTCCCGAGGTGTAATTTCCAAGACGTCCCGGAGTGGCATATCCGAATTTTCCTATCATAAAATAAGCAACAAAATATCCTATGACGAAAAACAGTATAACGCTGATAACAAAGTTGACAATATCCCCCGTAAGTCCCGCATTGACGGACATGGGTATTCTCGTTGCAAACTCAATATTTCCGAAGCTGTGAAGCCGCAGGTCAACAATTCCCGAAAGTGCAAATGCACACCCCTGCAACAAGGCATACACGATATACAGCGGCACAGCGCAGAACATAAACATAAACTCCACAGGCTCGGTAACGCCCGTCAGAAACACCGCCAACGCCGTAGACAGGTACATTGAACGATAATCCTTCCTCTTGTCGGGGTCAACACGGCGGTACATAGCCAGAGCAATACCGAGAAGCAGTCCCGTTGCGCCTATCATCTGTCCCACCTTGAAACGTGCGGGAGTGACGGTGTTCAGGAGATTTTCGTAAGCGGCAGTGTCCCCCGCATTTTTGAAATTAATAAGGTCTGTCACCCATGCAAGCCACAGCGGATCCTGACCGAACACCTGTGTTCCCGCATTTGCGCCAGTCAGTACCTCGTAGCTGCCGCCGAAGGAGGTGTAGTTCATGGGGATCGTCAGCATATGATGCAGTCCAAAGGGCAAAAGAAGCCGTTCCAAAGTACCGTAAATAAAGGGTGCAAGCAGCGGCGAGGTGTCCGCAGAATTTGCTATCCAAATGCCGAATGCGTTTATCCCGCTTTGGATAAGAGGCCAGATCACCGCAATTATCAGCGAAACGACCGCCGACCATACTATCACCATCAGCGGCACAAAACGCTTTCCGTTGAAAAACGCCAAAGCCTCGGGCAACTTTCGGAAATTGTAGAATTTGTTGTAAACATATCCGCCGAGAAATCCCGCAATAATTCCCGAAAAAACACCCATATTTAGAGCGGGGGCACCTAAAATCGACGTAAAATAGCTGTTTACCGCCATTTCAGTGCCAAAAAGCGAATAAACCACTGCACCCGTGTCGTCAAGCATATCATTGGTAACGCCGAAAACCGCCCCCGTGATGCTGTTTATGAGGATAAAGGAAATGACCGCCGCAAACGCACCGCCTGCCCTGTCCTTGGCCCATGAACCGCCTATTGCCGCCGCAAACAGGATATGCAGATTGTTAATTATTGCCCAACCGATATTTTCGATCACACCGCCAATGGACGAAATAACGTTCAAATCTCCCGCCGCCATAGAAATCAGCCTGCCAATGCTTATCATAAGTCCCGCCGCAGGCATAACGGCAATGACGGTCATCAGCGTCTTTCCCAGCTTCTGCAGGAAATCGAAATTTACGGACGGCTTTTTCTTCTTGGACGGATTTTCGGAAACATCACCAAGCAGAATCAACTGCTCTCCCTTTTTTACATTACCTTCGGAAATTCGCATATTCAGCCCCTCGCCGCCCTCGCAGACAAGAACGGGTGTTATAAGGTCAATGCTTCGGCTTTTCAGAAAATCAATGTCCGCCTCGGCGATAAGCTGCCCCGCTGTCACCCTGTCCCCTTCTTTTACGTGAGATGTGAAGCCCTCGCCTTTCAGAGAAACAGTTTCCAGACCGAAATGGACTAGTATCTCCAAGCCGTCGTCGGAGGTAATGCCGTAAGCGTGAAGTGTTTCAGCAACAGTGGAGATCTTGCCGTCAACAGGGCTGTAAATTTTGCCGTCCTCGGGGATAACAGCGCAGCCGTCCCCCAGCACACGCCCCGAAAATACAGGGTCAGGAACGCTGTCCAAAGACACGGCACGACCGTTCAACGGGGAAAAAACCTTTATATTCATCAAAACGTCCTCCCGAATTTTTGAAATACAAATAAAGTATGTATCAAAACTCGTTCGGATATACCCAAATAAAACAAAAACGCCCGCAGCATAAGCCACGGGCGCAAAAACATTCATTTTAAAGGGGAATTATTCCTCGGAAGCTTCCTCGGAACCGTCAAGCAGAGCTCTCATAGACATGCTGATTCTCTTCTTGTCGATGTCGATCTCAGTGATCTTAGCTTCAACTTCCTGACCGATCTCAAGAACGTCCTTAACGTTTGTAACTCTCTTGTCAGCGATCTGGGAAATGTGGATAAGACCGTCAATTCCGGGAATGATCTGTGCGAATGCGCCGAAAGGAGTGATGGAAACGACCTTAGCCTTAACTACGTCGTCAACATTGTACTCGCTCTTGAACTTTTCCCAAGGATTATCGGAATCCTTCTTGTAACCGAGGGAGATTCTGTTAGCTTCCTGATCGAGATCCTTAACGAATACCTCGAGAACATCGCCAACCTTAACAACCTCGGAGGGGTGCTTGATCCTGTTCCAAGACAGCTCGGAGATGTGAACCATTCCGTCAATGCCGCCAAGATCAACGAATGCGCCGTAGTTTGTAA
>CAMCRP010000129.1 GCA_945877315.1 uncultured Ruminococcus sp. | reverse complement strand
TGTCGGACTTGTCGGCAAGTGTGAGTAAAATGAAAAGTGGGTCACTTTAACGACGTGTGGGGGAGCCACATCGTTCAAATCCGAACTCTGAAAAGGGTTCGGATTTTTTCGTTTTCTATCATGGAAAAGCTGCGTTTGGGGTTGTTGTAAGGTTATAACATAACAATGATAAGCCAATAATATTATAGAAAAGCAGCTCAATCAAAAAATGGATTGAGCTGCTTTCGTATTTTTATGAGAAAATTGTATTTTCACGGCGGTAACTGTCATTATCCTTTTGTGAAAGCTCTGTTTCCACCGCTCTGAGCTGTTTTACAAGCTCGTCCCGTTTATCCTCGGAAGCGGACTTGAGCTGCTGACGAAGCTGCTTCGCTTTTTCTTTCAGCTTTTTTATCTCACGGTCGACCTTGTCGGTGTTTGCCGTGCATTTTTCCGATTTATCCTTTTTTTCGGGATTGTCGTAATTAATGCAGGGATCGCCGTTTTCGTCCTCGGAAGGCTTATAAAGACCAATGGGCTTATCATCTTCGGAAGGAATGTATTCGTCCCTGTTTTTCTTAGGTGCGGTTTCGGGAATATCGGCATTTCCGCATGCACTAAGGTTATCTGTCCTGCGAACTTCACTTATACCGGAATAGCTCGTTCCGCCAATACTGTTTATGTTCATATAATAACCGCCTTTCAATGGTATATTTTTATTATACTCGAGAAGGCGGTTATTTCAATAGCTATGCTGTGAAATGTCGTTTTAATGCTGTGAAATGTTCAGGATAATACTTGTGCGGAATACGTTTCCATCGCAGGAAAGATGAACACTGCCGCCGTACTTATTTGCCGCTTTATTCATATTGTCGATTCCTGTTCCACAAGTGAATGAAGTATTTCCGTCAAAGCTGTTTTCAATCTCAATAAGGAAAATACCACCCTGTTCAAAGCCTGAGATCATTATGTATTTATTCCCACAAGCCTTCTCACAGCCGTGAACGGCATTATCCAGAGCGTTTGCAAGCAAGGTACAAATATCCACGTCATTAAATTTTTGAGCGGGAATATTAAGAGTGCATTCAACCGCAATGTTTTTATATGACGCCGCAGAAAATTTGTCTGCAATAATAATATCCGCAGCAGTGCTTCCCGTACGGTAATCGGGCGAAAACGCATATCTTTTCTCTAAATCGGAAAGATACTGCTTTGCATTTTCGGCTTCATCCATTTTTACAAGCTCCCTTAAAACTGTCAGATGATTTTTGCAGTCGTGTCGGTATGCTTTGGTTTTATCAAGTTTTTCTCTCGCTTCATCGATATATTTTTCCTGCAAACCATTTGCATATTCAAGCCGTCCGAGCTTGTCCGATGAGAATAAAAGGGCAAAAACGCCAATTATACCAAGCAAAACTGCAATGGCAGTATAAAGAGAATTTCCCAAGGTCGGCATACTACTGTACGATACAGTATTTCCGAGAATGCTTTGATTGATGTAATATCCGGAGATAAATATTATCGGAAGCGGCAGAAATAGCATTAATGCCGCCTTGTCGTTCCACTTTCGGGATAAAATATCCGAAAGTTTATCCAAAATACATACCGCTGTCATCAAGGAAAAAAGCTCACCCGAAAGCATAGCAGTTGTCCCAAAATACGGTATTTCTTTAAAATTAGATATGCCCGAGATTATTCCTGCAACTGCACCCCAAAGGGAGAATGAAAGCTGAAAAATCGTTTCCGTGATTGCTGCCGCAGCAATATTTGTTGCAATATGACTCTTTGAAAATACTGTCCCCGATATTATCATCATAAGTGTGAAAACTATGGCATTTATGGGAAAAATCAAACTTAATGCAATGATAACGGCATATTCTCTTAGGCGTGGTTTGTGTGAAATAATTTTGCAAAAGCAATAATATGCAGCGGCTGTTTCTATGGTGTTTCCGCAAAGGATACCAAAAGAATCCGCAAAACTTTCTGTAAACATTCTATCCCCTCATATGTTTTATCAGTGCCTGTTCAAAGTCATTTTTCCGCAGTCGTGAAACGGGTATCAGGCTCCCGTCCGACATATGGGCTGTTCCGTTTGAAAAAGCAGTAATACAGCTGAGATTAACAATATAGCTCCTGTGACATTTAAAAAATGCACTGTTTAAAGATTTTTCAAGATTTTCTATTTTTTCGTATAAGCTGATCGTTTCACCGCTTTTGGTATGAATAAAGCTCTGCCTGTCAATAACCTCGCAGTAAACAATTTCATTCACGGGAATTATACGCTTCTCACCGTTGTTTTGGATTATCAGTGTGCGCTTTTGGCTTTCCAATTCATTATTAAGCCTTGATAATGTGCGGAGAAATCTCTCTTCATTTATTGGCTTGACGATGTAATCAAAGGGAGATACCTCAAATGAGTCGTAAACATAATCCTCAAGGATAGTTATGAAAATAACAAAGCCGTCAAAGCCTGATTTCCTCAGCAAGCGAGCCGTTTCCATTCCGTCGGTATCGGGCATTTTTATGTCGAGAAAAACTGCATCAAAGCTTTTACTGCTGCAAAGCAGAGAGTTACCGTCATAAAGTTCCGATATGTTTATCTCCTTATTTTTCTCTTTAAAATAGCTGTATAACCTGTCGGATATTTCGTCAGCCGTTTTCCTGTCGTCATCGCATACGGCAAAGTTCAGCAAATTATCATCTCCCTGCTGATATGATACGTTATTGTTATTATAGCATAAATAATTCTGCTTTTCAATAACAAAAAAGAGCTTGTTGATGGAGAAAATGGGGCTTCAAGGAGCGAACCCTTAGCTTGTGGTTTGTTTTGATATGAATTTTTTCCGAGAATTTAATAGGGGGTGAAGGGGGAAAGCCTGCCCCTCGGAGAGCGCAAAATTTCTTTGAAATTTGTACTTATGATATAGCCGCTTGCGGCGGTGATGACTGACCTTTGCGGGGCAGTCGGCAATGTCATAAGTACTATGGCGTTAGTTGT
>CAMCRP010000128.1 GCA_945877315.1 uncultured Ruminococcus sp. | reverse complement strand
CGAAGAAAAAAGTCGATAGTATCAATTAGCATGTCGGACACATAATGAAGAAGGGTGTTCCCGCAATCGTGGGGACACCCTTCTTGTATGTTTGGCAAAAAGTCTAAAGAAATCTTAAAGTTTGCAAAAGGCTATTGACAAACCGTGTATATGTTGGTATACTGTGTATAGTGAGTATACACAGTAAAGGAGGTAAGGCGTCTGAAAATCGTACTCAGCCCGTCAAGCGAAAAGCCTATGTATGAGCAGATAATAGACGGCATACGTCAGGCGGCATTAAACGGAGAGATCCCCGAAAATGGGCAGCTTCCCAGCGTTCGTCAGCTGTCGGCAGACCTGAATGTCAGTGCCATCACCACAAAGCGTGCGTATATGGACCTTGAACGGGAAGGCTTGATATACACAGTCCCCGGAAAGGGCACGTTTATTCGGCTGAACGACGTTTCCAAGGTGCGCAGCGACTATCACCGAAAACAGCTTGACGAGTTTTCCGAAAATGTCAGGCAGCTGCTTGAAAAGGGCATTTCCAAAGACGAATTAATTAACGAAATAAACAAACTTTAGGAGTGATCTTATGAATGAAAATATGCTGGAGGTCAAGAACCTTACAAAAAAATTTGACGGCTTTACGCTGGACAACGTGAATTTTTCTCTGCCAAAGGGCGCAATTACGGGACTTATCGGCGAAAACGGTGCGGGAAAAACTACACTTATCAAGCTGATAATGAATATGTACGGCAGGGAAAGCGGCGAGATAAAGGGTGTCGGAGGGCTTGACAATGTGTCCGATGAGCCTGCATTTAAGGAGCGTGTAGGCTATGTTGCGGACGAGGATTATCTTTACTACAACAGCAAAATGAGTGACATTGCTGCGGCGTTTTCCGTGGCATTTGAACGGTGGGACGAGAGAGTTTTCGAGAATTACGTTGACCTGTGGAAGCTGCCTCTTGACAAAAAGGCGGGGGAAATGTCCAAGGGAACAAAAACGAAAATGATGCTTGCCCTTGCCCTTGCCCACAAGCCCGAGCTGCTTATTTTGGACGAACCCACAGCGGGACTTGACCCCGCCGCAAGAATAGAGGTGCTGGATATCCTCAGAGATTTTGTTTCTGACGGTGAACATTCGGTGCTGTTTTCCACACACCTCACAAGCGATCTTGACAAGGTTGCGGACTACATTGTAATGGTCATTGACGGAAAAATTGCCTGTGATATGCGGGCTGACGAAATAGAGGAAAAATTCGCCGTTGTGACCTGTGACAACAGCGAATATGAAGCCGCAAAGGACGTTCTTATCGGCGTTCGCAAGGGAACATCAAGCTTTGAAGCTTTGGTTGAAAGAAAAAATCTCGGTAAGCTGAAAGACCCCGGGGTACGCACTCCCAATTTTGAAAATCTGCTGACATTTTTCATCTGGCAGCACAGAAAAGAGGGTGTTGACAATGACCGATAAGGAAATGATAAAGCGTCACAAGGCGGCAATGAAGGCTCTTTTGGGAAAGAAATATTTTGTTTCATTTTATATGTTTCTGGCAATGGCTTTGCTGTTTCCCGCTGCGGGCTGTCTGCTGCTTACTATTCTTTCGGTAAATGAAAATAAGGATATGTTTTTTCTGACAGCTACCTTGCCTTTGTTGACAGGCTTGTATGGGATCAATGTTTTGGGAAACTATATTAATATATTTCCCGCAAAATTTTCGCCTTCGGACGCTAAAACAGCAAAGAGCGAGGAGATGATGCGCAAGGCGTACAACGGCTGTATTGCAACGGCGGACATGTGCGCTTGTTTCCCCGTAAACAGAGCTGTTCTTGTAAAGGGTCTGTGCAGAGGTATTGCTCCCGTGACGGCGTTCAATTGTTTGAGTGTGCTGTATCTGGCGGTGCTGAGTGTTGTATCCGATAGTGCCTCTGTGAAGATATATGCGGTGATAATAGTTGTTTCGATGATAATATCAACTATCTACGGAGAATCACTTTTTTTGACGCCGAATCAAGTGCGTTCAGGTTTTCTTACTTTTGTCTACTGCCTGATGATAATATCATGTATGGTGCTGGTAATCGGCTCGCTGATAATGGACGAAAATCTGGTTGAAAAGCTTACTTTCCTTCAGATTGCTTCGGGTATTCCTCTGATAATACTGTCGGTGATATTTGCCGCTTATCAGATATATCTATTGAAAATAAAGCTGCCGAAGGACGCCGAGGGCAAAGCAAGAAACGGTGAAAGAGCGGAGGTGCTCGGCTGATATGAAAAATAATATTGTTCGGAGGACACTCCGTCAGCTTCGGGCGGATTGGTATGATCTGCTTATTGCGGGGGTAAGCTTTGTTTTGCAGCTGGCTTTGTTTCGGTTTTTTAAGAGAAATGAGGAGGTTTCGGCAGTGCTTATTCCACTGCTGCGGGGGTGGATAACGGTGTTCTGGATAATGGGTGCGTCAAGCGGCTTCGGTAAACAGATAAAGCTTTTGCAGACCATGCCCATACGCCGAAATGAGCTTGCCGACCATATGGTTTTTATCGGAGAAAAGCTTATTTATCTGCAATTGGCGGGAGCGTTTATTGCCCACATATTTTGCGATAAGAAGGATCTCGGCTGGGCATTTTCGGCAGAGCTTGTTTCCTTTGCGGTAATGCTGGGGATATATTATTTGTCGGTGGGCGGCATAGCAAAATTTATAGTTCGTCCCGATAGCGGAACGGTAATTACCGAACTGGCTTTGGGAAAAGCTGTTGTTCCCATGTTCATCATTTACGGCGTTGTCGGCGTTTTGTGCTATATATTCGCACCGCTGTTTTATGATATTTATAATAAAGGATTTGTTTACGCTTCTGTAATTCCTGCTGTTCTGATTTGGATTGTTATGGTCTTTTTCAGAAAGAAGATAGTTGCAAGAGTGGAGAAGGCTATGACATTATAATACTAAACATTCATTAATCACGGGAATCTCTCGGCGCAAAAAACCATATACGCAAGTTTTTTACGC
>CAMCRP010000127.1 GCA_945877315.1 uncultured Ruminococcus sp. | reverse complement strand
AAGTGAAAACTATGGCGATGAAGCTGCCTGCCTTATCGTTGACGGAAACAGAAATATTCTGATGGACGAGGTTTTTAACGGATTTGAAGATTACATTGAAGAAAATGCTGTTCCCGAAGGTCAGATGATTATTTCGGGCGAGGTCGCTTCGGAGATGTGGTATTACGGCTTTGACGTTTATGTAAACGGCGAGAAGCTGGGTAAATACGATGATGTTTCCGATAAAAACGGTACATTTGGCAGGCTGGAGGATAAGGAGAACACTATTTCCGCAGCTGTCAATGATGTTACTCTTTACCATACTGCTGACACGATAGCAACTGCTGTTTTCGATATATCCAAAAAATATTTCAATGCGGAAAAAAGTATATCGGTGCCGTATTATCTCAATCTTGAAAAATATCACGAGGATAACGATTGGGAAGATTGGCGTAATGATGAAAATGAATATGCCAATACAATGTGGTCGCTGTTGGACAGAAATTATTCCAATGCTGAGAATTATTTCCTTAATGTTATTGAAGCAAGCCGGGAAAATAACAAAATGGCAGAGGACAGAGAAGCTGCATTAAAGGCAATGCAGACCATTGATGTTTTCAAGGCGGGAATGGAAGAATATCGTCCTGCGAACAACAAAGTAACGGTTCTGCCTGTAGAGGAAAAAAGCTATACGGAACAGCTTTATACAAGAGTTAATGACGAATACAGCCATTTTATCGGTCAGATGAAAAAGGAAAGCCCCGATATGCTTGTTCGTTCGGCAGCTGAAATAGCAGATAAGGAAAAGATTACACAGTATATTCTGGAGGGAACTGCTTCTCTTTCAGATGAACAATATGAAGCCCTTCTGTCGAGGGAAAATCCTCTGGACGAAATCTATGAGCAGTGGGTGCAAAACGGCGAACTGAGCAGCTTTGAAGATGTTGGTATCGCACTTGAGGAAACAGCCAATCGTATCCTTATTTCTCTTGACCGTGAAAACTCACGTTCCGAGGAAAAAGTCAATGCCGTGCTTGCAGTTTCTCAGAATGATACAAGCAGATATTATGCTGCAAATAACGTTTCTGTTGATGATGTGAGAAAAGCTATCGCAAGCTCAGACAAGTTGTTTATCGACCTTTGTGCGCTTGGTGAAAAGCAGATAACAGAAGCTCAATTTGCAGAGTATTCACAGAGAAACGGTGTAGCTGCTGTTGATGTGGATATTGACGAGCAGACTATGCACGTTTACGGATCGGAAAAGCCTATTGTTTCTTTTGAAGAAATAAGGGCGGATTTTGATGAAATAGCAAAGGTGCTTGACCTTAAAAACAACACTATCACTTTCTCTGTTGTTACTATTGAAGGAGAAAAGCCCATTGTTATTGGCAGCTATATTGACGAGGACGATATAACTGCACTCGAAGAATATCAGGACTATATCTATGATACGGGCAGAAAGAATATTGATGTTACCGTTGATTATTATACCATAGGTATGGGAGATAATGAATCGTATGATGCCGATACCGATGAAAAGGACTATATTTCCGAACACCTTGATGACATACTGAAATATAAATATACCGATCGCCTTGAATCGGAAACATATTTTATAGCGACACCCGCAGAACTGTTGGAAGAAATCAGCGGCGAGGAAGAAAAAAAATATCTGTTCACTGTTGCGGAATTCGAGGACGGCAGCAGATATGTTATTCCCGGCAAGGTCGGTGATGATAACATTAAGGACACAGCAGCTTGGCAGGAGGTTAAGCGCAATAATTTCGATATTGATAATGTGGCAGACCTTGACGAGGATATACGGGTGACATACACGGTGTATCAGACAGGCGTTGGAGAAGCTGTTCTGCCGACAGCCGAGGAAGCAGCGGAAATCGAAGCTTTGCTTGATGAAGTGCTGTCCGATGCGGTTGTGGTTGATACCAATAATTCATCTGTGCGCCCTTGGGAAGATGTTGATGATGTTCTTTATGCGATGGAAAAAGTATGGAAGGAACGTCACGAAAAAGAAAAGAATGTTTCCGATGGATTTGACAACAGCAATTTCCTTTATCCCAATAATCTGATGAGAACCGCACACGACAGCGAGGGGAAAGACCATTATAATTTTGATGATGCTATCTTGCAGATAAAGCTTGCGGGAAGTGAATGGCTGCGCCCTGTTGATGCTGTTGTTGAAATGAATCGCAGAGGTGTTGATGTTAATGACATCGAAATGCTCAATGTCAGATATGTATCTTCCGATGGAACTGTCGGAGAAAAGGACGTAACTCCCGAACAGTATATGGTGTACCTTGCTCACAGCGAGGAACGCACAAACGCTTTTATGGCTGCTGTTAATGCGGCAGAGGAACGTAAAAAGGTTCCCGAAAAAATAATGAAAATTATCCTTGATGATATGCCGTCATTTGTCAAGAGTGCCGTTGCTTGGGACGAGCTTATGGAATATGGCGGAATATCGGAAAAATTTGATAAGGGTGAAAATCCCGTTGAGGTCGTAAAGCCTTATCTTGCAAATAATGGCACATTCTCTTGGAACGCCGACGAGCTGAAAAACGGCTATTTTGATTGGTCTGTAAAGGATAATGGTGATACGGCGGATATTTTTGTTTCCGTAAATGACAGCGACACGTTCAGAGAGATGTATAATTCTCATTTTGATGTGCCTTGGACTGAAATAGCAGACGCATTTAAGCAGCGCATTGAGCAGGAGAAAAACTACAATAAAATCTCGGACGGAACAATTACAGTAACTGCCGTAGGTGAGGACAAATTCAGATTTTCTGACAGAAGCAGCAATACGGAAGCGATCGAAAGCCGTGAACAGCTGATTGAACGTTTTGCAAAGATGTTCAATAAAGCGGAGCTGGGAGGTATCATTAACTCAGTTATCGGAAATGCGGAATATGAGGAGCAGAGTGAACCCGAAAAAGAAACCCCTGTTGAAAAAAGCAATAGCAGCACACTTATTGTAAATATTTACGGCGGACCGGGTGCCGGAAAGTCCA
>CAMCRP010000126.1 GCA_945877315.1 uncultured Ruminococcus sp. | reverse complement strand
TGGACTTTCCGGCACCCGGTCCGCCGTAAATATTTACAATAAGTGTGCTGCTATTACTTTTTTCAACAGGGGTTTCTTTTTCGGGTTCACTCTGCTCCTCATATTCGGCATTCCCGATAACTGAGTTAATGATACTCTCCAGCTCCGCTTTATTGAACATCTTTGCAAAACGTTCAACCAGCTGTTCACGGCTTTCGATTACTTCCGTATTGCTGCTTCTGTCAGAAAATCTGAATTTATCCTCACCTACGGCAGTTACAGTAATCGTCCCGTCAGAGATTTTATTGTAATTTTTCTCCTGCTCAATGCGCTGCTTAAATGCGTCTGCAATTTCAGTCCAAGGCACTTCAAAGTGAGAATTATACATCTCTCTGAACGTATCACTATCATTTACGGAAACAAAAATATCTGCCGTATCTCCATTATCCTTTACAGTCCAATCGAAATATCCGTCTTTCAGCTCGTCGGCGTTCCAAGAGAATGTGCCATTATTCGCAAGATAAGGCTTTACAACCTCAACAGGATCCTCACCCTTATCAAATTTTTCCGATATGCCGTCATATTCCATAAGTTCGTCCCAAGCAACGGCACTCTTGACAAATGACGGCATATCATCACGGATTATTTTCATTATTTTTTCGGGAGCCTTTTTCCGTTCCTCCGCTGCATTGACAGCAGCAAGGAAAGCGTTTGTGCGTTCCTCGCTGTGAGCAAGGTACACCATATATTGTTCGGGCGTTACGTCCTTTTCTCCGACAGTACCATCGGAGGAAACATATCTGACATTGAGCATTTCAATGTCATTAACATCAACACCTCTGCGGTTCATTTCAACAACAGCATCAACAGGGTGCAGCCATTCACTACCCGCAAGCTTTATCTGCAAGATAGCATCATCAAAATTATAATGGTCTTTTCCCTCGCTGTCGTGTGCGGTTCTCATCAGATTATTGGGATAAAGGAAATTGCTGTTGTCAAATCCATCGGAAACATTCTTTTCTTTTTCGTGACGTTCCTTCCAGACTTTTTCCATTGCATAAAGAACATCATCAACATCTTCCCAAGGGCGCACAGATGAATTATTAGTATCAACCATAACCGCATCGGACAGAATATCGTCAAGCGATGCTTCTATTTCCGCTGCTTCTTCTGCTGTCGGAATAACAGCTTCTCCGCTGCCTGTCTGATATACCGTGTATGTCACCCGTATATCCTCGTCAAGGTCTGCCACATTGTCAATATCAAAATTGTTGCGCTTAACCTCCTGCCAAGCTGCTGTGTCCTTGATGTTATCATCACCGACCTCACCGGGAATAACATATCTGCTGCCGTCCTCAAATTCCGCAACAGTGAACAGATAGTTCTTTTCTTCTTCGCCGCTGATTTCTTCCAGCAGCTCTGCGGGTGTCGCTATAAAATATGTTTCCGATTCAAGACGATCGGTATATTTATATTTCAGCACTTCATCAAGGTGTTCGGAAATAAAGTCCTTTTCATCGGTATCAGCACCATACGACTCATTATCTCCCATACCTATGGTATAATAATCAACGGTAACATCAATATTCTTTCTGCCCGTATCATAGATATAGTCCTGATATTCTTCGAGTGCGGTAATATCGTCCTCGTCGATATAGCTGCCAACAACAACGGGCTTTTCTCCTTCAATGGCAACAACAGAGAATGTGATAGTGTTGTTTTTAAGGTCAAGTGCCTTTGCTATTTCATCAAAATCCGACTTTATTTCATCAAATGAAACAATAGGCTTGTCCGCACCGTAAACGTGCATAGTCTGCTCGTCAATATCCACATCAACAGCAGTTACACCGTTTCTCTGTGAATACTCTGCAAATTGAGCTTCTGTTATCTGCCTTTCGCCAAGCGCACAAAGGTCGTTAAACAGCTTGTCGGAGCTTGCAATAGCTTTTCTCACATCATCAACGGAAACGCTGTTTGCAGCATAATATCTGCTTGTATCATTCTGCGAAACTGCAAGCACAGCATTGACCTTTTCCTCAGAACGTGAGTTTTCACGGTCAAGGGAAATGAGAATGCGGTCGGCTGTTTCCTCAAGGGCAATACCAACATCTTCAAAGCTGCTCAATTCGCCGTTCTGCACCCACTGCTCATAAATTTCGTCAAGAGGATTTGGTCTTGACAGCAGAGCTTCATACTGTTCATCGGAAAGAGGAGCAGTTCCCTCCAGAATATACTGTGTAATCTTCTCCTTATCCGCTATTTCGGCAGCCGAACGAACAAGCACATCAGGGCTTTCCTTTTTCAATTGACCGATAAAATGGCTGTATTCGTCATTAACTCTTGTATAGAGCTGCTCCGCATAGCTTTTTTCCTCGGCAGGCAGAACAGTCACTCTGTTTTCCGCAGGACGATATTCTTCCATTCCTGTCTTGAAAACATCAATGGTCTGCATAGCCTTTAATGCAGCTTCTCTGTCCTCTGCCATATTGTTATTTTCTCGGCTTGCTTCAATAACATTGAGGAAGTAGTTCTCAACGTTGGAATAATTTCTTTCCAACAGCGACCACATTGCATTGGCATATTCATTTTCATCTTTACGCCATTCTTCCCAATCATTATCCTCGTGATATTTTTCGAGATTGAGATAATACGGCACTCCTACACTTCTCTCCGCATTGTAATACTTTTTGGATATATCGAAAACAGCGGTTGCGATCGTGTCAGCCGTATGGTAAAGAGTAACATCATTGACAGCTGCGGAAATGGTGTTCTCCTTATCCTCCATAATGCCGAATGTACCGTTTTTATCGGAAACATCATCGTATTTTCCGAGTTTCTCTCCGTTTACATAAATATCAAAGCCATAATACCACATCTCAGAAGCGACCTCACCCGATACTATCATCTGACCTTCGGGAACAATATTCGCTTCAATGTAATCCTCAAAGCCGTTATATACCTCGTCCATCAGAACATTTCTGTTTCCGTCAACGATAAGGCAGGCAGCTTCATCGCCATAGTTTTCACTT
>CAMCRP010000125.1 GCA_945877315.1 uncultured Ruminococcus sp. | reverse complement strand
AGGATACTGCCGTTGTGAAATACAGCGATTCGGTAGAACGTATTGACCTTTACAATGCCGAGAAAAATCAGCTCATAAGTCTGGGAATTGACAGAGCGGATAAGATACGGGCAGAGCTTCTGGAACAGGGATTATCTGTTAAGTCAACGGAAATGCTTTTGAAGGATATAAACGACAAGCTGCCCGATGAATACAAGAGCATATTCAATTATACTGCGGAAAAAACTGAGATAGTATATGCGGATATTCCGAATATCGGGGAGTATCTGGCACAGTCACAGTTATCTCAGCAGCTCATCGGCAAGGCTGAATGCTATGGAGAGATACCAAAGGACAGCGGAAGTAAATGCTGTGTTTATGACAGCGCAGCTAACAGATTTACCGTGCTGCCCGTACTGCCGAGAGCAGAGGTACAAGCAAGGCTTTCGGAAATGGGTTACAGCGAATTATCCGCAAAGGAAATCGCAGACCGAGTTGTAAGCAGCTATCGTGACACGGATAAGGTCAGAGAGGTACAGGTCAAAGAGGAGAAAACCATAGTACCAAAGACCTTTGAAAGCAATAATCCCGAGCTTGCAAATATGATGTATCATCAGTCAACATACGGTATGCTTATCGTGCAGGAAAGTGCAGAGCAGTACAAGTATATGGATATAGACAAGGGCACGCCGATGGCAGACGTGGAAAAGGCATTGCTGAAAAACTTTGATATAAAAGATGAAATGACAGCTGCGGAAATAATGAAGCAGCTTGCAAAGGACGGCGTTATTGAGCTGCCTGCGGCGCAGAGCATTGATGATGTTACCGTAAGCCGTTTATCGTCAAATATGGTAGAAATATCAAAGGGCGATAGCTCCGTAATTATGCCAAAGGATCGCATAGATGCGAGCAGGCTTGAGGGAATGGGAATAAGCGCAAAGATCGTAACATCTATTGAAAAATCGCTTAAAACCGCCGAGAAATCAGCAAAAAATCCCGCAAAACAGACCTTGCAGCAGCTTAAAAGCTTTGCTTCGGAAGCCGTTAAGGTTGGAAACGGCGTCAAGGATAAGGTTATGGATATGGCAGAAAAGGTCAAGCCCAAATCCGGGCAAGAAAGATAGGTGCAAGTATGGCAAGCAATATGGGTGTGCCAAAAAAGAAAACCGATACCGAGCTGATATTTTTTGTTGTTGGTGCAATTGCAATAGTGATTATCTGCACTTGGGCGGGATATGTGCTTGAAATGACAGCATCTCCGAAGCACGGAATACAATGGATGAAAGCAATTGACAGCCTGAGCGAATATGCAAATCCCGTATCTTTTATAAATGCTGTAAAGGCTGTATTTGTCGGAAACGGAATAACGGAAAAGGGCTTGGTTATTGGCTTTATGGGCGGTATGCTTCTTATTCTGTACAAGCTTTCGTCGGGAGGGAAACGTTATCACCGCAAAGGCTCCGAACACGGTTCCGCACGGTGGGGCAATAAGCAGGAAAAGAATATTATTGCAGATACAAACGATTTCTACAATAATGTTATAGCGGCATCTGATGTTTTTCTGGTTCTTGACCGAAAAAAGCGTGAGCAGAATGAAGCGGCAAAGAGCAAGAAAAAATCCAAATGTAAAAAATCGGAAAAGACGAAAGCTGCGGAGAAAAAGGAAGAAATTCTGCCCGATATTCCCGCAGAAGCAGCCGAAGAGCAAGAAACTCCCGAAAATGAAAAGCTTACTCTGAAAAATGTTGCGGATATGCGCAAAGAAGCAGCGAAAATAAAGCCTATGCTTAATCTGAATATGATTATCCTCGGCGGTTCGGGTACAGGTAAATCACGTTTTTATGTAAAGCCAAACCTTATGCAGTGCAATACTTCCTTTGTGGTAACAGACCCTTCCGGTGAGTTGGTGCAATCCTGCGGTATGATGCTGCTGCGCAGGGGCTACAAGATTAAGGTGTTTAATATCAACGATATGAAGCACTCATCAAATTACAATCCGTTTCACTATCTGAGGGACAGCAATGGCGAGATAAACAGCAATAACGTCATAAAGATGATAAACGTTTTTATGATGAATACCAAAGTGGAGGGAGCTTCCGGCGGCGATCAGTTTTGGGACGATGCTACAAGATTACTTTTATCGGCATTATGTTTTCTGTTGGTAGAAACAGGAACAGAGGAAGAACAGAACTTCGCAAATGTTCTCGACCTTATCCACAAGGCAAAGGTTATTGAGGGAAAGGAAGAAGAAAAGTCTGAGCTTGATGTGATGTTTGATAAGAGAAAAGAGGATAATCCGAAGGCGTTATCTGTGCAGTATTATGAGGAATTCAAGCAGGCTGCGGGAAAAACAATGCAGTCTATCCTTATCAGTACCACCACAAAATTACAGCATTTCAAGCTGGAGGACGTGCGAAATCTGACATATACGGACAATATCCATCTGGAAACTATGGGAGATGAAAAGACGGCGTTATTCATCATAATACCGTCAACCGATACGACATACAACTTTCTTGCAGCAATGATGTACACACAGCTATTTGATACGCTGTATGACAGGGCGATAACTTACTATCACGGAAGGCTGCCCGTACACGTTCGCTTTCTCCTCGACGAGTTTGCCAATGTAGGAAAAATACCTGAGTTTGAAAAGATACTTGCTACTTGCCGAAAATTTGAAATATCGGCGGTAGTCATTTTGCAGAATCTTTCGCAGCTTAAACGTATTTACGAAAAATCTTGGGAGGAATTGCCCGGTAACTGCGATACTATGATTTATCTCGGAGGTAAAGACCAATTTACCAATGAGTATCTTTCCAAAGAGCTTGGCAAGGAAACCATTGATCAGCAGAGCATAAATCAGACAAAAGGAAAGCAGGGCAGTTCTTCATACAATAATGCTATCCTCGGACGTGAGCTTGCAACTATTGACGAGCTTGCGACTATGGATAACAATGACTGCATTGTAATGGTTCGAGGACTTCACCCGTTTATGACGGCGAAATTCGACATAACCAATCACCCCCG
>CAMCRP010000124.1 GCA_945877315.1 uncultured Ruminococcus sp. | reverse complement strand
TTGAATCTTCTCACGGAGCTTAACAGGTCGGGACAGAGCATTTTAATGGTTACACACGATATGAGAGCAGCACTCAGAGCGTCGAGAATACTTTATATCGCTGACGGAAAAATCATCGGAGATATGACACTTCCGCCATACTCCGCAGAGGACGAAAAAAGCCGTGAAACGCAGGTCAGCGCATGGCTGAACTCCATGGAATGGTGAGGTGAGAATATGGAAATTCTGACCTTGCTAAAAGCAAATATCCGACACAAAAAAGGTGCATTTGTAAGTGTTATCCTGCTTATGATGATGATAACTCTGTCATTTTCCGTTACGGTCAGCAATAATGATAATGTGCTTGACGGAATTAACCGTTCCCATAAAACAGCCGATACGGGAGATCTTGCTGCGTTTATCGACGAAAGCAAGCTTGACGATAATATTCTGAAAAGTCTTTCGGAAGATGAAAATATTATGCGTATTCGTGATGAAAGGGCAATGGCGTTTTTGTCATACAAGATAGGCGAACGTGAAGGAAAAAATCCGTATTTTCTTCTTAAATGGGATAATTCACTGTCCGTTTTCGATGAAAAGCTTATGGAATTTAAAGCTGCTCCCGATGATCTGTCAGAGGGAGAGGTCTATGTTCCTGCGGCAATGAAAACCGTTTACGGCTGTGAGATAGGTTCGGAAATAACTATAAACACAAAAATCGGGGAAGAAAAATTCACCGTCAAGGGCTTTGTTGAGGACCCGTTTTTAGGCTCAATGTCTATCGGAATAAAGCAGTTTTTTCTTTCCGAGAGCGATTTTGAACGGCTGTACTCAGAAAATACCGATGATGAAAATGCAGCCTTCAGCCTGCTTTTCCCTTGCAGGATAATACACATTTTCCAAGCCGAAAGCAGCGGACTTTCCGTAACGGAGTTAAAAAAGGAGCTTAACCGTAAATGCGGGATAGTTGACACAGCACTCTTTACACAGTCAAGAGAAAGCAGCGACGAGATAACAACTATCTTCACCGAAACGGGTACAAAAATGCTCTGTGTGTATGTTATCCTGCTGATATTGTTGTAATGATAGCCATTAACCACAGCATTGTTACAACCATTGAAACGGAATATGTGAGCCTCGGTATTTTAAAGGCGCAGGGCTTTACCGAAAATAAGATACGGCTTATCTACATTATACAGTATTTCTGCGCTCTTGCCATAGGCGGCGTTGTGGGAATAGGAGCTTCGTTTCCCCTTACAAAAATTCTCGGAAAGCTGTTTCAGCCTATTACGGGAATAATGGTTTCCACAAATATTTCCGTGGGAAAATGTTTGCTTGTTACATTGGGAATAATAATTCTCTGTACGGTGTATATTGTTATTGTTTCCAAAAAGATCGGCAGGATATCTCCCGTAAGAGCAATTTCGGGCGGTGCGGAGGAGATATATTTTGACAGTCCCGCAAATATTCCCATAGAGAAAAAACCTCTTTCATTTTTTCTTGCTCTGCGTCAGATAACCTCTCACCCTAAGGCATACATCGGTACTGCACTTATTGCCGCACTGCTCATATTCTTTATGATAACCATAACAATACTTGCAGGCGGAATGTCGGCAAACAGCATGATAGAAGCCCTCGGTGCGCTTAACGGTCAGGTGCAGGCAAAACCAAACAATCATTTTGAGCTTTCGGATATATCCAAAACCGAAGCAGACATCAAGGAAATTGACGAAAATGCTTCTGTAATTTTTGCAAGTACAACATATATGACCATTGACGAAACGGAAATGTGCTGTGCTGTTTACAGTAAGCCCGACATTCTGAAAAACGTTCTTAAAGGCAGATCGCCCATCTATGATAACGAGATAATGATAACGGAAAACGTTTCGGAAGAGATAGGCAAAAAGGTCGGTGATACAGTGACCGTAAGCTATGGCGGGGGCAGTGCCGAATATATGGTAACGGGACTTTATCAGTCTGTGCAGGACTTGGGAAGATGCTTTACCATGAGCTTTGAGGCGGCTTCACAGCTTGACGATATTACCCCCGGAATTGTGTATATCACTCTTTCCGACGACAGTCTTTCGGACAACGCCGTAAAAATGCTGAATGAAAATTTCGGCGACATTCTTGAAGCGGAGCTGACCGAGCAGGACGGCTATTCCGACAGTATGACAGGGCTTATCGACACCCTTATGGACGTTATTATCGGAGTTATCTATTCCGTATCAGCCGTGTTCGCTCTTGTGGCGGTTCATATGGTATGCTCAAAGGCGTTTCTCAGAGAAAGGCGTGATTCGGGAATTTACAAGGCTATGGGATTTACCTCGGGCAGACTTCGTATCTGCTTTGCTCTGAGATTTCTCATTATTTCGGTTATTGGGGGAGCATTGGGAGCAGTTCTCTCGGCGTTCTTCTCGGACAGACTTCTTAGCCTGCTGTTAAAAAACATCGGTATAACCTGCTTTGACTCAAAAATCAACGCTATCACGGCTTCCGTTCCCGTTCTGATGATCTGCCTGTGCTTTTTTGTATTTGCATATTTTTCATCGGGCAGGATCAAAAGAGTTGAGATCAGAGAGCTTGTTTCGGAATAAAAAATGCTGTCGTATCAGGTGGTACGGCAGCATTTTTCATCATTTGTTTGTCTGTATTGGCGGAATAATTTTTGTATGATCACCGCTGTCAAGAGAAATTCACATGTAGCTATGGCAGTACATAAAAATATTCTGATACTAATTTCTAATCAAAGTATAGACAAAATCAAAGATTTCAAAATCCGCACAAACCCATATACGCAAGCTTTTGCACGGAATTTTTGTCAACTTTATGATAGGAAATTAGTATAAGCTGTCCATTGATAATGCAGTCGGCGAAAAGACTATGCTTATGTATTTTCGGAAAATTCTTGACTGAAAGCACTCCGACATGGAACGAAAATGCCGATTATTCCGTATTAGTTCATATTTCGTTCCATGTTCAAAAATTGGTTCCGTGTCTGTTGACAAATAAAAAAATATGTGATATAATAGTTTGTGTATAGATATTTAACAGAA
>CAMCRP010000123.1 GCA_945877315.1 uncultured Ruminococcus sp. | reverse complement strand
ATCGGCTCATATTTCCGCAACCTTGACAACCTTATCACCCTTCATCAGCGTAAGCCAAATAAGCAAAATGGAGGAATAATACAATGTTAAATGAGGCAAAGAAAACAGATTTGTTCTGTGACTACTACGAGAAATGGATTCAGGTTTATAAGGAGGGTGCGATTCGAAAGGTGACACTTGATAAGTACAAGATGACACAGGCGTGGCTTAAAAAGCTTGCTCCTACTCTTACGCTTTGCGACCTTAACAGAATCACTTACCAGCAGATACTTAACGACTATGCAGTCAATCACGAACGTCAGACCACAATGGACTTTCATCATCAGCTTAAAGGAGCGATTCTTGACGCTGTTGATGAGGGACTTGTTGAGCGTGATCCAACCCGAAAGGCAATCATCAAGGGGAAAACGCCGACAGCAAAGAAAATCAAATATTTGAATCAGTTTGAGCTTCACACGCTTATTTCATCTCTTGATTTAAAGGCGGAAGTGAATTGGGACTGGTTTATCCTGTTGGTTGCGAAAACCGGCATGCGTTTTTCTGAAGCTCTGGCTCTTACACCCTCGGATTTTGATTTTGCCCATCAGATGCTTTCTATCAGTAAGACCTGGGATTATAAAGGCGAGGGTGGATTTCTACCCACCAAAAATAAGTCATCGGTAAGAAAGATACAGATAGACTGGCAGACTGTTATTCAGTTTTCGGAGCTTTTAAAGGGACTGCCGGAGGATAAGCCGATATTTGTAAAGGATAAAGTCTATAACTCGACGGTTAATGATATTCTTGGCAGGTATTGTAAAGCTGCAAATATACCGGTAATTTCTGTGCACGGACTTCGCCATACACACGCTTCGCTGTTGCTTTTTGCAGGGGTTTCCATTGCAAGTGTGGCACGCAGACTTGGACATTCAAGTATGACAACAACTCAGAAGACATATTTACATATCATTCAGGAGCTTGAGAATAAGGACGTGGATCTTGTTATGCGTTCTTTGTCAAGTTTAAGTTGATATATTAGTGGCTTACGTTGATTAAGAGTGATATCTTATAGGCTGATGTACTGTTTGGGCATCAGCCTGTTTTTCATTACGCTTATTTTATATAACAAATTGATATATTCCACACTATATGGTGACAATTATTATTCAAATGATTTGTTGAATATTAACAAATACTGTTATTTGTTCACCATCTTCTCATGCAGCTTATCCGCCAGCCCTCTAAGTTCCGTTTCCCAATCAAGAAGCTGTACAGAATAAGCCATTATCTCAGAAGTGGGGCTGTCATCGGACAGTCCTCTTTTCATAGTAAGAGCCTTTTCCTTAAGCTCATTGAAAAGAGCATTGTACTGCTCAAGAGCTTCGGGAGAACGCTTGAGCTTGCGTTTCTGGTTGTTGGTGTTGTTGTAGAACTGTGTGTAAAGGCTCTGCACATCGCTTTCGGCGTTCTTTATGCGATTTCCCTTTGTCCACTCACGTTTGTGAACGTTACGGCACTCCTGACTGCAAAAGTCGGAATTGTTGGTTTTATCCTTGATTATCAGCTTTCCACAGATCGTGCAGTTTGATACTATGCGGTTAGCCTGTTTGAGCATATCAACGTAAATGCGGAGAACGGCAAGAAACGAGTCATCGGCAACATAAGCTGTCTGCCAAGTGCCGTTAAGGTGCGTATAATAGATATGTACCGTCAAATCGGTGGGCGAAGCGTTTATCTGTTCGGGAATGTTCCAATACCGCACATTCGATTCGGGTACTGTCGGAAGATTACGAAACGGTAGGAGCATATCCGAAACACAGGTGTTGAACTGCTCTGCAAATCGAGCCGCCGATTTTTTCATCGAAGACATAAAAACGTGCCATTCGGAGCTGAGCGTCTTGTGGTTATACTGATAATTCGTCAGAATGAAGAAAATCATAAAATTCAGAAGCATATTGCCCTTGCTTGAACTGTCGTACAGTTTGGCGAGGGCATTTATATATTCCTCAGCAGACTTGTTGCCCTGTCCTTCGCTGATGATACCGCATAAGCCGTTGGCACATTCGGCAAGAGTCTGCATTTTGCCATCTTCCTCAGATTGTGCAAGGTCATTCATCTCGTCAACAAGGCTGCCGAGCTTACGGGTACGAACTTCAATTTCGGGACTTTCTATGCCGAGCGTGAAAAATGCTTTCAGCCTGTCGGGACTTCCGATAGCTATAATCTCCTTTTCATTCGGAACATCAAAGCTAATGCCGATAGATGCTGTCTTATCCTCTGCAATTATGTTCTTTATGTTCAATATGTTTCCTCCATTTTGTTGATTGTGTGTTTATTCTTTCTATTAGTAATATTATACAATAATAAGCCCGATTTGTCAAGCAAGTCAGACAAAATCAATCAGTATCAAAGTGATTGACAGGGCATTATCAATCGATTGATGCCCGACTACACAACAATTTCCGTACAAATGCGAAAAATGATGATATAATCAAACCAACGAAAATCGCAAAGGAGGTTAAACTGATGGAGAACAGAAAGAACAGCACACCCGAAATCCTCTCCGCAAAAGATTTGCAGGATATGGGATTTTCACGTTCTATGTCATATGCCCTGTTCAATCGTGAGGACATTCCCGTAATACATATCGGTAAGCGTAAGTTTATCAGACGTGAGAGATTTATGGAGTGGCTTGCGGAACAGGAGAGGACGGACAGGGAATGAGCCGAAATCATATTAGACGGAAATTGAAAGGAGAACACATTATATGTATGAGGAAGAAAAGACCACACCCACAACCGAGCCTGCTGCCGAAAAGCAGACCAAGCCCACAAAGCCGAAGCGTACCGATGAGGACAAATTGCAGGAGTGCTATGAAAAGCGTGACAGGCTTCGGGAGCAGAAAACCGCCCACAAGAATAAGGGACAGGTGATCGACAAGAGCATTGCCGAGAACAATGCGAAAATCGCAGAGCTTGAGAATAAGGAAATTCTCAAAACCATAAAGGAGAAGAAAATCTCCGCACAGGAGCTTATCGTATTTTTGAAGAAAATGCC
>CAMCRP010000122.1 GCA_945877315.1 uncultured Ruminococcus sp. | reverse complement strand
AGAACATAATTCTTATCAGAATGAGCCATAGGTATGCGCTCCTTTGCTTTTTATTACTTTTTGTTTTCAAGCATTTTGGCAGTTTCCGAGAAATTGGTAGTCATCTTTGAGTACAGCTCAGTATCCTTGGGGAACTCATCGTAAAAAGGAATTTTATCCTTGCCGCCGAGAACAAGAATACCGTGTCCGGGCGGTGTATCATTTACATACTGAATTTCGCTGTCTGTAAAATGCAGAATATCCTGCAATTTTGCCGCATCGGTCGGATTTTGCTTCAGCAGCGCAAGAAATTCAGAGTTTGACAGCATCGAACGTGATTTATCGTCCTTCAGCAAGTCCTCAACATTCTGCGTAATGCCCGTAAGAACACCGCCGTATTTTCTTGCACGTTTCCAAAGCATACGCAGATAGTCTAGTGCATATTCGTCCGCAAACAGCAAATGTGCTTCATCGAAATAGATGTATGTAGCACGTCCCAAATCTCTGTTGCGGGACAGTCTGTTCCAGATATAGTCGAGGATAAGCAGCATTGACTGCGTTTTAAGGTTGCCGTTAAGGTCACGGATATCGTATGAAATGAAACGGTTATCGGTGTCAATATTGGTCTGATTGTTGAAATACTTTGCCGAACCGTTTACATACATATCAATGGTCATTATGAGCTTGTCCTTCATATCCTTGTTGACATTTTCCGTTTCCTCTTTCATACACTCCAAAAATGTGCCAAGTGTGGGCATATCTTTTGGATCAAGAGTATCAAGCACTCCCGATTTTATGTATGCCTTACTTACACAGCGGTCAACAAAGGCTTTTTCCTGCACGTTTAACGGGTGCTTTGTGTCCATACAGCTGATAAATGAAGTAATGAGCTGGCACTTGTCGGCAATAACGTCGATTTGCTCTTCATCGTCATCATCGTCTTTTTCATTAAGCAGCGCAAGGTCAAAATCAAAAGGATTTATATACGATTTTGAGCCATTTGAAAATCTTACAACAGAACCGTTAAAGGCTTCTGCCAATTTCCAATATTCTCGTTCGGGGTCGATTATCAGAATATCCGCATTGGGATTTCTGAGGAATACATCGACTATCTCTCGCTTTACAAGGAATGATTTTCCCGAACCGGGGCAGGCAAGTACAAATCCCGAAGGATTGATAAGTCCCGTCATACGGTCGAAGGTAATAATGTTGTGCGAAAGGACGTTCAGACCGTAATAAACGGCATTTTTCATCTGCATTTCCTTAACGTTGAAGGGCATAAATATTGCAACAGACTCGGAAGGCATTGTTCTCTGCCAGCCGAATTTACGCTGATAACCGATAGGCAGACAGTCGCACATTCCGTCCTCCTGCTCCCAAGCCATTTCTCCCTTTACGCAGCCCGAACGCTTCAATGTGCTTTCTATTACCTCTGCATTATTCATCAGCTCCTCATAGGATTTTGCCTTGATAAGTATCTGAATATTTGTGAGGAAAAGCTTTTGGTCTTTGGTAGTGATTTTGTCGAATACAGATACCATACTGTCACGCTGGTTTTTGATACGCTGGGGCATTTGTGAGCTGAAATTTCCGTGCTGTGCAGCAGCTACCTCACGCTTTGCCATATCGGTATCAATCGCCGTTATCTGGTGCTGTACAAGCTTTCTTGCGGCGGCAGTATCGTATGTTTCAATGTTGGTAGTTATCATAATTTCAATGCCCGTTGCAAGTAAGTCTGTAAATATTTCGGACGTTGCCGTACTCGGATATTCACGGATAAATATCGTCTTTGCATAAGTGTCATTGAACATAAAGTAATCTTTTTTGAAATCGAAGTAATCGGGAACGAAGCACAGCTTCTCCTTGCCCTTTGCATAATCCTCGTCAGTAAGGGCAGGCACGGGGCTTTCATCCGGTCCGATAAAGAAGTCCTTTAGCATTTCTACACGTTCCTGAGATGTAAGCTCTCTCAGATTGGTATTGCCTATTCGGTTAAATGAATTTACCGTTGCAACGTCCAGCGACTTAAATTTTCTCGCCGCAGTTTCCTCATCGGGAGCCTTTATGGTCAAGGTGATGTACATATGCTTCTGGATCGCATTCTGACCTTTCTTTATATTTTCTTCCAGCACTCTGGTATTGTATTCAAAACGGAGATTAAAGAATTCGTCCGAACGCTGCTTCATAAGCGTTCTGTGTCTGAATTCCTCTATATTTATCTTGCTGTTCCAAAGGCATATCTGACAGTCTACCGTGTCATCGAGAACGTTCATAAACTCTATGTAGCGTTCAAGGTAAATATACTGCTGTTCCTCGTCCGCAAGATTGAAATTGATGTCATCAAAGGTGTATGCCTTAGAATACATTTTCTTGCCGAGGAACCATATGTTATCCGCAAGTATCTTCTTGTAAGGAATAGTATCAAGAACTTTTTTGGAAAGGTTTGTTTTCTCCTTCTTTTCCTTGCTTTCTTTTTTCTGCTTCTTGCTGTTGTTTTTTTCAGCAAGTCTGGCAGCATCTTTATCTCTGGCATTTTCGCCTGTTTTTTTGCTTTTCTTAGCCTTATTGTATTTGCTCATAGCAAGTGCCGTACACCCAAGCCCCACAAGCATTGCAGGCAAAATGATCTGCTGCGGATCTACCGAATAAGAAGCAACGGGTGTTCCGACGGCTTCTGCTGTTGTTATCTCTGTCTGCTCCGAATTCGAAGATATTTCTGCCGATGTGATTTCAGAAACAGAAGTAGTTTCGGGCGGCAAAGATGATATTGACTCGGTATTTTCGGTTGAATTATCTGTCATATCCTCACTTTCAGCTGTGTCTTCGGAAACAGCTGTATTCGATGTTTCCGAAGAAGCTTCTGTTTCGGATACCGACTCTCTTTCGTTTGTTATCTCACTTTCGGGAACAGAGGTCTGCACGGTTTCCGGCAAGCTTGTTTCCGACAGTATCGTAATACTTGCAGCTGTTCCTGCTGTTGTTTCCGTCGGTACAGATGTTGTTCTTGCTGCGGTTTGCGAAGCTGCAACAGTTGTTCTTGCGGGGGTTGATGTTGTTGCAGCGGGTGCGGTCACAATTGTTGTTTCAGGCATTATTATTCACACTT
>CAMCRP010000121.1 GCA_945877315.1 uncultured Ruminococcus sp. | reverse complement strand
ACCTATAAAGTTCAATCTGCTTTTCACGAATAGTAACTGCATAATCAACCTGAACACCAAGAAAAGCACTAATCTTCATTCCTGCAAATTCATTCTGCTTATTTGCAATTCTGATTTGAAGCATTTCAAGAGAATATCCATATCCGAGTTTGGCTATGGAGCAGCCATATTTCACATTTGTGGGTTTTGCAATCATACGCCTTTCATTGGTGAAAACATAACCACACTCACGCATTTTTTCAATGAGCGAAGCAATATCTGTAACATCGGGAGCAATAATCAGCTTGTCGATAACATCTGCCATTTTCACTTTCCACGAATATCCTCTTTTGCGTGCGTCCCATTCTTTGTAGTTTATGGAGCTATGCTTTTTCGGATTTTTGATAATGCTCAATCCATGTTTAAGGCAAATCCTGTCGGAAACCTCTTTCGCCAGATTATATGTGTACTGATCTCCATACCAACGATTGCCTCTTACATCATAAGCGCAGACGGCTATGTGATTATGGCAATGTCCGGTGTTTGTGTGCGTTGATACTATTACAGGTCTGTCCTCGCCAAACATAGCCTTAGCCCACTCCACCCCGATCTGATGAGCCATTTCGGGAGAAACGGACTCATCAAAGGACTGAATGTAGGAGTGAATACGCACACTTTCTTTTTTGCCCTTGGTTCGGTTATCAAACTTGTCCTTGGCAAACGCTTCATAAATTTCCTTGAAATCCTCGCAGACAGCGGCATAATCATTGGTACAGCAAATAGCGGTGCTGTATTTCATATCCTCGTTTTTGCCGGGGTTAAGAATGTATTTCAGATGTTTCATCGGCGTTGTGTGGATCGCTGTATGCTTTATGTAAGCCAAACTACACCTCCTGACTTTTCAGCGGAGATATATAGCTGTGAAATTCCTCGGAGATTTTCTCAACCTCCCGATGGAGCGAATCTATATCCCCCTTGAAAACTTTCTTTTCGGAATTCACCACCATTGCGATCTGGTTAATGTTTGTTCCAATGGAGCGCATAAGCTGGTTGAAGCGGTAAATGTTTTCGGTGTCATACAGAATGATTTTGCCGTTGAGAGCCAGATTTCGGAGAAAGCTGCTGATACTCATGTTGGCAGCTTCCGCCCTATGCTTTATAGTCGACATTTCATCAGCCGACACCCTTATTTTTATAAAGTTATCTCTATTCATAAATCACCTTTCAATTTCCGATTTTGTTCCCACAAAATCAATGCTTGCTAAATCTACCCATAATTCTCTGTGGTTGAAAGGATTTGTTTTTCTCTTGATGCGAATATCCTTTCTCCCACAGAGAATAGCGAAAATATTACTGATTTTTTCTGAATATCTTGGGGACAGCCTCATACTTTTCGGTGAGAAGCCTGTTTTCCGCGGTCAGCTCGTCGATGTGCTTGTCACGTTCTTCAATAGCCTGTTTTGATATGCGTCTTTCTGCTTTAAGCTGTTCTGAAAGCTCGCTGATCTCCTTATCCTTTTCAGATAAGCTGCTTTTAAGGCGGTCAATTTCGGCAAGCAGATTTTCATTATCTGCAAGTGCCTTTGAAAGCTGATTATCTGTCTGTTCGACAATGCTTTCAGCCGATTCCAGCTTGTCCTGAAGTTCTGCATTTTCACGAGCAATGCCCTCACATTCCTCGATAGCCTGCATAACCTTTACATGAGTCGGGAGAAGAAAGTCAACAGCAAAATCATCAAGCTTAAGGCTATCTCCCTTAACCTTTGTAATATGTCCTGCAAGCTCATTATCCTTATGATGGCTGATCTTTTTATACACCGTCTGGAACTTCAAATCATAATTGCTGCACAATTCCTTTACTGTCATAGCATCAACCTCCTATAAAATCCATGTCAATGTCATCATCGTCAAGGGTATCATCAGATTTTGTAACAGGCATATTCTCCTGCTCCGTTTTAGCATGATTACCCGAACCGAAAACAGAAAGCAGTTTAGGGATTTCCGCTTCCAAAGTTGTGCGGATAACCGAAATAATCTCTTTTATATCATTTTTAGCAGCCTGAGCGGAAGTTTCATAATCACTATTGTTAATAACCGAAAACAAAATAGTTTTTATCGCATTATTAACTGTATGATATTTACTCTTGTCGATGTTGGCAAGAAATTCGGCAATCTTCTTATCCGTCGGGTTTTCAAGGGAGAGCCTGAGAGTAATTCTTTTCATCTGCTTCATTACTCAGACCTCTTTTCCATTGCTTTCAGTGACTTTAATGCAAACTGCTGATAGCCTTTAGCTGTGGCACAGATGTCATCAATGAAAATCACTCTATCAGAGTTGTATTTTCCGAAACGTCTGATAAGCTGAACACCGCCGCCGCAAACATACAGCTTCATAAAATCGGGATCATACTCGCATCTGTAAAGTGCATCGAAAATTTTACGGCAATATTTTTCTGCTTCTTCAAGAAAAATGTTTTTGTAATTGTCGGGAGCATCGGTATTACCTGTTCTGATGAAATGCTCGACAACTTCCGTATCAATCTTCTTGCCGAACTGAGCCATAACAGCTTTCTGCACAGCTATCATATACTGATTCACGCCCAGCTTTTCGGTTACGCATTTTTCTTCGATAGGCTTTTTGTTGTTGATTTGCAGAATGTTCGCCGTGCCGTTTCCGATATCTACGACCATATTCACGCCTGTCATGTTGTGAAGGTATTCCGTTACCGCTGCATATCCCTGTGGATAAACAAAGCAGCCGACTATTGTAAGATGGTAGTGAACGTTATTGTACTCGCAGTCGATATGCGGCTCTTTCAGAAAATACTTTCTTGTACTTTCACGCTGAGCTGTGACCATAGTGGTGGGACAGCCTACCGCAAGATAAATGTTTCCTTCATAAAAGCCGCAGTTTCTGCATTCATCACAAATCGCTGCAATGGTCAGCAGACGAAATTCCTCGTCAACGGTCTTGTCGGGGATATACTCCTTGTGACCTTCACCGATACGATAGTACATATCTCCGATATGAAGAATCTTGCCGTCAAAGGCGGGCTTGGTCTTGTAGGCTGCGATTCCCGTGGGGAATGAGTGAAGCGAGTTTTTGATATTTCCGTAGCCTGTATCAACAGGCACAATGATAGAATTGTTGTAAGGGATCATGCGATTTTTTC
>CAMCRP010000120.1 GCA_945877315.1 uncultured Ruminococcus sp. | reverse complement strand
ACAGATAGATGCTCAGATAGCAAATATTATGATGAAGAAATCAAGGAGGAAAAAAACTGTATGAACAACGATAAGCGCACCGAGAAGCTTAAAGCTCTGATGGAAAAACGTGAAAAGGCAGTAAGCGCACAGACTGCTGCCGAAAAGAAAACCAAAGAGATTAATGCACAGATAGCAAAGCTTGAAAAGGATATTCGCAATGACGAGATAAAAGCTCTTGACGAATTCTGCATTTCTCAGAACATTAACTATGCAGAATTAATGTGTTTTCTTTCGGGACTTTGCGAGAAAATGACATTGAACGAAGCGGCAACTCTGCTTGAAATTGAGGGCTTCGGAAAGGAGAAACAGTAATGGTTAAGTGTATTTTGGAGGGCATTATTTCAAAAGTGCCTGTGCAGACAGGTGATAGTGTATTCGGCAGATTTACGTTTACCATTGTTCCTAATGGCAGGACAGAGGAAGTCGAAATAGCTGCTTGGAATTACAGAAGCTTCGGCAAACGATACAAGTCAGGTGATAAGGTCACTGTTATGGGACAGAAGCATACAAAGAAGGTTTACGGCGAAAACGGCGTAAAATATATGCCTGTGATTATCGCTGACAGAATTACTTCAAACTATTAAGAAACGGAGGAGATCCATATGACCGAATACATAAACAAGGAATTTTACAAGGAAATTCCCGCAAATGAACGCTATTACATCAATCTTTCGGCAAGCAATATCAAGGCTGTTATGGATAGGCTTAATGCAGAGGGTATTCCTTTTTCTGCGACACTCAGTAATTATAAAAATGTTGTTACCGTGCGCAAGGCTGACAGCGAGAGGGCAGCTGCTATTGTAAGCGAGCTTACTCCAAAGCAGGGCTCCGATGTCCGCATTATCGGTAATATTGAGTATAAGTACATTTCCGACAAGCGTTATATAAATATGGACTCGGAAACTGCGCTGAAAGTTGCGGCGATATTGTCGGGAGATAGCAATAACCGCTTTTCGGGACGTATTGTCGGCGATAAGGCTACTATAACCGTAAGCGGTGACAAGGCTGCGGCAGATGTCCGCAGAATTGCCGATAACATTAAGAACGCCGATCTGCTTACCGAGCTTTCCGAAGCTGGCTTTGAACGTGTGGAAGCAAATAACGGGTTTGTTAATTTCCGAAATAAATATACGGGAAATATTGAAGGCTATGACAGCCTTGATATGGTACGGGAAATGTTTGAGGATAAGGATAACGAATTCTTTCACCCGACTGCATACCGTATCGAGCTGACCTCAGACGCATATGAGGACGAATACTATATTTCCTGCTATGACAATACCACAGGAGAGGAAAAAGAGCCGTATTATGACAGCAATGGTACTGTTACATATATGCCTACATTCAGAACTGTTGATGCAGCTTTTGATTATGCAGCTTCGGAAAATTTAACACTCAGCAATTCCAATGAAGAGCTTGAAAAGTGGAGAGCAGTGGAAGTTGAACGTGAAAATGAGCAGATTGCAGAAGAAAACAAAAGCCTTATTGCAGATTTTCCTATGCAGGACGGACTTTATCCCGACCATTTCAGATATAATCCCGATGATAACAGCTTTATGTGGACATATTTCAATCCCGATGGAGATAACGGCAATGGTATATTTGTCGAGAAGCATATTGACGAGCAGGATATATATGCTGCACATACTGCAATGATTTCCGCAGAGAATGAAGCAGAGGGACGAAATGCCTTTATAAACTACATTTTCGAGAACTGCCCTGAATCTGCTATCGACATTTACAGCGGATATTTTGCCGGATATGCGGAAGATTACATAAACAAGCCGGAAACGGTTGAGGAGTATTACGGTATCGGTGCGAACAGCACCCATATGGAGGATATAACTGCGCTCATTTCCCGTCTTGAGGACAGCTGCGCCGAAATAAAAAAAGAACAGCTTGAAGCGGCTGCTCAGACTGCTGAAACGGAAAAAGAAATATCTTTATCCGATCGGCTTGTTGACCTTACGGACAGTATTGCAAAAATGCAGGAAGAGTTTACCGATTGCATAGACACGGGTAACTATGAGGGCGCATCGGCTGCCGCCGCACAGCTTGCAGAACTGAGCAGCAGGGCAGAGCAGATAAAGGCGATGATACAGGAAGAAGCTATTACAACAGATGATGTTGATGTGCTGCGCAGCATAAAGCCCGAAAGAAAATCCGTGCAGAATATGCTTGAAACTGAGGTTGCTCAGACACCAAAGTTTGAAAAGCTTCTTGGTGAGGAATTTGGGGAGAAGTCTGCCTATGTGATGAGAAACAGCGATAATGAGTGGAGAAATGATGAATCAAAGAGAGCTGTCGTTGTTGAGGTGCAGAAGCGGGAAATTCCTGTTCATCCTGCGGAGCTTCTAAGGAAAGGCAACGATATTCCCAGAGGAGTTTTTGTTAATCGAGATACCGGTATTGAAATACAATTCAGCAGACGTTCCATTGAGGAAATAGTTGCAAAGGCGATCCCCGATGATAAAAGGGATACTCCCGTTGAAGCAAGAATGGCTGCTCTCTATCAGATGCAGGAACTCATTGAAAATGCGATTTGTTTTGATAGTCAGTTATCCGAACCAAATAATTCAAAAAAATCGGACAATACTTTGTTTATCCATAGAATGTACGGATTAATAATCTATGATAATGAACAATATCTGGCGAATTTGGCTGTTGAAGAATCTTATGCGACTGATAGAGAGAACCGTTTTAGGGATACCAATAATCGGCTGTATTCTTTTAGAGATATAAAAATAACACCAACGAAGCTATTGGGCGGTCAAGCCCACGCAGGCTTGCAAAATGCAAACTCGGATACCTCGTTAGGTGTTACTACAATAAGTATACCACAGCTTTATGATATTGTCAAGACCAATGACCCACTTTTTTATGAAAATTCTAGTGCAATTGGACGTGCCGACAGAGAAGCTGAGATACAGGCACAGACCGATTACCGCAGTGCTGTTGAGAAATATAACGAATATGTTTTGACTGCTGACAGCGAGGGAATAGCCATTGACGGTCGGGAAGGTACTTGGTATGTCATTGATACGCAGACCATAGGCGGCAAGGAGCTTTTTCTTTTGGAAAGCGAAAACTATGGTGATGAAGCTGCCTGCCTTATCGTTGACGGAAACAGAAATGTTCTGATGGACG
>CAMCRP010000119.1 GCA_945877315.1 uncultured Ruminococcus sp. | reverse complement strand
CAGCCGCCTTTCCTTAAGATAAGTAATCAGCTCAGGCTCGGTAACATTTGCCGCAAAATCACACCAGTTAAGCTGAGTAAGCTCATCATCGGTCATATCAATAGCAATATCGCAAATCCTGTTCACAAGCTGAAGCGTAGCGATAAGAGTGTTGTATTTAAGCGTCCCTCTGAAAATGCGAAACTCAATGGTATTGCAGTTGACAAGATTAACACAGGTGTATCTTCCCGAATAATTCTTCTTTGCGTTGTCAAGAGTTGCCTTGGGATTATCCTTGATACCATACCTTGCCGCCCATCTTGCAATCTGACGTTCTGTTCTTCTGGAGAATTTAATAAGCTCCTGCCAGAACCGTTCCACAAAGAAAAGCACCCTTGAAATGCACTCCTCCTGTTGCTCACGGCTATCTCCAAACGCCGAACGGTTTACATGGATATGCAGACCGCAAGTGCTTGTCTTGTGAGAGAGATAATCAAGCTCCTTTGCCTTGTTCAAAACATCTCTCCAAGGCATAGAATTAATATGATAGTCAAGGGTCATAGGGTGAGTAACGATCTCCATACCGTCATTCAGGCTGCCGTCATGCTTCATATAAATATGTGTGCAGTCTTTGTTTCCCGCCTTTGAAATCTTATCGGCGTTTTCATCGTAATGACCGCCGTCGTCAATTTCCAGCTCAACTCCGAAGTATCTGTTGCCGTCACCGTAGAAGATAGGCTCGGGCTTGTAGCCGTAGTCGTGAATATATACGCTTGCATTACGGCGGTTATAGCAGCTGTAGCAGTAAGGATAATCATCGTCACCGTCGAAATAGCAGGCGTCATCATAATGGATAGTGCGTCCGCAGGCTTCACAGGTGGTGTAATGTTCGTCATAGCAGTATCTGCAAAGAACCATATCGCTGTCTGCCGAATCATCGGCAAAGATACGATTGCCGCAGCATTCACATATCACGGTCAACTCGTCAAGGCATTCCTCGCAATACATTTCACCGTCGAAATTGGTCATTTCGTCTTCGCTGAATGTTCCTCCGCAATGGGAGCATATAAATTTTTCGCTCATTTTAATTACCTCCATAAAACAAAAGGTGCAAGCCAACTTAATGACTTGCACCTAAACTTTTAATATTCTTCTGCCAACAGCATAGTGCTGTGTGTGCCGTCGTCTATAACATAGACTTTGGCTGTTACGGGAGAGCAGATATTCAGGAAATATTCCTTGTGATATTCAGGCTCTTCCTGTTCGTGGATAAGCTGCTGATTACTGTCAACAGCCGTCAACCGAAAGATTTGCAGATAATCCCTCGGCTCGGGCAGTTCGTCAATGAGATGCCACATAAACATCTGCAATTCAAATGGTATCTCGGACTGAACTCCTCTTGTTAAATATCGCTGTCCGTTGAATGACATTTCATCACTCCCGTTCATCTTCCGTATCACAGAGCTTGCATATCTCCGATACTATTGCTTCCGTTGCAGCGGTGATTATTTCGAGAATTGCATCATCGCTGTTATTCATAAGCTATCGCCACCTTTCGCAAATTGTAACATTTTTCTTGCCCGATTAATCGTCGATAAAAGCCTTAACTACCGCGGAAACTATAGCAATTACTGCCATTCCTATGACTTTATCCAAAATGCTCATCTCCTTTCAATAATTAAAATATGGTGGTTTTTTATGCCGTTTCGGCACTTTTACGGCATAGAAACCGAATTTTGCAGAGCACGAAAAAATCCCCGATGTTTCCGAAAAACACCGGGGATCAAAGGGGTTATTATGCTCTTACACTTAAATAATATATATTTGAAATGTTAAGCTTTGTCATATATTGCGACAGCTTGCGAAATAAACAACAGGGTAAAAATACCGAAAGGATGGTGTATAATATGATCACAGATTACGGAGATTATCTTACTCCATATGAAGCGGCAGACGAGCTTTGTCTGTCCCTTACCACCGTTTACAACCTGCTCAGGGCTAAGAAGATACCGGGGTTTAAGGTGGGGAGGAGTTGGAGGATTCCGAAGGATGCGTTGACGGATTATATTTATCACTATTAATCGACAATGCAGTTTATAGGGCGTACTTCTTACCGATGAAAAAGGAAAGAGGTACGCCCGATTTTCTCTCACTTGTTATTGCAAGATTTGGTCGGATATGGTATAATACAAGCAGCGAACTGATTTTCAAAACAGAAAGGCGGATAAAAATGGACGAACTTATTGTCACGATAAAAGTCACGACTTATGAAGCACAGGTTCTTGATGGAAATAATACAAATGTTGTGATGATACCATTCAGCGCCGAAGCTGTCGGAGAATATTTCAAAGGAAAAACTGTTGAAAACGGCGTAGATACTCAGATTATTTCAGCTGACAGCTTTTCATTGTCCGCAAGATATATGCTCGAAGGTGTTGACAGGAGCGGAGAAAAATGCCGATTATTTATAGAGAATAACGGGACTTCTCTTTATAATTGCGTTCCAAAAATTTTCACCGACAGCACCGAGCTTGATTTTCTTGAAAATGCACGGCTTAAAGCGGATGTTGAATGTGTGGAGAATGGGGTCATAGTGAAAATATATATGATAAGTTGATTCAACAAAATGAATCCCATATACTGCTTTAACCAACTTTCCATGAAAGTATAACATAAATACCCGACATGAAATGCAGTCAGCATTCCCTGTCGGGTATAATGCGTGTCAGAATAAAAACAGGTCGATCTTTCCTTCGTGAGCTTTTCTGTGGCAGCTGTGGCAGAGGGTAATTATGTTGTCCGATGCGGAAGCACCGCTGTCTGAGGCGTATTCGAAAATGTGGTGTCCTTCCGGTCTGTCTGTGCTGCCGCATACCTGACATTCGTGATTATCTCTTGATTTGGCGGTTTTTCTTGCTTGCACATCGGCGTATGGCCTTTTTCTGCTCATTGCTTTCACCTCCTCTTATCGCAGAGCGTTCCTGCGGTTGAGCTTCGTAAAAGACTTCCTTTTTTATCCGTGTCGCAAACAGCACCTTTTCCTCGCCCGCAAGGAGCTATTGTGGCTTTCTTTATCTGTATTGCGCCGGAAAGCCTGGCTGCCTCCTTTGCGGTAAGGTTGTCAATAACTGCTACGACGCTTTTGTTCCTTAATGTACTCATTGGTCACGCTCTCCTTTCAAAATGTAAACATCATCATACTGTCGCCCGAGTCGGTCTGAACTGT
>CAMCRP010000118.1 GCA_945877315.1 uncultured Ruminococcus sp. | reverse complement strand
TGTTTGGCTGCAAATATAGTATTGTCGAAATTGTTGTGGGAAATTCATTTACACAG
The DNA here is from genome assembly GCA_945877315.1 of uncultured Ruminococcus sp. GTDB lineage: Bacteria > Bacillota > Clostridia > Oscillospirales > Ruminococcaceae > UMGS1889. Next base: position 3,172 of record CAMCRP010000118.1, on the reverse strand, counting down.
TTTAAAATTCATACCCTGAAATTTTTGAAATATTCTTATCAGCGACAAGAGAATATGGAACCTTATCCCAACCGAGAGTAACGTAATTGTTTGTTGTAAAATCTCGAAAAAACTTTCCACTTTCTGTACGTAACATCCATATTTTCTGATTTTCATTTTTTATAGGTATGTTAAACTCGTTAGCGAGTAGCATTTGAAATTCTGTCATTTTTCCCTCCAATATATTTTGACGAAAAAAACCTTTTCAATTTCAATTCCGTCCTCAATAGCTGCTTCAAGCCATTCTCTCTTGGCATCAATAGCGTTGGCGGCAGCGGCTTCAACTGTTTCACCGCAGGTTATACAGCCGGGAAGCTCAGGATAAAAAGCTACATATCCTCCTTCGACAGTATCGGGAACAATTTCCATTTTGTAGGGCATATTGAGATATTCGTTAAGTGTTTTCACTATAATTTACCTCTCTTACAATAGTATGCCATTTTTCGGATAAATCAGCTCATCAGCCAATCCGCAATATCAATTATCCTAATGCCTTCATATTGATAGCTGTCATGACGTGTTCTTGCAATGAGGATTTTGGGGTAGGCGTCCCGAATGGCAAGCAATGGTGTGACCTCTCGCTCAAATGTCTTTTCATTGGAAATATCGTCGGATACTTGGATATAAATCTTTTCATCACGCTTGATGGCAACAAAATCAATCTCTTTCTTATAAAGCGTACCAACATAAATCTCATATCCCCGACGCATAAGCTCAATGGCAACAATATTTTCATACACTCTTCCATAGTCCATATTTTTCGTTCCAAGCTTTGCATATCGGAAGGAATGGTCGCAAAGGTAATATTTCTCATTTGAGGAAAGATATTTCTTGCCCTGAATATCATATCTGCGAACCTTATAAAACGCAAAAGCATTGCACAGATACTGCAAATATGACCCCACGGTTTTGTGATTTATCTTGTCCTTATTGCCGTTAAATGTGTCGGTAAGGCTTCTTGCCGAGGTAAGATTAGAAATATTGTCCATAAGAAAATCGGAGATCCTGTCCATAAGAGAAATGTTGCGTATATGATATTTTGTCCGAATATCCCTTACGATAAGCGTGTGGTAAACCTCATCAATATAGCTGTATTTTGCTTCCATATCCTTATATAAATAGGAACCCGACATGCCGCCTTCGAGAACATATCTGTCAAATGCATCGTAGTTATTCTCATATCCAAAATACTGCTGAAATTCCGAGAAGGAGAAGGGGAATACCTTAATTTCAAACGTCCTCCCCGTGAAAAGCGTTGCAAGGTCTGAACTCAACAGAAAAGCATTTGAGCCTGTGATGTAAATGTCAAACTTCTCGGACGCATGAAGCCCATTAATAGCCTTCTCGAAGTTATTGCACATCTGAATTTCGTCTATCATAACAATGTTCTCACACCCATCTTTGTAATTACTGTTGATGAAATCGTAAAGCGGCTTGTATTCGGTCAATTCCTCATATTCGGGCAGATTGAAGTTGATGTGTATTATGTTGGCATTGGGGATATTCTCCGTAAAATATGCCTTTAATGCTTCAAGCAGCTTTGATTTGCCCGAACGTCTGACGCCTGTGATAACTTTAATATCGGGTGTTCCGATAACATTGATAAGCTTGTCAAGATAGCTTTTGCGGTTAATCAGTTTCATATCAATTCACGCTCCCAGTATGTATTATACCACATTTATTTCCCAAAATCAAGACTATTTTAATTTTGGGAAATAGAAACATGCCAGCCTGATCAAGTAACAGGCTCGGAGTTCTCGTTGACCCGCTCTAAAGCATCAAGGAAATCCGAAGGTATCTTCCATGTCTTTCCGCCGATTTTAACAGCGGCAATGCTTTCTTCCTGCAGATACCTGTACATAGTTGACCTGCTCACACCAAGCAGCTGTGCGGCTTCCATAACGGATAAGAATTTTTTGCTCTTCATTATCATGCTCTCCTTTCATATTCCAAGTATCTTATGCAGCCCGGGAATTGCTTTTTGTCCGTGTTTGTCACGAAATGATACTGATATGGGGTATATCCCCAATAACTCAAAATTACGGTACATTTTTTTGAGTCTTGACCTTGATAATGACTTTTCCATCTCTTTCTTTGCGGAGAGAAATGATTGCTTTCTGCACTGCATATCGGCATATTGGAGCATAACTTTTTTATCCTTTTTCTTTAGCTTAGAGATACCAATCAGAAACCGCATGCTTTCAATGTAACAATAATTTCCGCGATAGAAATGCTCATAGATATAGTTCTTGAATACGTTCTCACTGCAGTATGTAAGAATATATATCAAATTCAGATTATCCGATTCAAGTTGTATCGATTCTTCAAATGAACGAATCTCATCTCTGTTGACAGCAATTTCAAGCCTTAGAAAACCCTCCGAAGCCTTGTCATAGCTTTCGCCTATATTTTTCAGCTGAAAATATTTGTCGTATGCAGTAAAGGTCAGATTTCCTGTTCGTATGCGGAAACTGTGCTTGTTCTTTTCATTAGCGTCCGTAACATCATCGGAATATTCGATAACCTCTGCACTGTCATTATACTTCATTGACCGTTTTATAAGCTTTACATAACGCTCAGCGGAAAAGGTTTCGGAAAGCATTATATTCACACAGAAATCCAGCCTGGAAAGATTGAAGCTGTCTATACTATATTCTTCTCCCAGACATTCATGTATTGATTCATTAAGTAGGTAACCAAGCAGATCAAAATCATCATATACTCGTAAGATATTGACCGCATCAGACTCTTCATCAATAAGCTTTCTGGGCGATACGATCACTTTGATATTATAGAAATTATTATCGGTATGATTAAGCAATATTTTTACACCACGCCGTTTAGGGTAAATGCAGATACTGTTTCTGTCATTTTTTATGAAGCTATTTTCTGCATTCATACCGATTCTTTCAAATTCATCTTTAGTAATACACGGAATTGTAAGCTCGAATGTATGTACTCCGAATTCGTCGTCTGTTATCTCATAGTTATTGTAATACATTGTATTACCACCTTTCGTTAATTTTTACCTATATGTTATCATTAATAATCAAAATTAATTTTTCTTCTCAGTAAACATATAAGGGCATCTCTAAAAACCCCTGTACAGAACGAGTAAAAAGTGGTATAATAG
>CAMCRP010000117.1 GCA_945877315.1 uncultured Ruminococcus sp. | reverse complement strand
GGAGTTGACCGAGGAAAACAGGCTTCTTACGGAAAAGTATGAGGCTGTTCCGAAATTTTTTAGAAAGAATCAGTAAAAATCCGCTATTCTCTGTGGGAGAAAAGATATTCTCATTGGGAGAAAAACAAGTCCTTTCAACCACAGAGAATTTAGGGTAGATTTAGCAAGCATTGATTTTGTGGGAACAAAATCGGTAATCGAAAGGAGCATTATGAATAGAGATAACTTTATAAAAATAAGAGTGTCGGCGGATGAAATGTCGGCTATAAAGCAGAGAGCCGAAGCTGCAAACATGAGTATAAGCAGCTTTCTCAGAAATTTGGCTCTGGGTGGCAAAATTATTCTGTATGACACAGAAAACATTTACCGTTTCAACCAGCTTATGCGTTCTATTGGAACAAACATTAACCAGATCGCAATGGTGGTGAACTCCGAAAAGAAAGTTTTCAAGGGGGATATAGATTCTCTTCGCAAAGAGGTTGAGAAAATCTCTAATGAATTTCACAGCTATATATCTCCTCTGAAAAGTCAGGAGGTATAAATGGCATACATAAAGCACACAGCGATCCATACCACACCGATGAAACATCTGAAATACATTCTTAACCCCGGAAAAAACGAGGATATGAAGTACAGCTCCGCTATTTGCTGTACCAATGATTATGCTGCTGTCTGTGAGGATTTCAAGGAAATTTATGAAGCCTTTGCCAAGGACAAGTTTGATAACCGCACCAAGGGCAAAAAAGAAAGTGTGCGTATTCACTCCTACATTCAGTCCTTTGATGAGTCCGTTTCTCCCGAAATGGCTCATCAGATCGGGGTGGAGTGGGCAAAGGCAATGTTCGGTGAAGATCGTCCGGTTATTGTTTCAACGCACACAAACACCGGACATTGCCACAATCACATAGCCGTTTGTGCTTATGATGTGAAAGGCAACCGTTGGTTCGGAGATCAGTACACATATAATCTGGCGAAAGAGGTTTCCGACAGGATTTGCCTTGAACATGGATTGAGCATTATTAAAAATCCGAAAAAGCACAGCTCCATAAACTACAAAGAATGGGACGCTCGTAAAAAGGGATATTCATGGAAAGTGAAAATGGCTGATGTTATCGATAAGCTGATTATATCGCCCGATGTGACAGACATAAATTCGCTCATTGAAAAAATGCGTGAGTGTGGTTATATCTTCACCAACGAAAAGCGTATGATTGCAAAGCCTGCGAATGTGAAATACGGCTGCTCTGTTGCGAAGCTCGGTTATGGGTACTCTCTCGAAATGCTTATGCAGAGAATTTCTAACAAGCAGTACGAATTTGCAGGAATTAAAATTAGTGCTTTTCTTGGGGTTCAGGTTGATTATGCAGTTACTATTCGTGAAAAGCAGATTGAACTTTATAGGTCACGTCCTAATACATCAAAAATTACTTATGCCGAGGTAAGAAGAACAGCAGAACTGCTGTGTTACATACACAATAATCATATCCATTCCGTTGATGATTTGAAAGCTATGGTTTCAAAAGTCAAGCAAAAATCAGACAAACTTTTTAATCGGTACGACTATCTTTGCAGGGAAAAGAAGCTGCTTGAACAGTTAAAAGAGTTCGGCAATGAATATCATCATCTTGTAAATAAAACTGACAGGACAAGCGGTGAACAGAAACGTCTGGAGGAATTATATCACGAATTTCTTCCCAACGGTTTTATCGGACGTGGAAATTACGAAGATCCTGCTTGGGTACAGAAACAGATAAATCAGATTCAGCGTGATTTGCAGGAAATGGACAGTATATATGCTGAACTGAAAAAAGCCAACGCTGAATACTATCGGGCATGGACGAGTCGGGAATTACTTGAAAAAACTTTGGAAACAGATTTTGACCGAATCCGCAAGCAGGAGAATTTAAGGGAGCAGATCGAAATGTATCATCAGGGTTATGAGCTGCAGGAGGACGGGACATATGTTAAGGATCCCGAAGCTGCTGCCGAAAGAAATGCCGAGCTTGATTATCTTGCAAGGCTTGAAGAAGAAAAGCAGCGCCGTGCCGAAATGGAATATCTTATGAAGTTGGAACAGCAGGAAAAACAGGAACGGGCAAGACGAAGGAGTTATGGTCATTCAAGATAGTCTGTTTTCCATTCCTTTGGATAATCAAATCCATATCTTTGCATTTGCTGTGCTGCTGCAATTTTTCTTGCAGTAAGTTCATCGGTACAGCCGAGGTCGGAGTATTCCGCAAAAGCAAGGTTGTATTTCTTTACCGCCAGCGGATAATTTCCCGACAGAATGTATGCGGCTCCAAGGTCAAAAAGCAATGCTGCGTGATTATTGGAGCTGCAACCTTCTGTTGCAAATTCACATTCGGTAAGCACGTCCAGAGCCTTGTTCACTCTCGAATTTTCACAGAGTGTTGCGGCGTAATTTCTTGCCATAGTAATGAAATCATCTACAACATATTGACCGCTCAATTTGATGAATAGATATGCCTTATCAATAAATTCCAGACCACGTTTGGTTTCATTATTCTCAACGTACAGTAAACCAAGATTCATATTGATATTCGCAAAAAGCACAGGATTTGATTTTTCATCACATAATAAAAGTGCCTTGTTCATCAAGCTGATCGAATGAGCGAGCTTTTCATTTCTGTTATTTGGCAGCATTGCCTTATTATTCAAGAGCAATGCTCTGTTATTATCAGTACCGAGTTTATTATCGTCAAGCAGCTTCTCGGTTTCGGAAATGATGATTTCCATAAAGTCATATTCGTGGTAATTATCAAGGAATATATATGCGTCTTCAAGGAAATTCAAGTAAGAAATGCTGTCGGTACTGCCGATATATTTCATTACATTTCTTATGCTTGAAATTATAATTGCAGAATCGGGCAGCTCATAGCCGATAATTTGTAGCTTGCTTTTCAGATTTGTAATAAGGGTATCACAATTCTCAAATGACGGTTTCAGATCAAGCAGAACAACGTCCCTTATCATAGGGTGAAGCGAAATGAGGTCGGCATGATTGTTTCTGATAAAGCCAAGTTCACACAAGTCGTTAATTCCGTTCGTATCGTTAAGTTCAAGCATTTTAGCAAAATACCTGATACGGACTTCATCAAAGAAAATCATATTCCGCATTATTGTTTGATAGTCATCATCAAGCAGATACAGAGAGAACAAGGAACGGATATGGTTATAGTAGGTTTCCTTTGCACTGATGCCGTCCTTGCTGATTTTTATTTTATCGGCAGATTCGGGATCGGCACTATTTTCTTTGAGATGTTCAAGAACATCATCGGGAGTATGCAAGCCTTTTTCAAGAAGCTTTGCTATCATCTCCACCGACAGGGTAT
>CAMCRP010000116.1 GCA_945877315.1 uncultured Ruminococcus sp. | reverse complement strand
TTCGCTCGTGCTGCCCTTTCGTGAGTCAGCTTTATTATTATACGCTTTTCGACTCCGTTTGTCAAGGCTTTTTTCGCAGTTTTTTCGAGTTTGTCAAGTTTGGTTATTTGATGTTATTTTTTCGCTTTTTGACTTGTTGGGTTTGCACAATTCCGTTTTATCACTTTAGCAGGGCAGGGCTGTTTTTTCCTTTATTTGTGGGGTTTTCCTGCTTTTGGGTGTTTTTCTTTTCCTACTTTTGGTGTGCAAAAATTCGCCCGGCGTGAACGCCGTGCTCTTTTTGTGGTTGGTTTGTGAGTAACCCTTCCCGCTTTGCTGTTGTGCTAAAATGCGCTCGCATTTCATGCTCGCTGTTTTAGCGGTTGGTTTGTGAGCACCCTCCCCGCCTATCGGCGGTGTAAAAAAACCGTAAGGCGTGGACGCCTTACGGTTTTTTTACGAAGCACCGCACACTTTATTGGGTTTCACGGCTTTTGCGGTTATCGATTTTTTGTTGCTTTCCCTTTTCTTTGTGTGCGGTGCTTTTTGTACTGATTTGTTTGTGCTTTTTCTGTTACATCTTTTTGTCTGCTGCTTTCGGGAGTTTCGCCTCTGCGGAGGCGACGGGGGCGCTGCCCCTCGACCCCGCAGCCTTTAGAAAAGGCTGGCGAAACTTTTATATTGGGGTTGCTACTATATTGGGGTTGCTACTATTTCCGTCCAAGCCGGATAAAACCCGCATGAAATCGCCACATTCTGCGAAGCAATATTCCCCATCCACGTCCCGTAGTAAGGAATAGCCCCACGCATAAATATCTCCGAAGCCAGCATAGACACGCACGCCGCCGCCACGCCCCGTCCGCGGTACGGTTCAGCCACGTCCACGCCTATCTGCCAGAAACGGTCACTGTCATTGCTAGCCCCCGCCACGCCCATCACCGTGCTGCCGTTTATAGCAGAAACCGCCAGCACGTCCCGACGCCTTCCCGTACAATTATAGAGCAAAGCATTCTGAAATTCCGTGTATTTATACAGCTCGGAAATGTCCTCACCCTCGGCGACCCTCAATGGGAACGCATACCTATGTATATAGTTATAGGGCATTTTCGGAAGGTAATACTGACTGAAAATGCCGATAGTACGGTCATACTTCGCAAGCTCCTTATTTATCTCCGCAACGCCCTTTCCGTCGAAAATTCGCAGAGCATTGCCGCAGCTGAGCAGCTGTTCGGCGAAATCGGTCATTTCGGGAGCAGCGGCAGCCACGACAGCCTCCCCGAAGGTCGCAATTTTAAAGAAATCGGGCTCATTTCGGAAATTCCGTCTGCCGAAATTCAGCTGTGACAGCACCACTTTATTGGTACGCCGAAAAAAGTCCTCCGCACGGCAGCCGTAATCGGCAGCCAGCTGTTCGGCGGCGGCGTTTGTCAGTCTGTATCTGGAATTTGCGGCAGAATTTCTGTTAAACAAGGAATATCACCCGTAAAAATTATTGTTTAGCTTTTGCCTTTGCTCTCATGCTGTTGTCGAGAATACGCTTTCTGATTCTGATAGACTTGGGAGTAACCTCCAGCAGCTCGTCATCGGCGATAAATTCAAGGCTGTCCTCAAGGCTCAGACGTCTTGGGGGAACAAGTCTGAGTGCATCGTCCGAACCGCTTGCACGGGTATTTGTGAGATGCTTTTTCTTGCAGACATTTACAACGAGATCCTCCACCTTGGGAGATGCGCCGACTATCATGCCCTCGTAAACAGGCGTGCCCGCACCGATAAACAGGCTTCCTCTCTCCTGCGCATTGTACAGACCGTAGGTAACAGCCTCGCCCGTTTCAAAGGAAACAAGAGAACCTGTATTTCTTCTGGGAATATCTCCCTTATAGGGCTGATAGCTGTCGAAAACGCTGCTCATAACTCCCTCGCCCTTAGTATCGGTAAGGAACTCACTCTTATATCCGAAAAGACCTCTTGACGGGATAATAAACTCCAATCTCATTCTTGAACCCTGGGGGTGCATAGTGGTCATTTCCGCCTTACGGGTACCCATTTTCTCCATAACGGAACCGACGCACTCCTCGGGAACGTCGATAACAAGGCGTTCCATAGGCTCGCACTGAACGCCGTCTATCTCACGCATAAGCACTCTCGGCGTTGAAACGGAAAGCTCATAGCCCTCTCTTCTCATATTTTCGATAAGGATAGAAAGGTGCATCTCACCTCGTCCCGCAACACGGAAGCTGTCTGTGTTGTCGGTTTCGCTGACACGAAGGGAAACGTCCCTGAGAATTTCTCTGAAAAGTCTGTCACGAAGCTGTCTTGATGTAACAAACTTGCCCTCACGTCCCGCAAAGGGGCTGTCGTTTACGGAGAAGGTCATTTCAACGGTAGGCTCGGAAATTTTTACGAAGGGAATAGGCTCGTATCTGTTAGTATCGCAGATAGTGTCGCCGATAGTGATGTTTTCGATACCCGAGATCCACACAATATCGCCCACCTCTGCTTCATCAACGGGCACTCTGTTCAGACCCTGTATCTGATAAATGGTAACGACCTTGCTGTTGTAAGGCTTCTTGTTCTCGTGGAAATCGCCCACAGTCACCTGCTGACCGACTCTCAGCTTACCTCTTTCAATTCTGCCGATACCAATTCTTCCCACATAATCGTTATAGTCGATAGAGGAAATGAGCATCTGCATTTCGCCGTCGGGGTCGCCCTCGGGAGCGGGGATATAGCTGAGGATAGTTTCAAACAGGGGCACAAGATTTTCACCGGGGACATTGTAATCCTCGGTAGCCGTACCCTGTCTGCCCGAGCAGTAGAGCACGGGGCTTTCCAGCTGTTCCTCGGAAGCGTCAAGGTCAAGGAGAAGCTCCAGAACCTCGTCGCCGATCTCGTCCAGACGTGCATCGGGACGGTCGATCTTGTTTACCACAACAATTACACGCAGTCCCAGCTCCAGAGCCTTTGACAGAACAAATCTTGTCTGAGGCATACAGCCCTCCGCAGCGTCAACAAGCAGTATAACGCCGTCAACCATTTTGAGGACACGCTCAACCTCTCCGCCGAAATCGGCATGACCCGGTGTGTCGATAATGTTTATCTTAACGTCCTTGTAGCAGACGGAAGTATTCTTTGCAAGGATAGTGATACCTCTTTCACGCTCGATAGCGTTAGAGTCCATAACTCTTTCTGCAACCACCTGATTGTCACGGAATGCGCCGCCCTGTTTCAGCATTTCGTCAACAAGGGTAGTCTTACCGTGGTCAACGTGGGCAATAATTGCGACGTTTCTCAGATCTTCTCTTACCATAAAAATTTTCCTTTCAATTCTCTTTCTCTTTCCTTTTTCTTCCTGTTATACTAAACACCATTTAAATCACGGAGAAGAAATCGGCGTAAAAAGCGAAACT
>CAMCRP010000115.1 GCA_945877315.1 uncultured Ruminococcus sp. | reverse complement strand
TTGCGGTGTGCATATTCTCACGGCAATTTTCAATTATTATGTTTATTACTGTACTAAAATCTACCCTGCGCATTTATTGTTCCTCTCAGTGGCTTTTTATTACAGTATATCACAAATATCAACAAAACTCAACAGCAAATATTGTACGAAAACGTTTTCGCAAATCTATTGATTATCAGCAGAATATGGTGTATAATAAATACAGTCATAATCTGCTGTTTGGAAAGGTAGGATATTATGAAGTTAAAACAGCACGATAAAATAACGGCTCTCTATTGCAGATTGAGCCGTGACGATGAATACAATGGCGACAGCATGAGCATACAGAACCAGAAAACATTGCTCACGCAGTACGCCAAAGACAACGGATTTCTCAATACAGAGTTTTTTGTGGATGACGGTTACACAGGCACAAATTTTGACCGCCCCGATTTTCAGAGAATGATCGGATATGTCGAAGCAGGAAAGATCGGTGCTGTAATTGTAAAAGACTTGTCCCGTCTTGGACGTGAATATCTTCAGACAGGATATTACACCGAGATATATTTCCCTCAGAAGGATATTCGCTTTATTGCCGTAAATGACAATGTGGATTCCCTCATCGGTGATAATGATTTTGCTCCCTTCAAAAATATCGTCAATGAGTGGTATGCTAAGGACATAAGCAAAAAAGTTAAATCAGCATTCAGAACAATGGCGGCTAACGGCGGATATACTCTCGGTCCAGCTCCTTATGGTTACAGCAGAGTTGAACTAAAATCAAATAAACTCATACCGAATGAATGCGCCGATAATGTCAGGATGATGTTCCAACTTGCTCTTGAAGGGAAAAGCTGTCATATGATAGCCACACACCTCAAAAAAATGAAGGTACTTACGCCCCGTTCCTATAATCATTCTGATGAGATGGGCAGCGAATCATTTACGAAATATCCTTATGACTGGGAAACGGGCAGCGTATATCATATACTGACAAATCCCGTTTACACAGGAAAAATTGTATGCCTGAGATATGGTGTCAAGTCATTCAAGGATAAGCGTATCATTAAGCATGATTCCGAGGATTGGGTCATTACAGAAAATGCGCACGAGGCTCTTGTTAGCGAAGAGGATTTTCAGACAGTTCAGCAGCGTGTATCCGTTAAGCGTGATTCCATAACTTCAAATGCCGATAATATTTTCAGAGGTCTTGTTTATTGTCCAGACTGCGGGAAAAGGCATGGTTTTGCCTCTACGAAAAAGAGAAGAACATCTATCGGAACATACAGATGTCAGACGGCTATCCGTCATGGTTTGTCAGCCTGCTCGGGTCACAACATTCAGTTTGAACAGCTTTACACTATTGTACTTGATGATATTAAGCGTCATGCCTCGTTGGCAGCAGAAAATACTGATGAGTACATAAAATGTCTGACAGATGCATACAACAATTCCAGGAATGGTGAGTCTGCCTCTTTACGAAATGAGCTTTCAAAGTCAAAAAAACGTATATCCGAACTTGAGATCCTTATACAGAAATTGTATGAGGACAAGGTGTTCGGAGTTGTTTCCGAAGAAACATACAAATCCCTTTCGGCAAATATGGAAAAGGAACTGTCAACGCTTCGTGAGAAGGTAAAAAGTATTTCTGCTGATATGGAAAATCGGGAGATCAATCAAAGAAATGCTGTTGATTTTGCCGATCTTGTTAAGAGCTATGTGGATATTCGGGAACTTACTTTCGAGCTTCTTCATACGCTGATCGACAAGATATATGTATATGAGAAAGAGCTTGTTGACGGTGAGAAAAGGGTAAAGATCGAGATATTCTACAGATTTATCGGAAATGCCTCTGTTTCCGAGGATAAGGCTACGGCTTGATATGTTGAAAAATAGGTATTAGTTCTGACGCACAATAGAACTAATACCTATCATTTGCCGTGTGCAGATGACTATTGGAATACTGTTAGGCCGATATTTTCCAACTTAAAAGTCCTTAAAGGTCAAGGTTTAGCTTGGCACGATATGGAAAACAAAGAGGAAGCAGTTTATGAGCCTATTATAAAAGCTTTTATCGATGAGCTGAACAGAGCTTATGAATGTGATAACACAATACCTTCACGATTAATTTCGTATTTGCTTGGAATACGAGATTTTTATAAAGTTGTTGCTATTGACAATAAACAATTGACGGAGTTTCAGTCATTCAACCTTCGTGGAGAGTTAAACAAAGATGGTAAGAAGAATAAGGCTACATTGTTAATACCCAAAGCAGATTTGCCGACAGAAATCATTTCTCTGCGGTTTAAGCCAAACTCGAAAAACACAGCTGAACTTTATCTTAATAATGGTTGGTCTCTTTCATTCCGAATTCACAATGCTTCTACTATTGTTGAGCCTTCCTTGAAATTTGATATTCAGTTTTTAGGAGTGCCGGCAAATATTATAACTGTAAATTGTAGTTGGAGATAAAATTTCGGATATTTCAGTATATTGCACAGAGGAATACACAAAATGAAATATAATGAGTATAACCTTAATATATTAATAGAAACATTTCTTACCCAGCATCGGGAATCAGATCAATGGGACGTAAAAGAAGAATGGCACGAAAATTCTGCCGATCTTATAAAAGATATTATTTGTTTCGCAAATACAATTCACGATAAAGACTGTTACATTATTTTTGGTGTTAATGATGAATTAAAAGTATGTGGTATGCAAAATAAGCGTTATAAGCAAAGTGACATCTTAGACACATTATCAAATTTGCAATTTGCAGGAGATATAGTCCCACAAATCGAACTAAAAACCATTTCAATGCAAAGCTCCTATGCACCATATGATGTTGTCGATGTTGATGTTCTTATCATTTATAATACTAATATGACCCCCATATACTTAAAAAAGCGGTATGGTGAAATGATTCAGGGTTGTATTTACAGTAGAATCGGTGACAAAAATACGCAAAACAATGGCAATAGCGATATGGGGCAAATTGAAATGCTATGGCGGAAAAGGCTTGGACTTACAAAACCGCCCTTTGAATACATAATGGATAGCCTTAGCCGCAAGTTGGAATGGCGTGAGTACAAAGGCTCGTGGTATAATATTTATAAGCCTGAATATGTAGTGCGGAATAATTGGGATGTGGATAATCAATTGAAAACCGATGATTTTTACTCGTATTCGCAAGTCAATGAAAGCACGCATTTTTACACGTTGGAGATAATTGTCAATAATACTGTGCTTGAAGAGTATCAGACAGTTTCTCTTGATGGCGGAAGGCTTTTAGTACCTGTTCCAGAATTAGGAGTTTTCAGTGAATGGAACAAATCTGACGAAAAATATTATCGTTATTATATAGAGGAGAATGACAGGTACGTTATTTTGAAATTCTTATATAATCCCGAAAACTCTGAACAACGTATTGCATATGACAATCTGTTGAAAATAGTTTTAATATATAAATCCGATGACGAAAGAATTAGTTTTGAGAGCTATGTTAAGCAATCGTATTCGGATTTTGTTCGAAGAATTGAAAGCTGTAATGAGTTTGATAACATTGGTGCCGGAGATCCATATAGAACAATGGTGTATAAGCAACAACTTAGAGTTGGAGCGGTTCTTAATGAAATGCTTAAGGAGTATCGTGAGATGATTAATGGGAATAGTAGTAATTTTGAATAATAAATATATAGTAATATTGGGATGCAATTTCTATCTTGACAGAAAGAAAAAAAAGATGTATAATATATGCAATGGGGTTTGTGTACCCTTTTGATGTTTTCAAGTTATAATCCACACAAGTTGG
>CAMCRP010000114.1 GCA_945877315.1 uncultured Ruminococcus sp. | reverse complement strand
AAAGCCCGTTCCCGAGGCGGATTTTGTGAAGATTTTGGAAAAAGCGTAAATAATGAACGGGTTTCCGCAATAGGTGTGGGAACCCGTTATTATTTGAAAAATCATCTCACCATCAACCCAACAAACACCTCCGTCCCCTCCTCGCATTTCCTTTCCCCCGAAAGCCGAAAACCGTGGGCTTCATAGAACCTGACAGCCTTTACATTTTTCTCGATAACCCATAAACGGTCTGCATTATGCACCCGTATAGCGTACTCCATAAGCTTTCCGCCGATGCCCTGATTTTGGAAGAATTTATCCACATAAAGCTCGGCTATCTCCGTTTCCTCCATATGTATTAGACCCTTTACAATGCCGTCATCATACACAAAAATGTTATCAAGCTTTTCGGGACTCGAATATTCCTCTGCGACCTTTAGTACCTGCAATTCATTAAATGAAAAATCATCATCTTTGAAAATATCACGGTAATTTATCCGCTTAACAAATACAAGTATCTCCGCAATACGTGAAATGTCCTTTATTTCTGCTTTTCTTATCATACCGGTACCTCAGACAGCTTCAACGGCTTTTTCGGCTCTCCCTCGGACGTGCCGATACGCTTCACCAGCCACCTGATACCACGCCACTTTCCAAGCTTAAAGCCTGCATTTTCAAAATGTCCCACCTCGGAAAAGCCCAAGCTTTTGTGAAATTCAAGGCTTGCTTCATTTGTATCCACCAGCACGCCGTAAATATATCTGTAACCCTGTTTCTCCAAAATCGCCGCAAACTCCCTGTAAAGTGCCGACGCAATACCGCATCTTTTCGGCGCATAAGGCGCAAGAACGATGGTCCATTCCACATTCCATTGATACGCATCATGGGGACGGAGTGACGAACCGTACACATATCCCAGGATTTTCCCGTCCTCGCCCTCCGCAACCAGAAAAGGATATTTTTCAAGGGTATCAACGATTTTCTGACGATATGACTCCACATTGGGATTGTCAACGGTAAACGTGACATAATCAAGAGGGACATAAGCCCCGTAAATGTCATGCACCGCTTCTGCGTCATTTTCGCTCGCTAGTCTGATACGATAGTCCATATCCGATTTCTCCTTTTTTATTGCAAAAACTGCCACAGTAACTCTTCCTGCGGCAGCTTTATTTTTACGCCAACCCAAACAGCCTTACCGCATTTTCGGAAGTCGCCCTTGCCGCCTCGTCCACGGAAACGCCCTTTATTTCAGCCATTTTTTCAAGCATTTTTATTATCATGGAGCTGTCGCATCGCTGTCCTCGGAACGGCTCGGGTGCCATATAGGGACAGTCCGTTTCCGTCAGAAGTCTGTCAAGGGGGACACGATACAAAGCCTTCAAAGCCTTCTTTGCGTTCTTGAAGGTCAGCACCCCCGTGAAACTAATGTGCATACCAAGCTTCAATACCTGCTCGGCAGTTTCCGCAGAACCCGCAAAGCAGTGCATAACACCGTCGGTCTGACCGTAGTCGGAGAGAATTCGCAGACTGTCCTCCGAAGCGTCCCTGACATGGACGGAAACAGGCTTTTTCAGCTCCCTTGCAAGCTCCAGCTGACGGCGGAAAACCATCTCCTGACGTTCCTTGTCATAGCCCTCATAATGGTAATCAAGCCCAATCTC
The DNA here is from genome assembly GCA_945877315.1 of uncultured Ruminococcus sp. GTDB lineage: Bacteria > Bacillota > Clostridia > Oscillospirales > Ruminococcaceae > UMGS1889. The sequence goes on along the minus strand of CAMCRP010000114.1, from coordinate 2,340 downwards.
ACCGATAGCGCAGACCTTTTTGTGCTGTGCAAGTCTGCGAACCTCGTCAAGCCAATTTTCGGGAATATCGTTACATTCCTCGGGGTGAATGCCCACGGCGGCATAGACAAAATCCAGCTTCTCCGCAATTTGAACCGCCATTTCCGATGACGGAATATCATATCCGATAACAATGACAAAGCGGACACCGTTCTCCCTGTGAATACGCTCCAAAAGCTCATAACGGTCGCTGTCAAACGCCTTGTCCTGATAATGGGAATGTGTATCAATAAATGAAATGCTCATTGTTCCCTCCAAAAATCCAGAATTTCTGTCGCTGTGCAGACAATTATCTCACATTCGGGGACGCTTTCCGCAGCCGCCGAAAGAAAAAATCCGTCCCGTTCCGCCGTAAATATACGCTCGTCACTAAGCACACAAACGCTGCCGAAGCCCATAGCAATGCCCCGTCCGTCAAGCTTTGAAAGGGCTTCCTTTCTTGTCCAAAGCCGCATAAATTCCCTGTTTTTATCGGGGACAGCTTCAAGATATTCCTGTTCCTCGGGGGTGCAGCACTTTTGGATAAGCCTGTCCGAACACCTGTCGCTGCGTTCGATATCAGCACCCACATTCCCGTCCGAAACCGCCGCAAGAACCGTTCCCGATGAATGGGAAACGGAAAACCCAAAGCTTTCATCTCCCGAAAAATAGGGCTTTCCATACTCGCCTGCGCGAAATTCCGACAATGCCGCTTCTTTTCCGAACCGTTTGCAGATTTCCCGTCGGACGATCAATTCTCCGAAAAGGCTTTCTGCACGGGCTTGCGGCTGCTTTCGGCGGGAAACGGCATTTCTTCGGCTTTCGGGAAGATATTTCAGCCCTTCATGGCACAAATTCTCGTCCGCAGACATAAGAAAAAGCTGTATCTTCATCAATATCTGTTATCGAAAACTCGTGTGGATTTCTTTTCGCTTCTTGGCAGCTCCCCAAGGCGAACCATTTTTACAATGACCTGAATACCTATCTTCGCCTTGAACGCATTTCCGATAACGTACTCCAAAGCGGCAGCGTTTGCGCCGTCCTGATATTCAACAAACAGGGTGCAGATGTCCTTGCCGTTTAAGTGGTCTATCATAAACTGATATTCGCTTGACGCGCCCTCAATGCCGCTGATAAGCTCGTCTATCTGGCTGGGGAAAATGTTCACGCCCTTGACCTTTACCATATCGTCTGTGCGTCCCAGAATTGTGTCGATACGAGGATATTTGCAGCCGCAGGGACAATCTCCGGTGATAACCCTTGTCAGGTCGTGTGTGCGGTAGCGGATAAGGGGTGCGCCCTGCTTTTTCAGGGTGGTGATAACAAGCTCGCCTATTTCGCCGTCGGGGAGATTCTTGCCCGTTTTCGGGTCAACAATTTCAAAATAAATGAAATCGTCCCACATGTGCATACCACATTCATGGTCGCAGCTGATACCGATTCCGGGACCGTAAACCTCGGTCAGACCGTAAATATCGTAAAGCTGAACGCCCAGCTCATCGGCGATACGCTTTCTCATTTTCTCGCCCCAGCGTTCCGAACCGATAATGCCCTTTTTCAGATGTATCTGATCTCCGATACCTCTTTTTGCGATTTCCTCAGCTAAAAGAAGCGCATAAGAGGAAGTTGCGCAAAGCACGGTAGACTTCATATCTATCATCATTCGCAGCTGCTTGTCGGTGTTTCCCGGACCCATGGGGATAACCATTGCACCCAGCTTTTCCGCACCGTTCTGGAAACCTATTCCCGCAGTCCACAGACCGTAGCCGGGGGTTATCTGAACACGGTCAAGGTTGGTAAGTCCCGCCGTTTCATAGCAGCGTTTGAACATTACCGCCCAGTCGTCCACGTCCTTTGCGGTGTAGGGGATAATAACGGGCGTTCCCGTTGTTCCCGAAGATGAATGTATTCTGACGATCTCCTCATCGGGGACAGCCTGCAAGCCCAGAGGATAAGCCTCTCTCAGATCGCCCTTCCATGTGAACGGCAGCTTCTCAAAATCCTCCTGCGATTGAATGGAGTCAACGTCAACGCCTTCCAGCTTTTTCTTGTAAAAGCAGTCAATGGACGTAAGCTTTTTTAGCTGTTCCTTAATTAAGCGGAACTGTTCTTCTTTCATTTTCATTTTTATTCGACCTTTCAAAATATGTTATACGTATTGTTTTGCTATTTATTGTAGGGGACGCATACCGTCCCGCTTCACCGCTGAAATTATTAGGTTGCTCCAACCTTTGTAGGGGCGGGGTTGCCCGTCCCGCAGGCCCTATGTTGGCTGTGGTTGGAAGCCTGTTTGCGGGATTTTCTTAGTTTGTGAGTACACTT
>CAMCRP010000113.1 GCA_945877315.1 uncultured Ruminococcus sp. | reverse complement strand
GTGTTTCGGATATGCTCCTGCCGTTTCGTAATCTCCCGAAAGTTCCCGAATCGAATGTGCGGTATTGGAACATACCAGAGCAGATAAACGCTTCGCCCACCGATCTGACAGTACATATCTATTACACGCACCTTAACGGTACTTGGCAGACTGCTTATATTGCTGATGATTCGTTCCTTGCCGTTCTCCGTATTTACGTTGATATGCTCAAACAGGCTAACCGCATTGTATCAAATTGCACAATCTGCGGAAAGCTGATAATCAAGGACAAGACCAACAATTCCGACTTTTGCAGTCAGGAGTGCCGCAATGTTCACAAGAGAGAGTGGACAAAGGAAAATCGCATAAAGAACGCCGAAAGCGATGTGCAGAGCTTATACACCCAGTTCTACAACAACACCAACAACCAGAAGCGCAAGCTCAAGCGTTCTCCCGAAGCTCTTGAGCGGTATAATGCTCTTTTTAATGAGCTTAAGGAAAAGGCTCTTACAATGAAAAGAGGACTGTCCGATGAAAGTCCTTTGTCCGAGGTTACTGCTTTTTCCGCACAGCTTATTGAGTGGGAAAATGAATTGAGGGGATTGGCGGAGCAGCTGCATGAAAAAATATGAAAAGATTTATGAGCGACAGCGGATTCGTGCATAATCGCATTACCGCTTTTCAACATTACATTTTGCAATTATATTGCCATATTTACAAATACAAAGAACTGCTTATAGCCATATTTGCGACTATAAGCAGTTCTTTAGATATTATACCGCTTTAGAATATTTCCTCTAATGGTTTCCACTCATCAGCAGACATATCCTCTGAAAATACGGTATTATTGATATACAGCCGATTATCCTTGTCACGGACAAATCCCCAATGCAGATCATGCTTATCGGCATAATCCTTAAAAGCATTGAATTTGTTTTCGATTTGCCTGTCAATGTTTTTGTCCTGACCGTGGCTTTCTCCGCCTTTGGTTTCGATCACCCAAACCGTACCATCTTTTTTCATAATGATATAATCTGCGTAAAAAAGCCATTGATGCTGTATTCCGTCAACATATACGATAGAAAAATATTGCTGTCCCGCATCTCCGTTTTTATATACCCATTCGATGTCATCTCTTGTTTCGCAATACTGTTCAAAAAGCATTTCAGACGTACTGCGGACAAGGCTTGTTGCAAATCCCGATGTATAGTCCTTATAGGCATTGTTCAGGTATTCTATTTCCGATTTAACTCCCGGATCGTATTTGAAGAAATCCTGCTCGGGAATACGGAATACAGATGTTTTGGGATTTCTGACAAATTCCGTCTGAATATGAACATTCGCCGTTATTTCACGGAACTCACTGCGAATTTTATGTTCATTATTGATGACAAAAGCGTAAAACTCATCTGTAGAAAGCTCCACAAGCTTGAATTTACGTTTGGTGCTTTTTCGAAACAGTCTTTCGAGGATCACCTTGACCTTTGCAGTAGAAATTCCGATAATATTCTTGATGCTGTCAATACTGTGAAGAAGCTGCAAACCATTTTTATGAGTATTGACCTTACGCCTTGTTGTATGGTAATTCTCGGAGTTAAGGCTGTTTTTATCGGTAAGATTGGATATGCGTACAAATTCACCGTAAAGCACCTTGTTTATGATCTCATCGCCAAAAATATATCCGTTGCTTTGCAGTATTCTTCTGTTTTGTGCCTTATCATCGCCAAGTTTATACTTTACAACAAGATGCTGATGAAGCATAGCAAGAATGTCACGCTCGCCAAGTCCGTCATAGTCCAGATCTCGCATCTGCTTTTCAAGGGTAAACGTCTTGCACTTATCCTTAAGGAATAGTCTCCTCGTTTCATATGCTCTGTCCACATCGGAAAGCAATCCCTCTTTGTATTTTTCATCAAAGGTATAGACAAAACAGAAATCAAGCAGATCATCTTCGTAGTGCTTTGCTTCGGGCATACGGCGTATTCTTCCTATCGTCTGCACCTCAAAGTTTTCACTCATACCCTCACGGAGCTTGACAAGTATTTTGGCTCTCGGGCAGTCCCAGCCTGTGCTTATTGCCTGTTTCATCAGCAGAAATACAGGTATTCCATCGTTTGCGGTAAAGTTGTCGGACAGATTTACCTTTTCATCAGCCATCCATTTTGCTACCATACCGTTTTCGTAAGTATAACCCATATCCGCAAGTTTTTCTTCAACTGCTTCTATCGTTTCAGGCTGACCGTTAGGGAACTGTATCAACACAAGAGGACGTATAGTTTTATTAGGAACGACTTTTTTATACTGTGCCTGTATCTGTTTGCGTTTATCATCCGCAAGCTCCAGCAGACAGTCATAATCCTCGGAAACCTCGGCATTATCCTTCACACCCTCATTCACATAAAGAGCCTTTGTGATAAGTCCTGCATTTATTACGTCCATCTCGTCGATCTCGAAATATTCGCACTTTTTGTTCTGACTTGCAGTAGCACTTACCCTTATAGTGTGAACAGCCGAAAAAGCATCAATAATATCCTGTGCCTTTTTCGTATCGTTTGCGTGTTCCTCGTCGATAATTACGATGAATTCTATTCCGTTTCTGTGAGCTTCTGCAATACGGTCAAACAGGTTTTTCCGTTCACCGTCACGAACAGCAAGATTTTTGTTCTTGTTGCGGACAAGCTCCCAGTTTATGAATGTGGTCGTTTCGGCTTCAAAGCCGTTCTGCATAGCTTCAAAAAGATTCTGTGTCTTTCTGTTAGGCAGCAGCTTACGCATCTTATCCTGACTTTGTTCTTCAAGGTCACCGGAGCCGGGACAGAACCATACAAATGCTGTATCCGGTCTTGCATTGAAAAGATATTCATCTATGTATCCGAGAAGAATAACCGTTTTGCCCGAACCGGTAGGGGATTTCATCACAATTACATTTTTGGAATCGGGTGCAGCAGTCAGATCTATAAGTTTAATGATAGCCTGCTCCTGAAACGGAAACAGAGTTAATGCAATACCTCCGGTTACCATGATTCACCCTCCTCTCTTAACTCAAACTCGAAGTAATAATCGGGAATGATCTTTATTTCAACGTCTGCGAATAATGCTGCCTGCTCCGTTGTAAAAAGAACGTCCTTTGCAACATATATCTCCTTTATGTCGGGATAATCGGCACGATTCTGAGCCAGCTCGTCCGCTTCATCTTCATCAAGAAGAATGAAATACCGCTTGTTATCTATCTTGACACCGTGTTCAAGCTGTATCATTTCGATGATATGTTCAAGCAGCTCATCGGACAGATATTCCTCATCTCTTGAAACAAAATCGGTACGATAATATTTGAGATTTGCAGGGATCCCCTCGGAATATGTGCTTCCGTCCTGTCTTTTGCCCGATATAACGGTATTGATACGGGGATAGGTAACATCGGTGCAGATATTGTTTTCGTTGTTTGTGCAGAGAATAAAGCTCCTGTGTCCTCCGTCCTGTCTGTTCAGTTCAAGAACAGCCTGTGCAGTTGTGCCACTGCCTGCGAAGAAGTCGAGGACAACGGAATTCGGATTTGAAGCTATTTGTAAAATCCTGTCTAATAAACGAGGTGGTTTTGGAGTGTCAAAAACTGCTACACCTCCAAACAAATTCTTTAAAAGACGGGATGCTTCATCTGTATGTCCGGTTTCTTCATATGACCAAAAGTTTGTTACAGGACGACCGCTTACTTCATTTATATATGCTTTTCGGCTTAATGTTCCTAAACCTTTTTTTGAAAAATAGAAATCGGGGAGAACTCCTTGATATATTTTAGTTGCTTTTTCTTTTGCAACTTCTAATGTATCTTTCAGTACGATAGCCATTACGTCTTTTCGAACTTCTTCTGCTGATACGCCGCATATTCTTGCTCGTTCAGCATCATCATCAATATTTCGCAATTCATAATCGCACCATTGCTTCATTGCTTCAAGCATATATTCCTGACCTAATGCCCAACATCTTCCCTGAGGCGGATATGCGTATTCACCAGTTAATGGATTTTGTATTGCATACACCATACCTTGATGTGTAGAAGCGTTGGGCGCACTTGCAACAATATTTCTCCATGCACCACGTGGGTCATTATCAGGATTTTTATACTTGGAGTCCATTTTTTCAGTTCTTTTCAGTTTTTTAGGCTGCCAATTCATCAATTTTCCATATACCAAGATATGTTCTA
>CAMCRP010000112.1 GCA_945877315.1 uncultured Ruminococcus sp. | reverse complement strand
ATCGGCTCATATTTCCGCAACCTTGACAACCTTATCACCCTTCATCAGCGTAAGCTGGAAACGCTGAAAAAATTGAAGAAATCAATGCTTCAAAAGATGTTTATATGAGAGGAAATGGCGATGAAATTATATCACGGGAGCAATGTTGAAGTCAGGGAGCCGAAAATATTGCAAAGTAATCGTGCTCTTGACTTCGGAACGGCATTTTATATGACGTCTGATTATGAGCAGGCGAAAAAATGGGCAAAGCTGACCGCCGATCGTAAGAAATCCGGTACACCTATCATTAACGAATTTGAATTTGATGATGAGCGGCTCGCAGAGCTTGAAGTTATACGTTATGAATCAGCCAATAAGGAATGGCTCAGATTTGTAAGCGATTGCCGTTCAGAACAAAGAAACGGAGAGGAATATGACATTATTATCGGACCTGTTGCAAATGACAGGACATTTGATGTTATTTCTCTTTATCTTATCGGAGTATATGACGAGGACGAAGCAATACGCAGACTGCTGCCTTTTAAACTGAAAGACCAGTATGCCTTCAAATCGGAAAAAGCTCTTGACCTTCTGACATTCAAAAGGGGGATTTTTGTATGAGTTCGGAAATTCTGCCATATATTTTGAATTATTATGATAAAGAGGTAATAAAACTGATCTGTGAGAAATATGGGCTTTCCGAATGGGAAGCTCTCAGGCGATTTATGAAATCGGAAACATATTCAATGCTTTCCGATACCTCGCTTGAAATGTGGGATTTTGGCTATCCTGCAATTTTCAATATGTGGGAGTGCGAACAGATAACCGGCGATCCGAGAAATTCAAGCTATTTCAGGGAGGGATAAGAATGTCAAAGGAAATGGATTTTTTTATCTTTCTGATTGAGCAGTATGCAAAAAGTCGTGGAACAACTGCTGATAAGGTGCTTGAGCTTTGGGATTCATTGCAGCTGACCGATTTTATCTACAATATGTATGAACGCTATCATTGTGAAGCACTTGATAATGCTTTTTGTGATATTGATTCCCTTGTGGAGGAGCGGAAAAAGGCTATATAAATCCGAAAATCGACAAATGCTTGGGAACAGCGTGAGTTCAATTCAGCGTTTGAAATTCTACAAAATAACACTCTTTCAAGAGCTGAATTATGTGCCGAAAACGGTGTTGCAGGGAATGTTCATTATGGAGATATTCTTGTGAAATATGGCGAGGTGCTTGACCTTAAAACAGAAACACTTCCGTATATACAATCAAAAGAAATAGCAGATAAATTCAAGGCTTCATTACTCCGTAACGGTGATGTGGTTATAGCCGATACAGCAGAAGATGAAACAGTCGGAAAATGTACTGAAATAGCCAATTTAGGCACATTCGAAGTGCTTGCAGGATTGCATACAATTCCATTAAGACCTAAGCAGACATATGCTGTTGGCTATCTTGGATATTATATGAATTCCAACTCATTTCACGATACATTACTTCCGCTTATGCAAGGAACAAAAGTGACTTCAATATCAAAATCCGCTTTACAAGGAACAACAATTTCTTATCCTACGGAGTATAGTGAACAAGAGCAAATCGGCTCATATTTCCGCAACCTCGACAACCTTATCACCCTTCATCAGCGTAAGCAAAAGTAATATTTGTCGGAAAAAGCAATACTACATCAGAAGATTTTTCGAAAGGCGGTGTTTATAATGGCTGAACTCGAACAGACCATTGAAGAAAAGTTAATTGATCAGCTTACTCAGGGCAAAAGTCAGTGGACATATCGCCCCGATCTTAATGACGAGAATAAACTTTGGGAAAACATCAGGCATATTCTTGAACGTGGAAACAAGGAACAGCTTGATGGAATGCCTTTGACAGACCGTGAGTTTGAACAGGTGAAAAACCAGCTGTCATTTGCAACATTTTACGATGCTGCAAAATGGATAGCAGGAGAAAATGGCATTGCACACGTTTCCGTTCAAAGAGATACAAAGAATGTTCAGCTGACAGTTTTAAAGCGTGATGATATTGCAGGCGGCTCAAGCGTTTACGAGGTCATCAACCAATACAGAGCCTTAAAGGACGATGAATGTGATATTCACGATCAAAATCGCCGTTTTGATGTGTCCTTACTGATAAATGGTATACCTCTTATACATATTGAGCTGAAAAACCGTCAGCACTCATATTTAGACGGTTTCAGACAGATAAAAAAGTATATCCGTGAGGGCAAGTTTACAGGCGTATTTTCGGCAGTGCAGATGTTTGTAGTATCAAATGCGGTGGATACCAAGTATTTTGCGGCAGCAAGCGAAGAACAGCTGAATGAAAAATTCCTTTCGGGCTGGGAAGATAACACAAATGCTCCCGTTACCGATTATCTGAAATTTGCTTCGGAGGTTCTGAAAATACCCGAAGCACACCAGATGGTAATGAAGTATGTAGTTTTAGACCAAGAGGACAAAAAGCTGCTTTTACTCCGTCCTTATCAGATACACGCTATTGAAGCGGTGAGAGCAGCATCACGTCAGGGAAAATCGGGATATATATGGCATACAACAGGCTCGGGCAAGACAATGACAAGCTATAAAACAGCGAGAAATCTTCTTATTGATATTCCGAGTATTGAAAAGACAATATTTCTTATCGACCGAAAAGACCTTGATATGCAGACAACACAGGCGTTTCAGTCATATGCCAATAATGATATTGTTGATGTTGATGAAACCGAAAATGTAGGCGATTTAATAAATAAGCTGAAAAATAAAAATCAACAGGTTATTGTAACCACAATTCAGAAGCTTTCTATTGCTGTCAAGAAACGGCTTCAGGAAGGTACGCCTGCTTATGAGCGTATTAAAAATCTTCGCATAGCGTTTGTTGTTGACGAGTGCCACAGAGCGGTTACACCGAGAACGCAAAGACTTCTTTCACAGTTCTTCCGCAATTCTCTTTGGTATGGTTTTACGGGAACTCCTCGTTTTGATGTTAATGCTTATCCTCCGGAGGGTGATCTGCCGAGGACAACAGATCAGCTTTATGGTCCTTGTCTGCATAAATATACAGTCAAAGAAGCTATCCGTGACGAAGCTGTTCTGGGATTTCAGACTGAACATCTCGGTGTAAAAAATCTTGATAAAGATGATGAAAACGAGGATCTTTCCATTTACGAAACCGAAGCGCATATGCTTGAAGTTCTGAATACCATAATAAACAAATCAAGGGAAAAGCTTGGCTTCAAAAACGGCAGAGGTCAGACCTATGAAGCACTTCTGACTGTAAATTCTATTCAAAGGGCGCAGGCATATTATGATTTGCTCAAACGAGTGAAGAACGGCGAAACAAGTGTTGTGATAAGTGAAGAAACAAAGCGTGTTCTTCCCGATTTCCCGAAATTTGCAATTACATATTCTGTTTCCAGTGATGAAGATACAGAAAGTGCAGATTTGAACGTACCAAAAATGCAGGAGTCGCTTGACGATTATAATGCTATGTTCGGTACTCATCACAGTATCGGTGAGATAAAGGGATACAATGCTAATCTGAATGACAGGCTTGCAAGAAAGAAAACAAAATACAAGAGCCGTGACGAGCAGCTTGACCTTGTTATTGTTGTAAACAGGCTGCTCACAGGATTTGACGCTCCTTGTCTGTCAACCGTTTTTATGGACAGACAGCCGATGCACCCTCACGACATTATTCAGGCGTTTTCACGAACAAACCGTCTTTTTGATAAATCGAAAACAGCAGGTCAGATCGTGACCTTTCAATCTCCGCACAAGTTCAAAAAGGCAGTTGATGAAGCCTTGATATTGTATTCGTCAGGCGGACAGGCTGCTGCACTTGCTCCCGATTGGGAAACGGTTTATGACGAGTTCACAAAAGCGCTCGCATATCTGCGTGTTACAGCAGCAACTCCCAATATAATCCCTACACTTTCTAAGGAAGGTCAGCTCAGATTTGCAAAGGCTTTTCAGGAGTTTGATAAGATATATGCAAGTCTGAAAGCATTTACGAGATATGCGGATAATCCGCCCGATTCCTATGGCATTACACAAGAAGAATATAATGATTATGCGGCTCATTACAAGAATATCCGTGAAAAGTATAAGACCAAGCCGGGCGATGATACACCTCCCGATGAAATAATCGACCTTGATTATGAGCTTAAGGCATACAGCAAGGAAAAAATTGACTATGATTATATTGTCAGTCTTATCCAGACTGTTGTATCTGCAACCGATGAAGAACGCAATGAACAGCATTATCAGAACTTGCTCAATGAAATAAATGAGTACATAGAAGAACTCCTTTCATCAAATCCGAAGCTCGGTGTTTTGATGCAGAAGCTATGGGAGGATATTAGCGAGAATCCCGATGCGTTCAAGGACAAGAGGGTATCTTATGTTCTTGCCGATATGCGTAAGGAAGCCATCGACAGCGTTCTGTCCACCATGACTGTGGATGACTTCAACGCCCTGATGGAGGAAGCGATCTCCATCCAGCCCCTGAGCGAGTAATCCTGACCCCCGCATGATTTTACCCCAAGGCGAGAGGACTCTGTCCTCTCGCCGTACCCCCACTCTAACACCATTACGAATACATACAGAAGGGAGCCCGCTCCA
>CAMCRP010000111.1 GCA_945877315.1 uncultured Ruminococcus sp. | reverse complement strand
TATAAAATTACACTACTCTCAAACATAGGCGAAGGACAGGCACAGGAAACTCTGTTTTACTACCCTATAAAATTACACTACTCTCAAACTCACCGCCCTTTTCGCATTTTCGATATCCGTTTTACTACCCTATAAAATTACACTACTCTCAAACCTACTTTCAAACCTCAAATTTGAGAAAGCGACACTACTCGCTGTGTAATTTCACAGGGTTTTCAATTAGATTATATCAAAATTGTACTTATTTGTCAACAAATCTCGCATAAATCTTTATGAATAACATATCTCTTCTCACCTGCCACTGATCTTTTTTGCTGTTAATTCCGCAAGAAGGCAGCCTGTTATCGAAATAGCTGTATTCTCAACAATAAGCACCGATATTTCGTCCGGGAGGACACGCTTTGTGTCCTCCGAACGAACTACCATATAACCCATTTTATAGTCCGGCTTGCATATATTTGTTATTACAACCGTTCTTCAACTCATAATTCAAGCAGGTTCTCCGACCTCTTCTCAAAAAGTCCTGTGGGTGACTGATCTATAATACGAATGCTCTTGATACCCTTAATGTTGCTGATATTCATAGACATCGTCAGGATACCTTGCTTTGCCTTTCCGTTTATCAGAGTAAGATCCTTACCGCCTGAGTTTGAACAGCCAAATAGAGAAATAATGTTAAGCAATGCCAGCGACTGATCTTCGAGAGAAAGCTTTTGGAAAACCTGCTCTCCATTTTTTAAGACCGTTATTGGCGTTGGCATAAGTACAGCATACGATGTATTCATAAGCTTATCCTTTAGGATACTGTAAAGCTCACAATTATGCTCCCTGTCGATCTTGTTGAAATCGGTTATCTTATACACAGGTCTTTTCATTCTTATAGACTCATTGTATTTCTCGGCAATGGAAGAAAGCCGCTTTACATATGTTTCCCATTCACTGCCGAGAACAAGCTGCATTCCGCCCTTAAACCATATGGTGTTATTTGATTTGCAGGATAAATGTGCTCTGAATCCATCTATTTCAAATAGTGTGTTTATCTTTATCCTTCTGCCGTTAAGAAGAACCGTTACATTTTTCATTTCAAGCTCTTTTTCGCAGAATTTTTTCACCTCGTCTATGCTAATTATATTAGCGGCTCTGTACAGCTCAACGGGAATTATAGCTATCTGCTCCTTAGCCTTGACCGTATGCTTGACCAGATAGAAGTAAGGAACCGTAGCCTTGTTATATCCGCCGTATTTATCGATATCAAGCCCCTTTTTCAGCGGTATCTGACCCTTGCCCTTGCGCACAGGCTGAATATCAAAAAGTCCTCCCTTCTTTTCATATGAATATCTTACATATCGGATATTGTTCTTGCTCATGGTTTTTCTTACAATTGCAATGCTCTCGTCCTTCTTCCATGCAGATACGCCGCCTCTTGAAATATCGTGATCAAGCATAGGCTTAATATTAAGCGTGTAATTTTCGCCGCTTCTTATAAAATTGACAGGACTTTTTGTGAACTTAACATTATAAACATTTCCCAGAACAATATTCAGATAAGCGTCCTTGGCATGATGGAGATCGTTAACGCATCTGCATTTGAGCATTTCAAATTCCTGTCTGAATCTTGAAACAACACCCGCTTTTACATATACGATCTCACTATCGGGGAACATCTCTCCCAAGATAGCAGCAACCGCCTTTGTGGACTGACGTGTTTCCACAAGCTGCCTGTTGATAAAGCCTGCCAGCTCGTCCTCGGTAAACTTGGTTTTTCTGGTAAGGCGGTCATATTTCACCTTAGAAATAAGCTCCTTATCCTTTAGCATCGTCCAGAAGGACATCATATTTTCCTGAATATTTCCCTCAACCTCACTCAGAGGATAAATATCCTTTTTCTTATCGTTTATAACGGACATAACCAGCACCTTGTTGCTTATGCTGTCGTCCTCCGTTTTTGACTGCGGATAAATATGGTCAACATTGTATTCGTTAGAGCTGAGCCTGCTAATATCAATAGCCTGTCCCGTGTACATACATTTTCCGAGCTGCGTAAAATACAGAAACAGCTTTTCACTCTGGAGTTCACTGTCGGATTTGGATTCAAGCTGTTCGGAAAGCTCCTTTACTTCGCTTTCCGGGAATTTGCTGTATAGATTTGTTATCTGCTCACGCCTCGAAGCTGTTCGTTTGTTTTTCTTTGATTTGTCTGCATCTCTTGCCATTTCGACAAATATTTTCTTAGGCTGCTTTTCCATAATTCCGCCGATTTCCTTAACTATGTCAATGGTGCGGATTATAGGCCTTTTTACAGCGTTGGAAATGTACATATCATCAAGCCGCTCATTAAGCGTCTGACTTTTATCGGCATAATACGCAGCATTATCAACGCTTATCTGTTCCGAATAGCTGAATTTATCCGAAAGCAGCTGCATAAGATTATTGTTTGTTTCCCACATCATTTCAATAATGCTTGGGTTAAGCACCTGTCCGTCCTTTATATCGGAATATCCTGTCAGCAGCTTTTCGGAAAGGCGTCCGAAATCTGCGTATTTCAGCCCGCAAACATATCTCAGATCGTCACCCGAAAAATTAAAGTTTGCCTTCAGCCACTTCTTTAAACGTGATTTGTCCTGCGTATAGGTAATACGCTTTATTATTTCCTCAGCGTCCTTGTGTGTGATGACCTTCCGAGATATCAGGGATTTGAAATCGTGATAGGAGTTCAGCGACGATTTTACAGAGATGTCTATTCCCGAAATTTCATCGTCCTTTTGCATATATCCTGCTGAGAGCAAATAATTTCTTATGGTTTTTACAGTAACTCTTCTGTGCTTTTCAAAGCATTCTGTGTAAATAAGCTGCTTGTATTCGGGAGATATAGGCACGTTGTTGATACGAATGTTATTTATCTCATTCAGTACGCAGAATTTAGAATATAGCAGCGATGCTTTTGGCAGAACTTCTTCACCCGCACAATATGTACATGTACATGTCATTCGCTTGATAAATTCCTGCTCGCTTGCGTCCCTGTCAACTATATCATCAAAATTCCACGGATATATTTTTTCATTCGGTGCATTATCCTTTTTAACCATCCACGCAAATTGGCTTTTTTGTCCCGACACAAGCGGTCCCACATAGTAAGGCACCCGAAATTCCATAAGGCTGAGGATCTTTTCTGACACGGAACAATACTTGTCCGAAATATTCAGAAAGCTAAAGAATGGTGCAGCCTTTTCAAGAATTATTTTCAGCTCGTTCCAATAAAGCTGATAGGGAATTACTCTGTTATCTCCCGTGACCTGCTTGGGGCAGAAGGAATTATCCGTAATTCGTGCGATCATATCATCATACATTTCTTTATCGTCATCGCTGACCTTTATACACGATACAATAGGGCGCAGATATTTGCAGAAATCCTCCTGAGTTGCCTTTTTGAAATTATCGGGAAGTTCTGTTTTTACCGATGAAACATTATAGGAGTAGGAAGTGTAATTTTTCTTATCTGACGCTGTTCTGAAAACCTCGTTATACTTTTCGGGGATATATTTCCTAATGAATTTTTTGAGCCATTCAATATCCTTTTTGTGCTGTTCATAAACATTTACCTTGGCTTCTGAAATAAATGTGTGCCCATTAAGTATATCAGTCAGCAAAGCCCAGTCATATACAGCCTTTGCTTTTACCAAGATTTCTGCGTGTGACTCTTCAAGGCTGCTGCGAAGCTGAGCAAAAATATCATCAAAATCCGCTGATGCCAGACAAACAGAATTATTTTCAAGCTCCTTGTACTCCTCATTGTCAAACAGATCGCTAAGCTTGCATTTGCCGCCGCAAATCAGATTAATTAGTATATCAGCCCTGCATATCATTTCGTCCGCCGCATCATATACAGGCTTTTGGCCGTTCCAAAGCAGCGCCTTAAATTCATTTGACTTTTTGCTTACAGGCAATTTCTTTTTCAGCACCTTGGCAAAGGAATCGGCATCGCATTCCCACGGTGAAGAAACGCCATCGCTAAAGCAGCTCATCAGACCGTTATACACCGCATTAAAGTCTGTGACCGCATCAATATTTTCTTTATTCACGTCAATAAGGAAATGCCCTCTGTGAGCTATGAGATATGCACATGCGATATAGAGCAGACGAATGTCGTATTCCTTGTCAGCTCTCATCAGCGACACAATAAGGTGATGTATGGTGGGGAACTGCTTTCGGTAATCCCTGTCGGTATACCCATTATCGTTGAACAGAACGTACTTTGAATCGGTGCTTTTGTCATCAGCCCACAAAGCACTTTCCTTTAAGCGAATATAGAAATCGGGGTCAACCTTAGCGATTTCCTCCGCAAAAAGCTCCCGAAGAATAGAAATTCTTGCCTGACGCCTGTCAAGCCGTCTTTGTGCTGTGCGAAAGCTTCTTCGCTCCGATGCCAGATTTGCTGAGTCAAAGCAATATGAGCCCCACATTGCATTTCCTTTGTACTTGAGAATATTATAATCCATATCGGTAACAGCCCAACCTACCGAATCGGTACCGATATCCAACCCGATAAAATAATTTTCGCTTTTTTTCAAAAACTTTAAGTTTCCCCAAAATTCAGCCTAGACACCTCAGAACCAAAAAAGAAAGACA
>CAMCRP010000110.1 GCA_945877315.1 uncultured Ruminococcus sp. | reverse complement strand
CACGGACGCACCTATGTATGCGCCCGTGCTAACCATAACATGAAAGGTGGGTGTAAACAAATGCAAAGAATAACAACAGAAAGCAGATTAATTATCCGCTTTCTGTTGTTTTATTTTATGAGAGGTAGTTGGATTTGCTCAATATATTACAGCTTTGTTCTATTGTGTTTTTCGATGTTCCGTAAGAATTGTTCTACTGATATGGAGCAAAGGAACGGTCGTATCGAACGTCAGGGAAATGAAAATCCCGAAGTCGATATATTCCGTTACGTTACCGACAAGAGCTTTGATGCCTACCTCTATCAGATTTTGGAGAACAAGCAGAGGTTTATCAGTCAGATTATGACCTCAAAAACTCCCGAGAGAACTTGTGCGGATATTGACGAACAGGCTCTTGACTATGCGGAGGTAAAGGCTTTGTGCGCAGGCAATCCCAACACAACAAGAGGAGCTTACGGGAAAAGGGCGATTTTACGTTGTTTAAAAAAATCACGATACAGTCAAAAAAGACGGTATCGTGATTTTTCTTTGTTATAGCATTTGCTTCAAAATATCATTTAACAGTTTTAATTGAGAGTCGGTCAATCCTTTGATATTAGGATTTTTTTCGTTTCTGAAGGTCTGTGACAGGTTTATTATTATTTTCTTCTGTTCATCGCTCAGTCCTTCAAGCGAAACGGCACTTTTTTCACTTATCCCTGCAAGATAGTCCAATGAAACATTAAAGATAACAGCCAAATCTATAAGCGTTTCAAGGGTGGGTGACTGTGTGTTGCTTTCATATTTACTTATTACAGTTTTGGTACGATTTATTTTTTCGGCAAGCTGTGCTTGTGTCAGCCCTTTTTCTTCTCTTAGTTCTTTCAGCAATAATCCAAAATCATACATTTCGCAACGTTCCTTGTTTCGTTTTAAGGAGATTATATCACAAATTAGTTGATTTATGCGAAACAATGTGGTATAATAATTGGTATATAATCAACTAAACGAAAATCAAGTTGAAATATTATCATCTTTCAAGGGGATTAGCAAATGTACAAAAACTGCTGTTTCACAGGACACCGAATAATTCCTGATGCCGATATATTGCGTGAAAAACTTGAAAAAGTACTGATAAGCCTTATAGAAAACGGCACTACAGACTTTTATGCAGGAGGAGCTGTCGGTTTTGACCTTTTGTGTGAGCAGACTGTTCTGAAGCTCCGGGAAGAAAATCCAAATATCAAGCTGCACCTTATTCTGCCCTGCAATGAAGATGAGCAGACATATGGTTGGACTTCCGAAAATAAGGCTGAATATCATCGGATATTGCTTGTTGCGGACAGCATAGAGTATGTTTCCAAGCAATATACAAAAAATTGTATGAAAAAACGCAATTCACGGCTTGTTGAGCTTTCCGACTGCTGTGTCTGCTACTATAAAATTTGGCGAAGTGGCACGGGTCAGACTGTAAGAATGGCAGAAACAAAAGGAATGAGAATCATTAATATTTCTATATAAAAAATCTACTTGAATGCCGATTTTACTTTTTTTATGCCAAGAGTATCACAATAAGAGATGCTCTTTTTTTTTGCAGTGAAACGTTTTTGCTTCCATTTATTTTTTTGCAACATAACTTAAACTTACGCTGTTATAAAAGAGAAGTGCAGGTCATTTACAATATACAAGAGCCACACGCTGATGAAGGGTGATAACCTTATCAAGGTTCTTAAAATATGCCCCGATAGTTTGCTGTTCTGCAACCGATTTAGGGATAATTAGTTCCGTTTCAAAAAAATCATTTGGAGAAATATTGAGCAATCCGTGATTTCTTGCGCCCTCTGCTGCAATGGCTTGAACCTCTTTATACCACCTGTCAGTATCATAATATGAAACAATAAAGTCAGAATCGGTTTTATCCTTATCTATCAATTCAAAAACAATGTATAGTGTCGATAATACGCCATTTTCATACCTATCAAGCCTTTTGACAGCACCCCAGGGAGCATCACTTGAATAGCTCTTATTATAAGCAAATTCACCTTTTTTAAGCAAGTAATATCCGCTTACATCTTTGCTTGCAATACGCTTGTCAAAGAACTCATTTTGGTCTATTAACCCATACTGTGCGGAAATAGTCAACGGTAATGTTGACTCAAGGTTTTGGTTCTTTCTTGTAATGCGATTGGCTATCTCTTCGAGCTTACGCTGTTCCCAAGTGGTTTTATATCAAGCAATTATATGTTTTTTACCGCCATAAAACTTTTCGTGAATTAACAAAAAATATCGCAAAAAAAACATTGTAATTTTGTCGGTTTTGTTGTATAATAATTATGTATATATACTTTCGCTGCACTCCGGCGTAAGAAAATATAGAAATCAAATGAATTGTCCTGCAAGTGATACAATTATCTGTGTTATAATGGACTTATACATAAGCATAATAAAAACAGGAGGAAACTACAATGGCAGAAAACGAAAACAGCAAAGATCTTTTGAGCGTTCTTTGGGCAGGAGCAGATATTCTCCGAGGAAAAATGGACGCTAATGAGTACAAGAACTACCTTTTGGGCATAGTATTCTATAAATACCTTTCAGATACTTTCTTAACTCACGTTTATGACCTGTTATATAATGAAGTTCCCGAAAATATGACCGTTGCTCAGAGAGCATACGAGGAGGTCTTTGCAACCGAAGATGCGGAGGAGCTTCTGGAGGATATTAAGGAAAGCTATCATTACACGATAGACCCCGAACTTACTTATACGAAAATAGCCGAAGCTGCCAATAACAACGCATTTCAGCGTGAAACACTGCAAAAGGCGTTTAATAATGTTGAGCAGTCGGATAGTATTTTTGCAAATATGTTTGCAGACATTGATTTGTATTCCTCAAGGCTTGGTATGGGTGAACAAAAACAGTCAAGCCTGATAGCGGAGCTTGTCAAAACGATCAATGAAGCCGATCTTCTTCATTCAGAGGGGGAAATTCTCGGCAATGCATACGAATACCTTATCGGACAGTTTGCAAGTGAAACAGGCAAAAAAGCAGGAGAATTCTATACCCCTCAGGAGGTATCGCAGATACTTACCCGTATTGCAATTCAAGGACAGGAAGATAAACAAGGACTTCTTGTGTATGATGCGGCAATGGGTTCGGGTTCTCTGCTTCTTAATGCAAAGAAATATTCAAACAAGCCTAATTATATCCGTTATTTCGGTCAGGAACTTAACACAACTACATACAACCTTGCAAGAATGAATATGTTTCTTCACGGTGTTGATCCCGAAAATCAGATACTCAGAAATGCCGATACTCTTGATGCAGACTGGCCCACTGATGAGGAAACAGATTTTGATATGGTGCTTATGAATCCTCCATATTCTGCAAAGTGGTCGGCTGCACCGGGCTTTCTTAATGATTCGAGATTTTCCGATTATGGTGTACTTGCACCTAAGTCAAAGGCTGACTATGCATTCCTGCTGCATGGTTTCTATCATTTGAAAAATACGGGTACAATGGCAATTATTCTTCCGCACGGCGTACTTTTCAGAGGAGCAGCCGAGGGTAAGATCAGACAGAAGCTCGTTGACAGCGGTGCTATCTATGCAGTTATAGGTCTGCCTTCAAACCTGTTTTACAATACCTCTATTCCTACAACGATCATTGCTCTGAAAAAGAATCGTGATGAACGGGATATTCTGTTCATAGACGCTTCAAGTCAGTTTGTTAAAGGCAAAAATCAGAATAAACTCAGTCAGGAAAATATTGACCATATCATTGAGCTTTATGTTCATCGTGAAGATGTGGAAAAAGAGGCACATCTTGCAAGCTATGACGAAATCAAGGCAAATGACTATAATCTCAATATTCCACGCTATGTAGATACTTTTGAGCAGGAGGAAGAAATCAGTCTTTCGGATATTGCAAATGAACTTACGGAGCAAGACAAGGAGATCAAGGACGTTCAGAACGAACTTCTCTCACAGTTTGCAGAGCTGACAGCCGATGATGAACAGGCACAGGCGGAAATTACCGCACTTATGAAAACATTGGAGGGGTTATTCTGATGAAAAGTGAACATAATGTACCACAGGTACGCTTCAAGGGTTTTATTGATGCTTGGGAACAGCGTGAGTTGGGTACAATAATTAAGGAAAACCTAAAACCTGTTCCAAAACCAGAGGGTGAATATATTCGACTTGGCATTAGAAGTCACGCAAAAGGAACTTTTCACGAAGTTGTTCCTGCCGGCGGCGGTTTAGATGTTGATACTATGTATGCTGTTGAAGCCAATAATTTGATAGTAAATATAACATTTGCTTGGGAAGAAGCGTGGGCAATTACAACAGACGAAGATGCTGAAAAGCTCGTATCACATAGGTTTCCGCAGTACAAGTTCAATTCAGATCAGTATCCGATTTTCTATAAATACCGTTTTAACAACGCACGAATGAAATATGATTTGGAACTTGCTTCTCCTGGTGGAGCAGGAAGAAATAGAGTGCTAAATAAAAGTGCTTTTTTGAAAATTCCTGTTTGTATTCCAACTTCATATGAAGAACAACAGCAAATCGGCACCTATTTCCGCAACCTTGACAACCTTATCACCCTTCATCAGCGTAAGTGTGATACCTTACAGAAATTGAAGAAATCTATGCTCCAAAAAATGTTTCCAAAAAATGGCAGCTTGTACCCCGAAATTCGATTTGCGGGATTTACTGACGCTTGGGAACAGCGTGAGTTCTCAGATTTCACTTTTCCTGCTGGTGAAAAGAATAA
>CAMCRP010000109.1 GCA_945877315.1 uncultured Ruminococcus sp. | reverse complement strand
AATACCGCCGATTATTGCCATAAGCGTATCAATCATAATCGTGAGAGTTGCACCCGAAATTGCATCACGGACCTTTGAAGCATCGGTAAATCGTGATACGATTTCGCCCACCTTTCTGCTGCCGAAAAAGTTCATTGGCAGCTTCAATACATGGCGGTAATATCCGAGAATAAGAGAAATATCAAGCCGCTGGCTGAGGTAAAGCATCATATGGGAACGGAATGCACCCAGAAGCGTCTGGAAAAGATATAGGAGAATTACACCTACCGAAACAACATGAAGCGTGGTTTCAAGACCATTGGGAACAATATCGTCCATCATGACCTTGAAATAGAAAGAAGCCCCCACACCGAGAATTGTGTACACAAGTGATGCAAGGAATATATCAAACAGCAGTTTTTTCTGGGGCAGTAGCAATTTGAAAAAGCGTGAAAGCGTACTTTCCGTTTCATCGCCCTTTTCAAACCGCTCCGATGGCACAAGAAGAATGAGAATTCCCGTCCACTGCTTGAAAAATTCTTCGGGAGTGTATTTGACAATTCCCTTTGCGGGGTCTGCAACAACAACCTGTTTCTGCGTGATTTTATGTATTACCACATAATGCAGAAGCGCCCCGTCCACAACCACATGAGCGATTGCGGGCAGGGGAAACTCGCTGAAAAAAGCATTTTGGTCACCCTTTACAGCCTTAGCGGTAAAGCCAAGCTTTTCGGCAGCTTTTATCATTCCTGCGGCATTTGTGCCCTGCTTGTCTGTGCCTGCAATCTCTCTGATTTTTGAGATAGGCATTTTCAGACCGTACTGCTTGCTTACCGTGGCAAGGCAGGCTGCTCCGCAGTCGGTTATGTCGTGTTGTTTTATGCAGTAGTGTTTCATTTGACATTTCCCTTTTCTTTGATAATTTCAAGCGTTTCTATGAGAACGTTGTCCCATTTTAGGCGGTTTTCATAGGTGTATGGGTTTTTGCCATTTGCTATTAACTGTTGCTTTAAGCCAAAACCTTCAATTGTATGAGAAGAATAAATGTCCGGTGCCGTTCCGTAAGCCACATTATCTGTTTCCTGACTGTTTACAGCACTTGAAGCGGTAACAATCAGACAAAGACCACTATTATTCAAGGCAGTTATATATGGAGGTATCGTAAGACCCTCACCCCCGCTGTTTTCACCAACAATAACGGCAGTTCCCGAATTCTTTACTGCCGCTGCAAAATTATCTGCTGCTGACATTGTATTATTCGCTGTTAATACATATATATCTCTTTTGACCGATGCGTTTCCTATGTACATAGTATTTGTTGAAAATAATAACTCACTGCTGTTTTCTGAACGCAGAAATGTATTGGCAATCGGATTGATTTTTAGATATGATGAATAAAATTTTTCGCCTTCAGTACCTTTTTGTATTTTTATTGTGCCTTCAGCAAATGAATTCTCAGTAAACAACGGCTTGTAAAGAATATCATTTGCAAATTCGGGAAGCCCGCCTGTGTTATTGCGAATATCAATTATAATATTTTCAATTTCATTGGGAATACCGGCAATCTCTGCTGTTAAATTGCTACTGTCGCCAATCATACTGTCAACATATACATAGCTGACATTATTCTGACTGTCATTATATACATAAGAACCTGCCCTATCATCGATGCTTGAAGCATAATATGACCAAAGCTCAGCCTCATAGCTGATAAAAGCCTCCATTTCAAGCCTTTCACCGTTATTGCCAATCATTACTAACGAAATTTTACGCTCGCCGTCATTCTTATCCAACACAATACTGTCACGATAGGCTTTTTGATTAACAAAATCATACTTTATTTTATATGCCGATAATTCTTCTTTTATAAAAGTATCGGGATTATTTTCGTCAATTGATTCCAACTCAAATATTACATTATCCGAATTCCGCAGGATTACATATTTACCATCGCAATAATCAAACCAAACAGGACCGGGTTCATAGCTGTCAATAAAATCATACATCAGATTTTCCCAGTCATCAATATACTTATGAACGGTTGAATCCGATAAAACTGCTGTTGCGTTTGCGTAGTTGCTGTATAATTGAGAATCGGGAAACGCAAGCGTAGTGTGGCAGCTTTGTATATCCGCAGAAACAGCCTGTAAGCAATAAAAAAATTCAAGCTCATTCTCAGCCTTTGAGAGCCGATTTCTGTAAATGTTTTCCTTTTCCTTGAAGTCAATATTACACAAATCATTTCCGGTTGCATACGCATATTCATTTTCGGTAAATATGTCAAACATTTCCTCAAAATCAGAAAGCATTTCATCTTGTGTCAATGATATTGAATGACTGCCCGACATAAATATTCGGTTCAGCTTGTTTTTAATATTATAGCCTATCCCTGAAATACAGGCAAACAGTACTATCGCAGCAACGATAAGCAACATAAGAATAAGCAGAATTATTGATTGCTTTTTATTTTTCAATTCAAATTCCCCTTTAATGTAGATTTTATCCGAATAATACTAACCGCTCATTGAATTATGGAAATCTCTCGCCGTACGCACATACCAAAGCTTTTGCGGCGATTTCTTCTCCATAATTCTAATGGCGTATAGTATAAATCGGCTTTTGGATAATTTTCGCAGCCTAAGTATCGTATTTGGGTGTGTGTTCCCCCGCCACAGGCGGAGGAGCACACATTAATCAGTATTTCCTTAGCAAAGCTCCTGCTTAAAACTGCTTATGCCTAAGTTTGCACAGGAGCTTTACACAATTTTGATGTCAAATCTCAGTCTGGTTATTCGGAATCTATCAGTAAAAAATCCCCAATTGTCACCCCAAAGCAAGATTAAGAAAGAAATCCTCTATATGATTCTGTTTCGTTTTTATGATCTAATGCGGGGTAAAGTTGCTTTCCTACCCAACTATCCGTTACATACGTTCTATGTATATATGCACCGTATCCTTCCCAAAAGCTTATCCAGCTACCGCCTTCAGTCCCTATCATTTCCTGCTCGTTCAGCTCGCAAAAGCCGTTTGTCATAACATTTTCCATAATTATGTACCTCCTATTATTTTTTTAATTTGCTTGTATATCATCAACATCACTCAAATATTGTCTGCGCACAACATATATTCAAACAATGTGATAATCATTATGTCTGTGATAATATACAATAATATTTATTATCATAAGTCCAACTGCAGCAAAACATATCCCGACAGTAGCGTTCGGTTCGCCCGTATCAAATTCAAATGAAATCGTAATAAGGGTTGCTATGCTTATAAGGAGTGTTATGATAAAACATAAGTAATCTTTGAATTTGACTATTTGAGTGTTTTTTTTAATAATAAGTGTTACAGCTACTGTAAGAATAAAAGTAACCAATTTTGATAGTAGCAAACTATAATTTTGCATACTTTCTTCAGATGCTTTTTGCATGGTTATTAATATAATACTATAGCTTATCAATTCTGAAATCATACTGAAAGCCAAATATGACACTGCGGTGAAAATACGAATAATCCATTTCGATTGATATAAAAGAGTTAGTCCGAAAAAGATAGCAAATGACATTATTGAATAAAATAAACCTACATACCCAACCTGACTTAACACCAATCCTATTCCAAACGCTAAAATAAAAGTAACAAAAAACAATATTTTATTTACTCTTATTTTCTTATTACCCAAACACGCTTTATAAAAAAGCATAGTTGTAATCATATTAAATACTGTTCCAAGAATAGCAAGAATATTTTGAACCGTGTCACTCATTATCTTTTATACCTCATTACCATATATTTTGAAAAGGCTTCTTTTATTTCCGATAATCTTCGTCTGCTTACAGGAACAACTTTCCCTGTTGAAAATTCCAGCGAATCCGCATTAAACTTTCTGATATATTTCATATTGGCAAGGCAGGTGCGATGAATACTGATAAAATATTTATTTGCCAGTTCCTTTTCAAAATCCGCAAGTTTACCTTTGATTATCATTTCATCTTTATTGGTTGTAATAACAACTCCTGTCCGCTTTTCGGATTCTATGCATACAATGTCGTCAAGATGAAGTATTATCTCCCCATTTTTTTGAGAGATAACGGTGATATTCGTTTCCAATTCTCCGATATAAGCAAGCATTTTCTCAAGCTTTTGTTCAAACAGCTCGTATGAAATCGGCTTAGTCAAATATTGCGAAGCCTGAACATCAAAGCTGTCCTGCATATATTCCGGATAGCTTGTTATAAAAGCGATTATAACATTTCTGTCCGGAATTTTACGGATTTCTTCGGCTGTTTCAATCCCGTTTCTGCCGGGCATTTCCATATCCAGGAATACTAAATCGAAGGGAGATTTTTCATTATAATACTTTTTTAAAAGTTCGTTTCCGCTCGAAAACTTTTCTATATGGAATTCTGTTTCTGTCTTTATAGAAAAACGTGTAAGGTAATCTTCTACTATTTTTATTTGACTTAACTCATCATCGCAAATTGATATTCTATATAACACAGTTCCACCTCAATACAATATTTATTATGTTAAGTGTAACATAATTTGTGAGCAAATGCAATACCATTCGGCGTGTTTAAACGACCGTTCGCAATAAGGAATAATATATTTTCACAAAACAGTCATTCTGATTTTGTCCCCACAAAATCAATGCTTGCTAAAATCTTCCCTCATTCTCTCAAGTTGAATACACTTGCAATTCTCTCCGGTTGAAAAAATATTCTCCCAAGTTGAAACCCACGCAAATACAATATTACAACCGAATATCAGCAAAAAACGAAGCTCTGAAGGCTATTGCAGCCTTTGGA
>CAMCRP010000108.1 GCA_945877315.1 uncultured Ruminococcus sp. | reverse complement strand
ATATACACGGAAGTAGCAGAGCTTACCAACGAAGGGGTCGGTAGCAATCTTAAATGCAAGTGCTGCGAAAGGAGCGTTATCGTCGGAAGGTCTCTCGCACTCCTCACCTGTATCGGGATTTACACCCTTGATGTGGGGAATGTCAATAGGAGAAGGCATGTAGTCAACTACAGCATCGAGAAGCTTCTGAACGCCCTTATTCTTGTAGGAAGTACCGCAAACAACAGGAACCATCTCATTTTTCAGAGTAGCCTGTCTGATGCAGTGCTTGATCTCTTCAATAGTGAGCTCTTCTCCGTCGAGGTACTTCATCATGATCTCTTCATCATGCTCAGCAACGTTATCGAGGAGTTCAGCTCTGTATTTCTCTGCATCGGCAAGCATATCCTCGGGAATATCTTCCACACGGATATCCTTTCCAACGTCATCATAATAAACGTAAGCCTTCATTTCCAGCAGGTCAACAATACCCTTAAAAGTATCCTCAGAACCGATAGGAAGCTGGATTGGAACAGCATTACATTTAAGTCTATCATGGAGCATATCTACTACACGATAGAAGTCAGCACCCATAATGTCCATCTTGTTTACATAGACCATACGGGGTACATGATACTTATCAGCCTGACGCCAAACTGTTTCTGTCTGAGGCTCTACGCCGCCCTTAGCACAGAGAACGGTAACAGAACCGTCCAGTACACGAAGGGAACGCTCAACCTCGACTGTAAAGTCAACGTGGCCGGGAGTATCAATGATATTGATTCTATGACCCTTCCAGAAAGCTGTGGTAGCAGCGGAGGTAATTGTGATACCTCTCTCCTGCTCCTGAGCCATCCAGTCCATTGTAGCAGTACCATCGTGGGTTTCACCGATCTTGTGGTTGATACCAGTATAGAACAGAATTCTTTCCGTTGTGGTGGTTTTACCTGCGTCAATGTGAGCCATTATACCAATATTTCTTGTATCCTGGAGTGAACAATCTCTTGGCATAATATCCTCCTAATTTCAGTTACGAATCCCGTAGGATTACCAGCGGTAATGAGCAAATGCCTTATTAGCCTCTGCCATCTTATGTGTATCCTCACGCTTCTTGCAAGCACCGCCTACACCGTTCATAGCATCGAGGATCTCAGCAGCAAGTCTTTCCTTCATTGTCTTTTCGTTTCTTGCTCTGGAATAGTTGGTCAGCCAACGCAGACCGAGAGTCTGCTTTCTTTCGGGACGAACCTCCATAGGAACCTGATAGGTTGCACCGCCGACGCGGCGAGCCTTAACTTCCAGTAAAGGCATAATGTTTTCCATAGCCTCGTTAAAAGCTTCGAGAGCGGGCTTACCCGACTTCTCTTCAACAATTTCAAATGCACCGTAAACAATCTTCTGAGCAACGCCCTTCTTACCGTCCAGCATGATGTTGTTAATAAGACGGGTAACGATCTCAGAGTTGTAAACAGGGTCACACAAAACTTCACGCTTTGCGATATTACCTCTTCTTGGCATCTTACTTCCCTCCTTCATAATAATGATATCATAGGTACTCGCTTCATTCCACAATCCGTACGCATCGGTACGGATGACGATTGACACGCCGACCAATGCTGAGGCAATTTATCTATATAAATGCCCCACATAAAATCCTGTGGTTCAACTGAGCTTCTACAATTAAGTTGCGCAAATTACTTAGCTGCGCCTGCCTTAGGTCTCTTAGCACCATACTTGGAACGAGCCTGCATTCTCTTTGCAACACCCTGAGCATCAAGTGTACCTCTGATGATGTGGTAACGCACACCGGGGAGGTCCTTAACACGTCCGCCTCTGATGAGAACAACGCTGTGCTCCTGGAGGTTATGACCGATACCGGGAATGTAAGCAGTAACTTCATTACCGTTGGTCAGCTTAACTCTTGCGATCTTTCTCATAGCGGAGTTAGGCTTCTTAGGAGTAGCAGTTCTTACAGCTGTGCAAACGCCTCTCTTCTGAGGTGAGCTGAGGTCGATAGCGATCTTCTTCTTGGCATTGTAGCCCTTCTGAAGTGCGGGAGCAGTAGACTTCTTTTCGAGAACATCTCTTCCCTTACGAACTAACTGGTTAAAGGTTGGCATAATTCTATCTCCTTTCTTCAAAATTATATGCGGACAGCCTTATCCATCACACAGTTATTTATTATATACGAATATTTCCTGTTTGTCAAGCGTTTTTCACAAATTTTTTCGTAAAATTTCGGTACATACAATAATTTGACCATTTAGACAGCAAATATTCATACATTAATTCAAAATAGCCGATAAAACCAATATTTTTGCCGAATTCTTCCCTATCTGATGTAAAAAAGGAACCGCCCTGCAATAGCAAAGCGGTTCTCGGAAAAATCAGTGTACAACTACTGTGCCTGGATGTTCTCCGAAGGTTTCGTTCTTAACGACCTGAACGTTATTGTAAACGTCCATACCTGTACCTGCGGGAATAAGCTTACCGATAATAACATTTTCCTTAAGACCGATAAGGTGGTCGGTCTTACCTCTGATAGCAGCATCGGTAAGAGCCTTTGTAGTTTCCTGGAAGGAAGCGGCAGACATAAAGCTCTCCGAATTGGAGGAAGCCTTTGTGATACCCTGGATAACAGGCGCCGTTGTAATGAAGGAAAGTCCGACCTCGCCGTTGTTGATCCTTTCCTGTATCTTAGCGTTTTCCTCGTCGACTTCCTTCTTATCGACCAGCGAGCCTGGCAGCAGGAAGCTGCTTCCGCCGTCCTCGACCTTGACCTTGCGAAGCATCTGACGAACGATTACCTCAATGTGCTTATCGTTAATATCAACACCCTGCAGACGGTAAACCTTCTGAACCTCGGTGATGATATAGTTCTGAACAGCCTGCTGACCCTTGACAGCAAGAATATCTGCGGGATTGATTGAGCCCTCTGTCAGAGAAGCGCCCGCTTCAACAACGTCGCCCTCCTTGACCTTTATCTTGTAGCCGTAAGCAACGGGATAATACTCTTCAACGCCTGTTTCTTCGTCAATAATGATAACATTTCTTGTCTTCTTGATCTCTTCCATACGGATACGTCCGCCGGTTCTTGCGATGATAGCCGCATTCTTGGGGCGACGGCTCTCAAACAGCTCCTCAACACGAGGAAGACCCTGTGTGATATCCTCAGCAGATGCGATACCACCTGTATGGAAGGTTCTCATTGTAAGCTGTGTACCGGGTTCACCGATAGACTGAGCAGCGATGATACCGACAGCTTCACCGACGGAAACAAGATTGTTGTTAGCCAGGTTAGCACCGTAGCACTTAGCGCAGACACCATTCTTAGCCTTACAGTTGAGAACAGAACGGATAACTACCTTTTCAACGCCTGCTTCAATTATCTTAGCAGCATCAGCCTCTGTCATGAGCTTGTTCTTTGAAACGATAAGGTCGCCTGTTTCGGGATCTCTGAGATCCTCAAGGAGATAGCGTCCCACAAGTCTTTCGGACAGGGGTTCGATAACAGCGTTGTTTGCGCCTGTAATTGTATAAACCTCAATACCCTCATCGGTTCCGCAGTCGTCCTCACGAATAATGACCTCCTGAGAAACGTCAACAAGACGTCTTGTAAGGTAACCTGAGTCAGCGGTACGAAGTGCGGTATCGGCAAGACCCTTACGAGCACCACGAGAGGAGATGAAGTATTCCAGAATGTTAAGACCTTCACGGTAATTAGCTCTGATAGGCATCTCGATAGTGGAACCTGATGTATTTGCGATCAGACCACGCATACCTGCCAGCTGACGGATCTGGTTGATAGAACCACGGGCACCTGAGTCAGCCATCATCTGAATGGGGTTATAAGGATCGAGGCTGCTCTTCAGAGCCTTTGTAACCTCGTCGGTAGCACCGTTCCAGATGCTGATAAAGCGGTTGGACTTTTCCTGTGCGGAGATGTAACCGCGTCTGTACAGCCTGTTGATCTTCTCAACTTCCTCATCGGCTCTTTTAAGAATATCAGCCTTAGCTTCGGGGATCTCCGCATCGCAGACAGCAACGGTGATGGCTGCCTTTGTGGAATATTTGAAGCCGAGAGCCTTTACCTTGTCGAGTACTTCGGAGGTAGTGGCAGTGCCGTGAATGTGGATACATTTTTCAATGATCTCGGAAAGCTGACCCTTCTTAACAAGGAAGTCGATCTCAAGGTCGAACTGCTTATCGGAATTGGTTCTGTCAACATAGCCCAGATCCTGAGGAATATTTTCATTGAAGATAAGACGTCCGACGGTGCAGTCAATGATCTTGGAGATCTTTCTGCCGCCGATGTCCTTGGAAATTCTGACCTTGATGGCAGCGTGGAGAGATACTACTCCCTCCTGATATGCCATCAGTGCTTCATTCACGTCACGGAATACCTTGCCCTCACCCTTTTCGCCGGGCTTCTTCATTGTCAGATAGTAAGAACCCAGAACCATATCCTGTGAGGGAACGGCAACGGGACGTCCGTCGGAAGGCTTAAGCAGGTTGTTTGCAGCAAGCATAAGGAATCTTGCCTCAGCCTGAGCCTCGGCGGAAAGAGGCAGATGAACAGCCATCTGGTCGCCGTCGAAGTCAGCGTTGAACGCTGTACATACCAGCGGGTGAAGCTTGATAGCACGGCCTTCTACAAGGATAGGCTCAAATGCCTGGATACCCAGACGGTGAAGCGTAGGGGCACGGTTCAGGAAAACGGGGTGGTCCTTGATGACGTTCTCCAGAGCGTCCCAAACCTCGTTTCTTGCACGGTCAGCCATTTTACGGGCAGACTTAATATTATTTACTACCTTTGTATCAACAAGACGCTTCATAACGAAGGGCTTGAACAGTTCGAGAGCCATTTCCTTAGGCAGACCGCACTGATACATTTTCAGTTCAGGGC
>CAMCRP010000107.1 GCA_945877315.1 uncultured Ruminococcus sp. | reverse complement strand
GAAATTCTTTTCTCAGCCGTTCTTCGACCTGTGCGATCATTTCCTGTTCGGTCATTACCTTTTCCTCCTTTTCTTTTGCGGGATACTTGACATTTTCGATAGTATATGCTATACTATTGTTGAAGCAGATTGCTGAAGTCGTCTGGGATAATTGGAATCCTATGGTCGTGAACAGCTTATCTGCTTTTTCTTTGTTGTAAGCAAGAATTTGATTTTTATGGCGGTTAAGATATTTTGATATATCGTCTTTACCATAAATAGAGGTAACTTTATTTACTGTATTATTAACACCTCTCAAATCTAGGGCAATTGGAACAAGTATATTATTATTGTCCTTGTTTTTCAATTCTGTAACCACAACTATTGTTTTAGGGTGCTGTCCTTCAAGAATCAAAATAGGATTTCTTAAATTTTCAGGCAATTGTTTGATAATCTCAGCTGAAATGCCGTGCCCGGAAAAATGTCGATTTGCTTTTTGACTTTCATCAAGCATACTATTCCTTATAACATTTTGTTTCATAGTTATCATTGGTGCTCTTGAACCAAGTAACCTGATAATATTTGGTGTATGTCCTAAAGAAAGTG
Source organism: uncultured Ruminococcus sp. (assembly GCA_945877315.1). GTDB lineage: Bacteria > Bacillota > Clostridia > Oscillospirales > Ruminococcaceae > UMGS1889. Next base: position 4,306 of record CAMCRP010000107.1, on the reverse strand, counting down.
TTTCAAAACTCGGCATTTTTCCGGCAATAAAGTCATCAACCTGCTTTACAAAATTTTCATCGTCCTTGAGATTTTGATTTATTATTTCCTTACCGCCATTTTTCACTGTAACGCCTTTCCTTATGCAAACAATATATTATACTACATAGCAGCAGCCGTCAAAAATATACTGTTCGATTGAAGCTCCTCCCGCAAGTGCTTTGGCAACCTCATCAATACCTCTCTGGATATTTTCAAGCTGCTGCGCAAGGAAATTGTAATAATCGGATTTTGTTATGGTAAACACCGCTTCCGAATTATATTCTGTACGTTCTTCCTCGGTCGTTTCGTAAACGCCCTCAACATTCTTGAAATAACGCTCAAAAAATTCCTGCGTATGCTCATCTCCGTCAGTACCGTAGATCCTTACGACTACATCTCTGCAATATTCCTTAATAAATACTTTCATTAAAATCAATCCTCCGTACTTGGTTTTCTGTTGCGTTTCTTTTCTTCCAATTCTCCCGCACGGGCTTGCTGTGCCGCTTTCACCTCCTCCTTACGCTTTCGTTCCTCTGCCGCAGCAGATTTCAGGTCACCCAATGATTGCAGCAGCTTATTGTTTTTTCTGCGGGCAGTCATTATTTGATATTGCTCTCTGATTATCCGCAGTGCATACTCACGGTCATTGGGTGCTATCTCATTCCACACATCTTCGGGGATAGTGATACGGTCATTTACCTTACGCAGCTGTCCGTTTCGTGAACACATCTGAATAATGCTCCACAGCTTGTTGAAATCGAAAAGCTGCTTGTGAAATTCCGTCTTATTAACGGGATTTACTTCGGCATTGATTACCGTAAATAAGTATTCTTTTTCATTCTGATATACCTCAATGACTGTTTTTTCCTCCAGAGCATATATTCCTCTGAATTTCGCTATTGCCTTCCGAACAAGAATATCATCGTCATAGGTGTCCGATGCTTCCAAATCAATTTCTTTATCGTGGTCAGACTGTAAATTCTCCGATATGCTGCCGTCCGAAAATACAGCATAATCAAACCAATTAACAGACTCGCCGCATATATTTCGCTTCTTGGCATAGCTTCTGATACTGAAATGCAGCTTTGTTTTATGTAGATATTCATTATACCCGTCTACATCTAGCTGCATTTCATTTGCTTTCGCCCACCATATGTAATCTTTTCCGTAAGGCAGATCGTACACCTTTGATATTCCGATAATGTCACTAATGCTTGTATATATCGGAGCACTTTCCGAGCACGGATCAAAATTTTCATCTTCGCAAAGAAGAATAAGATTTTCCTGCGATTCAACAAATAACTCTCCGCAGCTGTCTATGTAACCCATCTGTTTTCCCAGCTCAGCCACAAATCTGTAAAAATCCAAATCCGCCGCTCTCACCAAACCGTTTTTCACATTGATATGCGGCAGCGCAAGCACCGTCAGGGCTTCGGCAAATGTCACATTCTGAAAAGCCGAATATTTACGGGAATAAGCTGCACAAAGCAAAGCGTTTTCGACCTGTCCGCCGCTTAATCTTTCTTCGGGGAGCTTGTCATTATCCGCTATCACTCTATTTTCTGCTTCGGCAATATCGGCAGACATATCAAGATTGCTCTTGACAATAAAGCAGAAAGCTTCATCATCTATAAAGCCTGCGCCGTACAGCATTACAAGCCCGTTCAGCCCGTGATTGAATTCATCAAGGCGTATGTCATTAATGATGTTTTCGGGCAGCGTTTTGACCTCAATTCCATCATCTTTAATGCCGAACACCTTTGCGGCTATCATATACCGATAAAGAGCTGTCAATATGCTTTCATCGTTTCCGATTTTTTCATATAACGTCATCTTACTGCTCCTTTTCAAGATTGATGTACTTGCCCGTGTCCTTCAGCTTGTATTTTTCACGAACAGCTTCTCCCGATATTTTCTTTTTGGTTTTGACAATGCTCTTGTTTTCAAGCAGCTCCCTTGCGTTCTGTGCGGTAACGGTTATTCCGTTGTACTTGTCCTCCTTCCACAAGGCAAAGCCGCAGCCTTCCTTGCCGCTTTCACAATAGAAATTCAGCTTGCCCTCGTAAATATTCTTTCCGCACCTCGGACATTTTCCGATGACTTCTTTTTCTGTCTTGATACGTTCAAGATTTACAAACCTTCCCGTATCGTTCATCTTGTAATCGGCTGCATATATATTGCCGTCCTTGCTCTCCGCTTTCAAAGAAACTGTATTACCCTTAATGAGCTGCGCAGCCTTTTCGGGAGTGATAATGTCCTTGAAAAACTTAGGCTCCTTCCACAAGGTAAAGCCGCAGCCGTCCTTTCCCGATTCGCAGTAATAGCTCTGCTTACCCTCATAAATATTCATTCCGCAGCGGGGACAAATACCTATTACCGCTCTCTGCTGACTGCCGCCTTCGGGAACATTAACGGGCGTTCTCTGCCGTGTGGGGCTGTTTTCAAAGGATATGACGGAACGAACAAATTCCTTCACATCTGCCATAAACGGTTCTGCGGAAATACCCTTTTCCTTGATGTTGGTGAAAACCTGTTCCCACTCTGCCGTTCGTTCAACAGACTTTACATTATCGGGAATTGAAGCTATAAAAGTCCTTCCGAATTCGGTAGCAATAATATTTTTATCCTTGCGCTCCGCATATTTTGCAGAAATAAGCTGCTCGATAATATCCGCTCTGGTGGCTTCTGTGCCTATGCCCTTTCCGCTTACCGCAGCTTTCAGTTCCTTATCATCAATCCTGTTGTCGATATTGTTCATAACCGACAATAAGCTTGCGTCCGTAAAATGCTTTGGTGGTTTGGTAATACATTCCTTTACCGAAACATTTTCCGCAGTAAATGTTTCGCCCTCCGTGTAATTCCCCACCGGGGAATTTTTCCCCATTGGGGAATTTTCCGTATTTTTCTGTTCGGTATCGTACCTTTTCCAGCCGATTTCCGTTGTTTCCTCGGTTTTGAGTGTAAAGACAATATCCTCACAGATAAATTCATAGTTTTTTTCGGTAAAGGTGTGCTGCTTATCCACAATACAAAGCAGCCTGTTTACGATAAGCCCGTACACCTTGCGTTCCGTATCGGAAAGACCGTCAAGACTTGCCGTGCTTGCTTCGGGAATAATAGCGTGGTGGTCGTGTCCGCTCATTGCCTTATCGTTAATTACTCTGCCGTCAAGATTAAGTCCCGCAGCGTTCAATTCATTAACTCTGTCCGCATATTCGGGACGGTTTCCCATAGTGTCCACCACACGAATAATCTGTCCTCTCATATCCTCGGAAACATAATTGCAGTCGGTACGGGGATAGGTTGTCAGCTTGTTTTCATAAAGGTTCTGTGCCGCTTCAAGTGTCTGCTTCGCTGTCAGTCCGTAAACTCTGTTTGCTTCCTGCTGGAGAGTTGTCAGGCTGTGAAGCAGTGGTCTATTGGTGTGCTTTTCTTCGGAAACTGCCGACTGCACATAGACATCTTTTCCGATGCACTTTTCCTGTGCGCTTTTAGCTTCATCTTCTGTCATATATTCTGTGGTCGATACAGCTCCGTTTTCCATTTCAAGGCGGTATGTAGTTTTCTTCTGAAAAGAAGCAATTTCATTATCACGGTCAACAATAAGCGATAGCACGGGAGTTTTCACACGACCGATACGATGTGTATAGCTGTCCTTTAATCCGTAAAGGCGGGATAAATTCATTCCTATTATCCAATCGGATTTTTCCCTTGCAAGTGCAGCATAGTATTCACCGTCAAAGTCGCTGTCGGGCGGGAGATTTGCCATACATTTTGTAATAGCTTCATCGGTCATTGAGTTTGTCCAAAGCCGCTTAACAGGCTTGCTGCACCTGTTGGCATTGTAGATATGACGGAAAATTAGCTCTCCCTCACGTCCTGCATCGGTAGCGCAGATAAGCTCGTCCACATCGGGAAGATTTATAAGTGAGGAAATAAGGCAGCGGAGATTTTCGGTATCTGTGCCGTCGGGGAAAAGCTGAAATTCGGGGAACATTGGCAGCTCCTCCATCTTATATGACTTACTGTAACCGTAATCCTGCGGCATTCCCAAGCCGTAAAGATGACCTCTGGCATTAACAACATAATAGCCATTACCCTTGTAGCAGTATTCCCTGCCCTCGCCGTAAACCTTTTCTCTTGCGCCCACTGCGTGAGCTATTGTTCTTGCGGTGGACGGCTTTTCGCTGATTATAAGCTTCATATACTTTTACCTGCTTTCCTTTATATTATGTTTCTTCTTATGTTCTATCACCGCAAGCCCGACAGCAATTCCCGAAATACC
>CAMCRP010000106.1 GCA_945877315.1 uncultured Ruminococcus sp. | reverse complement strand
CTTTGCAAAGCAGATGGAGCGGGGCTGCATTGAGGTGGCACCGCTTGCGTATATGAGAGGACGTACCCTTGATGACGCTTTTATCATTCTCGATGAAGCGCAGAACACCACCAGAGAGCAGTTCAAAATGTTCCTGACAAGACTTGGTTTCAACAGCAAGATGGTCATTACGGGCGACATTACCCAAATAGACCTGCCCGACAGCAGAAAATCGGGACTTATTGACGCTATGAGGGTTCTCAAAGGGATAAACGATATTGAAATAACAAGATTTTCGGAAAAGGACGTTGTTCGTCATAAGCTTGTTCAGGATATTATCAGGGCTTATGAACGTTCCTACAATAGTGAGGAGAAGAAGTCGAAATGAGCAAGGTAAAGGTATATATAAAAAATAATCAGAATGCAGTAAAAATTCCCGTAAAGCTCAGAATGCTTATCCGCCGCTGCTGTCAGGCGGTGCTTACATACGAAAACTTTCAGGGCAATGCGGAGGTCAGTGTTTCCTTTGTGGATAACAAGGAGATACGTCAGCTGAACAAAATCTATCGTGATAAGGACAAGTCTACGGACGTGCTGTCTTTTCCTTTGGGTGAGGACGGTCATTACGATATGAACAATGAAACGGGTGCGTATCTTCTGGGAGATGTGGTAATTTCCCTTGAAACTGCGGTAAAGCAGGCGTATGTTTACGGACATTCTCTTGAACGTGAGGTAGGCTTCCTGACGGTTCATTCTATGCTGCATCTGCTGGGATATGACCACGAAACATCGCCCCTTGACGCTTCCATTATGCACGAAAAGGAAGAGATAATTCTTTCGTCTATCGGCGTTTCACGAGATGAAAGCTTTTCGGATATGAATTGATATTGGAGATATAAATTATGACAAAAACCACATTTGTTTCAATTGTTGGACAGACAAACGCAGGAAAATCCTCCCTGCTGAACGCTATTATCGGTGAAAAGGTGGCTATCGTCAGCGACAAGTCCCAGACCACCAGAACACGTATTACAGGCATTCTCACAGAGGGTGAACTGCAGTATGTGTTTATGGACACCCCCGGCGTTCACAAGAGCAAGAACCGTCTTAGCAGCCACATGATGAAGGCTGTGGAGGAGTCCATGAGCGGCATTGACGCTGTTATTATGGTTCACGACATTACGAAAAAAATCACCGAGCAGGAGAAAAATCTTATTGCAAGTTTTGGCAAGACTCCCGTTATCCTTGTGCTTAATAAAATTGACCTTATGGAAAATAAGGAGGACATTGCCGTTAAGATCGCAGAGGTAATGAAGCTTTATGACTTTGCGGAGATAATTCCCATAAGCGTTTCCGAAAATGACGGTGTTGACATTGTCAAGCAGACGGCTGCAAAATATGCCACCGAGGGACCGCACTATTTCCCCGATGAAAAGTTTACCGACCAGCCCGAGCGGGTAATTGCTGCGGAAATGGTCAGGGAGCAGATACTCAGGCTTATGCGGGACGAGGTGCCCCACGGCGTTGCGGTTTCCGTCGAGGAAATGAGCGAGCGTACCGACAGAAGCGGGGAGGATATTCTGGATATTTCCGCCGTTATCTACTGCGAGAGGGATTCTCACAAGGGTATGATAATCGGCAAGGGCGGAGCTATGCTCAGAAAAATCGGTGAAATGGCACGGGCGGAGCTGGAAGGCTTTTTCCGTATCAAGGTCAATCTCCAGTGCTGGGTAAAGGTCAAGGAGGACTGGCGGAACAAGGAAGGTCTTATCCGCAATTTCGGTCTTTCAAATATTTCCCGCTAATAATAAAAACGGCTTTCGGGGATAATACAAACAGGTTTCTTGCAAAGGAGAACTTGAATTATGGATAATCCCGAGGTCGATGTAAAATGGCAGAAATTCAGCAGAAGCGGCTCTGTATCGGACTATCTCGACTATAAGAAAACGGAGCACTCTGCTGATGTGAGCAAACAGGAGCAGTAAATATGTCGTTGATAATCAATACGACCGGTTTGGTCATTTACAGTCGGATACAGGGCGAGGCCGACCGTTCTATTGACATTCTTTCCCCCGAATACGGAGCGATAAATATTTCCGTTCACGGCGGTATGAAAATTACAGGCAGCAATGCGGCGGCTACTCAGCTTTTTGCATATTCAAAATTCTGCATTAGGATACAAAAGGGCAGGTACTATCTGGACAGCAGCAAGGTAATACGGATATTTTACGAGCTGCGAAACGATTTGAAAAAGTACACACTTGCCTGTTATCTTGCGGATATTTGCAGATACACGGGAACTGCCAATCAGACGGCGTATGATATATCCAGGCTTATGCTGAATTCGCTGCATTTTCTGTGTATGGAAAATGCTGACTGCGACCTGATAAAAAGTATTTTTGAGCTGCGGTTTATGGCGGACACGGGATATATCCCCAATGTTATAGGCTGCAACGAGTGTTATAAATTTGACGGAGATGATATGTTCCTGCTGATAAAAGAGGGTAAGGTTTTTTGCAGTGCACATTTTGACGGGGAGGAGAACGATTATAACGTTCGTGTCAGCCCCGTACTTCTCCATACTATAAGATTTATCGTTTTGTGTGATTTGAAAAGGGTGTTTAGCTTTCGTATTTCGGAAAAGGTTCAGAAGCAGCTGAGTCCCATAGCCGAGAGATATTTTATCGAGCATATTCCCGATAAGAATTTTCCATGCCTTGATTATTATCACACGCTTTGACTTTTGAGGTACAAACTAATGAACAAATATTATAGATCACTTGAACTACATAAGATCCTTGAAATGCTTTCGGCGGAGTGCTCCAACGAAAGAACTAAGGAAATGGCTTTGGCTCTCGAACCTTCCTGCGATTTGGAATATGTCCGTTCAGAGCTGAAAAAGACAAACGATTGTTTAAATCTGTCCGCAAAATTCGGAACACCGTCCTTTTATAATTTCAAGGATATAAGGAATTCTGTTTCACGGGCAAAATCGGGAGCGTCCCTTTCTTTGAAGGAACTGCTTTCAATTGCGCAGATGCTAAAGCAGATACGTGTTCTGACCGAGTGGAATCATCAGTGCATTGATGAAGAATTGGAGAACTCCATAGGCTATCTGTTTGAAAGTCTGTGTCCCAACAAGCAGCTGGAAACGAGAATTTATGAGTCGATTTTGTCCGAGGACGAGATCGCAGATACAGCCAGCAGCGAGCTTGCTTCTATCAGGCGAAAGATCGCTCAGGCGGGCATTAAGATAAGAGAAAGCCTGGACAAGCTTGTTAAATCCTCCGAGGTTCAGAAAAGCTTGCAGGAATCCATTGTCACTCTCAGGGACGGAAGATTTGTGCTGCCCGTTAAGGCAGAGCATAAGGGAAAGATCCCCGGGCTTGTGCACAGTGCTTCTGCGACGGGTTCCACGCTGTTTATTGAGCCTATGTCTGTTGTTGAGGCGAATAATGACATCAGAATTTTAGAGGCAAGAGAGCAGGAGGAGATTGAGCGGATAATTGCCGAGCTATCCTCCGAATGTGCTTATATGGCGGAAACTCTCACCTCCGATTATGAAACCTGTGCGGAGATAAATCTCTATTTTGCAAAGGCAAATCTTGCGGCTAAAATGAACGGTTCTATCCCCGAAATTTCCGACGACGGCGTTATCGAACTGAAAAAGGCTAGGCACCCGCTTGTTGACAAGAGCAGGGTAGTGCCTGTTGACATTTCTCTTGGCGGGGAATACAAGGCTATTATCATAACGGGTCCCAACACGGGCGGTAAGACTGTTGCGCTGAAAACAGTCGGTCTGCTGACTGCTATGGCGGAGTGCGGAATGCTTATCCCGGCGTCCGACAGCCGTCTTTCGGTTTTCAGGCATATTCTTGTTGATATCGGAGATCAGCAGTCTATTGAGGAAAGTTTATCGACATTCTCGTCGCATATTCACGAGGTTGTGGAGATATTAAAGCTTGCGGACGATAAGTCACTTATTCTGCTGGACGAGCTGGGTTCGGGAACAGACCCTGTTGAGGGTGCTGCGCTGGCGGTTTCGCTTATTGAAGAGATGAAGCGCAGAGGCAGCGATATTATGGTAACTACGCATTATCAGGAGCTGAAGCTTTATGCTGTTGAGCAGGAGGGCGTTCAGAATGCGTCCTGCGAGTTTGACACGGAAACGCTTCGTCCAACATATCGAATAATTGCGGGTACTCCGGGTAAATCAAATGCGTTTTCCATTTCCGAAAAGCTGGGTGTTCCCGCCGAAATAATCAAAAATGCAAGGGAGCTTGTCAGCACCGAAAATGCTCGTTTTGAAAAGGTCATTGAAAATCTTGAAAAGACAAGAATTGAGCTTGAAGCACAGAAGTCCGAAGCCGAAAAACTGCGCCGTGAAAACGAAAAGGCTCTTGCCGAGCTGAATGCGGAAAAGGAAGCGTTTGAAGCGTCCAAGGAAAGCGAGTTTGAAAAGGCGAGAGTTCAGGCGATGCGTATCGTCGAGAACTGCCGTATGCAGTCGGATATTCTTATGGACGAGCTGAACGAGATAAAGAAAAAGAAGAACAGCGCAGAATTCAGCGGAATGGTATCGGGCGCAAAGTCTATGAGCAAAAGCACCATTGATAAGATGTACAACGAAGCCAATCCCGTTCACAAGAAGTCAAATGACACCTATAAGCTGCCCAGACCGCTTAAAAGGGGTGACCATGTGCTTATTGTGGATATTGACAAAAAGGGAATTCTGGCAGGTGACCCCGATTCATCGGGAAATGTTTTCGTTCAATATGGCGTAATGAAAACAAAGGTTGCGGTGAACAGGCTGCGTTTAGTAGAGGAACAGACTAAATCTCAGCCGAAGCCAAAGGGCGTTTCCAAGCAGGGCGTTACAAGCAAGATAGAAAGGCGTTCTTCTCTGGAGCTTGACATAAGAGGTCACGCTGTTGATGAGGGT
>CAMCRP010000105.1 GCA_945877315.1 uncultured Ruminococcus sp. | reverse complement strand
TAAGATTCGCTGTATCTACATAGATCCCCCCTACAATACCGGCAACGAGGGGTGGAAATATAACGATAATGTCAACGATCCCCGTATCAAAGAATGGCTCGGAAAGGTGGTTGGCAGCGAAGGAGAGGACTTGTCACGTCACGACAAGTGGCTTTGTATGATGTATCCTCGGCTTAAGCTGCTGCATAAGCTGCTTGCAAAGGATGGAGTTATCTTCATATCCATTGATGATAATGAGCTTTACAATCTGAAGATGATTTGTGATGAGATATTTGGTTCATCGTGTTTTGTAGCCAACATCGGGTGGCAACGTACATATTCAAAGCGTAATGACTCAAAAGGTATAATGGCTGAAATAGAGCATATTTTGGTTTACAGTAAATCCGAAGAATGGAGTCCGTATAAACTTGAAAGAACGGAAGATATGAATTCAAGCTATGAAGCTATTGACGGAGACTCACGACCGTGGTCATCTGTAACCGTTAATGCACCAGGCGCAGCTACACATACTGGAATGGTATATGCTATTCAGCACCCTATAACAGGAGAATTGCTTTACCCACCTATTGGACGATGCTGGTCTTTCGGACAACCGCAAATGCTTGAACAGATGCAGGAATGGGCTGAGTATCAGTTAGTAGATATTCATGATTATGATAAGAGATTTGAAATATGTAATAATGCTGAAAAAACCCCACAGGAAATCTGTGCTATAATTATGGTTGATTCAAGTGAAGAAGCGAGAGCTAAGGTTAAGGCTAAATATGACTTGGGGTTGGAAAAGAAATATTCTTGGCCGCTTTTGTATTTTACTAACAAAGGAAAGGGCGGCCTAAGAAGAAAACAGTATTTAGAGGTAAGCACTGGTCGAGTACCAACAAATCTTTGGTTGCATTCTGATACAGGACATACAGGAGAAGCAAAGAATGAGGTTGCATTATTATTTGACGGCAAAGCTCCATTTGATACTCCTAAACCAACAAGACTAATAGAGCGTATCCTTCAAATTGCAGCTGACAAAGATTCCATTATCCTCGACAGCTTTGCAGGCTCCGGCACAACCGCTCACGCTGTCCTGAATATGAACAAGCAAGACGGCGGCAATCGCAAATTTATCCTTATTGAAATGATGGACTATGCCGACAGCATAACCGCCGAGCGTGTAAAGCGTGTAATTGACGGCTATGGCGAGGGTAAAAAAGCAACCCCCGGCACAGGGGGCGGCTTTGCGTTCTACGAGTTAGGCGAAACGCTCCTTAACGGCGAATATCTCAATGAAAATGTTCCGCTTGCGAAAATTCGTGAATACGTCTATTTCACCGAAACAAAGCAGGCTGTGACCGACAAAGCTGACGAGCCGTATTTTCTCGGTGAGAATTACGGCACGGCTTACTATTTCTACTATGACAAAAACGAGGTCACAACGCTTGACAGGGATTTCCTGCATACGATCAAGACAAAGGCTGACAGCTATGTGATTTATGCCGATAAGTGCATATTGAGCGACGAGGAGCTTGAAAAACTGCATATTACTTTCAAGAAAATCCCTCGTGATATTACAAGAATGTGAGGTGCAGACTATGAACTTAAATAATTATCAGCGTGAGGTAATTGACGATTTATCCAAATATCTGTCTGCACTGAACGAAACAGGCGACCTTTTCAAGGCGTGGCAGAAATATTGGAATGACAAGGATATAGCAGTAGGATTTGGCGGTGTCCCCGCTTACCGCAACAGTATCAAGGACGTACCGCATATTTGTATGAAAGTTCCGACAGGCGGTGGCAAGACTTTTATGGCTTGTGCGGCTGTCCGCCGTATTTTTGACGAACTGCCGTCCGATAAACCAAAAGTGGTAGTCTGGCTAGTGCCGTCCGACCCGATATTGGCACAGACTACAACAAATCTGATGAATCCCGACCACCCTTACACGCAAAAGCTAAATGCGGATTTCAGCGGCAGAGTTGGCGTTTTCACAAAGGAAATGCTCTTAAACGGGCAGAATTTTACTCCCGATACCGTTCACGAACAGCTAACCGTCTGCATTTTGAGCTACGGCTCCTTGCGTATCGACAGCCAAAAGAAAGATGTTCGCAAAGTTTATCAGGAAAACGGTAATCTCAAAAGTTTTGCCGATTATTTCAAGGATGAGTCGGAATTGCTGGCAAATACGCCCGATACCGCATTGATACAAGCCCTCCGTCATCTATCGCCTGTGGTAATCGTTGATGAAAGTCATAATGCAGGTTCCGATTTAAGCGTGGAAATGCTGAATAACCTCAATCCGTCTTTTGTGCTTGACCTTACGGCAACACCTCGCAAGAACAGCAATATTATTTCGTATGTTGACGCCCGAAAGCTCAAAAAGGAGAATATGGTCAAGCTCCCTGTTATAGTCTATAACCGAACATCAAGGGACAGTGTAATTGACGATGCAATTCATCTTCGTGGAATACTTGAAAAACAGGCTATTGAAGAGGAAGAACTCACCGGAAGGTATATCCGTCCGATAGTATTGTTTCAGGCACAGCCGAAAAACAGCAATGACAATGACACATTTGACAAGGTAAAAGAGATACTTCTCGGACGTGGTATTCCCGAAAATCAAATTGCAATCAAGACATCAAAGCTCAACGACCTCGCAAAAATTGATTTGATGAAGCGAGATTGTCCGATACGGTACATTATTACTGTCAATGCGCTGAAGGAGGGTTGGGACTGTCCGTTTGCCTATATTCTCGCAAGCCTTGCCAACAAGACCTCAAAGGTCGATGTTGAGCAGATACTCGGCAGAATACTCCGTCAGCCGTATGCCCGAAAGCACAAGGCAAAGTTGCTGAACAGCTCTTTTGTTCTAACTTGCTCCAATGCATTCCACGAAACACTCGACAGCATTGTTGCAGGACTTAACAGTGCGGGTTTTTCACGCAAGGATTATCGTATTGGAGATGTGCTCCCTGTTTCAGAACAGCAACCGCCTGTTCCCGAAACTAAACCGGAGCAGACCACAATTGAACTCACTCCCGAAACGGTAACAGAAGATGACTTCTCTGATATTCACACTCCTGCCGAACCTATACCATATTCGGAAACAGTAAAAACAGCTCCTCCGTCTGTTGAGGTGATGATTTCACAGGCAGAAGAAACAGCTGAACAATATGAAGAAGAAACGAAAGAAGAAAGCATATGGGTAGGCGGTGAACTTGGAGATATGCTAAATCAATATCGTATTCAGGAACAATTTGCAGAGCAAATAAAGACGCTGAAAATACCGCAATTCTGCATTGAAACTGTCCCCGACCTTTTCGGCGGCAATACTGTTTTGCTGACAAAAGAAAGCCTTATGAAAGATTTCTCACTAAGCGAGCAGGACGCTTCTGTTAATTTTAGTCTTTCCACGGGCGAAATGTTTGAAATTGATGTAGAAAAACAGGGTGAAGCTGTACCAAAGTATAAAAAGCTGTCAACCCTTGAAGATGAATACCTGCGTAAGCTGTTCGCAAAAATGGCTCCTGAAGAAAAGATTGAAAGCTGCACAAAAAATATATGCCACGAGATAAACCGTGACAACGCTTTCAGCACAGCGGAAGTCGAAGCTTATGTTCACCGTATAGTAGCAAATATGACTGATGATGAGCTTTCAGCTCTTGAAACATCATATATCACCTATGCTTCTCGCATAAAAGAAAAGATTGCGGAATTAAGGTCGGCATATATGCAAGCACGATTCTATGAACTTATTGAACGTGACCGCATATTTACCGATGAAACCTACGTTTTCCCTCCGATGATAACCCCGTCGGAATCAACGGACAAAGTGCCGAAATCGCTGTATGAAGCCGAATGGGACAAGATGAATGGCTTTGAACGGCGCACTCTTGATGTGATAGCTGGCTGTGAGGGAGTTCTTTGGTGGCATAGGATTATTGAGAAAAAAGGCTTTCATATCAATGGCTTTATCAATCACTATCCCGATTTTATCATTATGATGAAGTCTGGTAAGATTGTTATTGTTGAAGCCAAAGGCGATGACCGTGACAATGGTGACAGCAGAAGGAAACTTAAACTCGGTCAGACTTGGGCTGCTCAAGCTGGTAGAAAATACCGCTATTTTATGACCTTCGACCAAAACTCTATTGATGGAGCATATAATCTCGAGGATTTTGCTGATATGCTTAAAGATTTATAAAGTATCTTAACCGCATAGTTTCAAACTGTACTATCTGCGGAAAACTCATCATCAAAGACAAAACCAACAATTCCGACTTTTGCAGTCAGGAGTGTCGAAATGTTCACAAACGGGAAGGGACAAAGGAAAATCGCATAAAGAACGCCGAAAGCGATGTGCAGTGCCTATATACTCAGTTCTACAACAACACCAACAACCAGAAACGCAAGCTCAAGCGTTCTCCCGAAGCTCTTGAACAGTACAATGTTCTTTTCAATGAGCTGAAAGAAAAGGCTCTTACAATGAAAAGAGGACTGTCCGATGACAGTCCTATGTCTGAGGTCAGAGCTTTTTCGGCTCAGCTTATTGAGTGGGAACAGGATTTGAGGGATTTGGCGGAGCAGCTGCACGAGGATATGGATACAAATCGAGTAGGAGAGGGTGGCTAACCCTCGTCCTCTCACACCACCGCTCATGCGGTCCCGCAAGCAACGGTTCGGTTGTAAATCAGTATGATTATTCATATGCCGTCTAAAATGGTTTGCTAAGCACTCCTAATCTATTGATTTGAGTTCCACTCTTTCTCAATCAGGCAGTTTCCTTTCGAAATTGGCAGCTATCATTACAAATCATCTCTTTCTCTGCTTTCTGATTCAGCAACCGTCTGCCCCTTTCCTCCGCTATCTTTCGATAGTTTCTTCGGGACTATGGGCAGAACTGACTTCTGCGTGTTCAATTATACCTTGCGATATAGGTTACTCCTGTGGTACTATTCTTGTACCTCTTGTCGGGAGCTTACCACGCAGACCTCCCCGAATAAGGTGCAATAACCTTCATCCCATGT
>CAMCRP010000104.1 GCA_945877315.1 uncultured Ruminococcus sp. | reverse complement strand
GACTTCGGTGCAGGCGGCGTTTCCGTCGCTATCGGCGAGCTTACAGACGGTCTTGTTATCGACCTGAACAAGGTACCCAAGAAATACGACGGTCTTGACGGCACAGAGCTTGCTATCTCCGAATCTCAGGAGAGAATGGCTGTTGTAGTTGCTCCCGAAAATGCTGAAAAATTTATCACAGAAGCAGGCAAGGAAAACCTTGAAGCAACGATAGTTGCAGTTGCAGCCGCAGAGCCCAGACTTAAAATGCAGTGGAACGGCAAGGTGATCGTTGACCTTTCCAGAGAATTTCTCAACTCCAACGGCGCAGAGAAACACACAGACGTTATGGTTCAGCTCCCCGTAACAAATCAGCTCCGCTCCTACACCGACTGTGAGGACAGCTGGTACACACTTATGTCCAATCTGAATGTATGCTCTCAGAAGGGACTTGTTGAGCGTTTCGACTCCACTATCGGCGCAGGCACGGTGCTTATGCCTTATGCCGGAAAATATCAGCTTACACCTACTCAGGCTATGGCTGCAAAGATACCCGTTCTCAAGGGCGAAACAACCACCTGCTCAATTATGGGATGGGGCTTTAACCCCTATCTGTCCGACAGAAGCCCCTATCATGGAGCAATGGCGGCAGTTATCGAATCTATTGCTAAGGTCGTTGCGGCAGGCGGCAGCTACAAGAACTGCTGGCTGACCTTCCAGGAATATTTTGAAAGAACTCAGAACAATCCTTCCAGATGGGGCAAGCCCTTTGCTGCTCTTCTCGGTGCATTCAAGGCACAGCTTGAGCTTGGCTGCGGTGCCATCGGCGGCAAGGACTCCATGTCAGGTACATTTGAAAATATAGACGTTCCCGCAACTCTCGTTTCCTTTGCGGTTTCCACAGCGTCCTCAAAGAGAGTAATGTCGGGCGAATTTAAGAAGGCGGGAAACAAGGTCATTCTTATCACCCCCGAATACGACGAAAACAAGCTGCCCGTATTCTCAAGCATAAGAAGCTGCTTTGAAAAGGTCGAAAAGCTCATTACTGACGGACAGGCTGTTTCCGTCTGGGCAGTCGGATTCGGCGGCGTTGCGGAAGCAGTTGCAAAGATGTCCCTCGGAAACAAGATCGGTTTCCGCTTTGACAAGAAGCTGGACGACAGCAAGCTGTTCTATTCCAACTACGGCTCCTTCGTTGTCGAGCTGAACGGCGATCCATTCACCGTTGAACAGGTCATCGGTGAAACAATTGACAGCTACGTTATCGACTGCATCGACTATGTTGTTGATATGAACAAGGCTCAGTCCGCTTGGGAGGATCGCCTTGAACCCGTATTCCCCTGCAATATCAACGTTGGCAAGACAGAAGCTAAGAAGTTCACCTATGGGTATGCGGAAAAGAAAACCTCCTCGATCAAGGTCGCAAAGCCCAGAGTCCTTATCCCCGTATTCCCCGGCACAAACTGCGAATACGATACCGCAAGAGTGTTCGAGCGTGCGGGAGCAGTGGCAGATGTGGCAGTTATCAAGAATCTGTCCGCCTCCGCTCTTGAGGACAGCGTAAGCTATGTTGAAAAGGCTATCAGGAATTCGCAGATAATCATGATCCCCGGCGGCTTCTCGGGCGGTGACGAGCCTGACGGTTCGGGTAAATTCATTACAGCATTCTTCCGCAACCCTCGTATCAAGGACGCTGTTCACGATCTGCTGGATAACAGAGATGGTCTTATGCTGGGTATCTGCAACGGTTTCCAGGCACTTATCAAGCTGGGTCTTGTCCCCTACGGAAGAATTGTTGAAATGACAGACGATTCCCCCACACTGACCTTCAATACTATCGGCAGACATCAGTCTATGATGGTAAACACAAGAATTTCCTCGGTGAAATCTCCCTGGCTTGCAGGCTGCGAAACAGGCGACATTCACAGAATTGCAATTTCCCACGGTGAGGGACGCTTTGTTGCATCTCCAGAGCTTATTGAAAAGCTTGCTGCAAACGGTCAGATAGCAACTCAGTACGTTGATATGAGCGGCGAACCTACTCTTGACATTCGCTTCAACCCCAACACTTCTATGGAAGCTATCGAGGGTATCACCTCTCCCGACGGACGTGTTCTCGGTAAGATGGGACACTCCGAGCGTATCGGCATAGACGTATGCAAGAACGTTTCGGGCGAAAAGGATCAGAAAATCTTTGAAAGCGGAGTTAAGTATTTCAGCTGATTATTTCATACAAACACCATGCCCCTGCTTCAAATTGCACGAAGCGGGGGCATTTTTTATGGTAAATACAACCAAAATCAATATTTACAAAAAGAAAATTGCGTATAAACTGTAAAAGTTAGAAAAACCCTTTGCAATTTGCAATTTTTGTGATATAATATGTATGAATGCGGATTTTCCGCTGAATAAAATTTAATGAGGTGACTGTTTATGAACGAAATGGAGCTTTATTCCCTCTGGTGCGAAAAGGCGGTTGACGACCCCGACTTGAAAGCTGAGCTTGATTCTATCAAAGACGATGCCGACGCTATTAAGGACAGATTTTACCGTGACCTTGAATTCGGTACAGGCGGTCTGAGAGGCGTTATCGGTGCAGGCAGCTATCGTATGAATATTTACACCGTAAGACGTGCTACACAGGGCCTTGCGGATTATGTTAAGGAGGCTTTTGACAAGCCCTCCGTGGCTATCGCTTACGACAGCCGTATAAAGTCCGACGTTTTTGCAAAGCAGGCAGCGTCCGTTCTGGCTGCAAACGGCATTAAGGTTTACATCTATCCCGAGCTTATGCCCACACCTATGCTTTCCTTTGCTGTCAGAGAGCTGAATTGCAGCGCAGGTATCGTTATCACCGCAAGCCACAACCCTGCTAAGTATAACGGATATAAGGTTTACGGTCCCGACGGCTGCCAGCTTACTCTTGAAGCTGCTGAGATCGTTCTCGGTAAGATAGAAGCTGTTGATATGTTCGGCGGCGCAAAGGTTATTTCCTTTGACGAAGGTCTTGGAAACGGAATGATCGAATTCATCTCCGAAGCTGTTATCGAAAAGTATCTCGACAAGGTATCCGAACAGGGTATCCACACCGACCTGTGCGCTTCAAGCGGTCTGAAGGTCGTTTACACACCTCTTAACGGTACAGGAAACAAGCCCGTTAGAGCAATTCTGAAGAAGATAGGCATTAACGATGTTACCGTTGTTCCCGAGCAGGAATATCCCAACGGCAACTTCACCACCTGCCCCTTCCCCAATCCCGAGATAAAGGAAGCTTTAGAGCTCGGTCTAAAGCTTTGCGAGGAAGTTAAGCCCGACCTGCTGCTTGCTACCGACCCCGACGCTGACCGTGTTGGTATCGCAGTTCCCTCCGATAACGGCTATGTACTGTTCACGGGAAACGAAGTCGGCGCACTGCTTCTCGAATACATCTGCGCTGAGAGAACAAAGCTCGGCACAATGCCCGAAAACCCCATTGCAGTAAAGACCATAGTTACCACCGATATTACCAAGGCAATTGCCAAGGATTACGGCGTTAAGATAGTTGAAGTTCTCACAGGCTTTAAGTTTATCGGCGAACAGATCGGGTTCTTAGAGGCAAAGGGCGAGGAAAACCGCTACATCTTCGGATTTGAGGAAAGCTACGGCTATCTGGCAGGCTCTTATGTTAGAGATAAGGACGCTGTTGTTGCATCTATGCTCATCTGCGAAATGGCTGCATATTACAGAACAAAGGGCATTTCTCTGCTTCAGGCAAGAGAGAATATGTACAAGAAGTACGGCGTTTACACCCATACTCAGAAGAGTTTCACCTGCGAAGGCGTTACAGGTATGCAGCGCATGAAGGAGCTTATGAAGATGCTTCGTGAGGAAACTCCCAAGGAGATCGGCGGATTTAAGGTAGTTGAGTTCTCCGACTATATCGCAAGCGTTACCGTAAACACCGCAACAGGTGAAAAGACCGCTATTACCCTGCCTAAATCGGACGTTCTGGGATTTGTTCTGGAAAACGGCGCAACTGTTATTATCCGTCCCTCGGGTACTGAGCCTAAGATCAAGGCTTACTACACCACAACAGGCGCAACCAAGGCAGAAGCAGATGCTCTCGAAGCTAAGATCTCCGACAGCTTCCGTCAGATACTCGGTTTCTAAATAAAGAAAATCGTTCAAAAAACAAAATCCTTGTCGGGCGTTATGCTCGGCAAGGATTATTTTGTTAATTTGAATTGTCAGCTTTCGGCTTCGCCGTAATCTTCACCCGAATACTCAAAAACATCATCGGTAATATACATTTCACCCGAATCGGACAGCAGCTCCGTTCCCCTGTTGGGATCAAGAAGCATTTTTATTGCACGATGATTTACGGTAACGGAAACGTCCGTGTGCTCACCGCCGAACTCGCCGTCCAGCGTCCAGGGCACGGCTTCTTCGGAAATAAACCGTGCATTTTTCGTCTTGAAACAGTAGAAGCAGGGCGCACCAAGCTCCTTGCGTATCAGATAATTGATAGTGTGCTGCAATTCGATCAAGGTCTGCGGCATTCTGATAAGAAATCCTTCATAAACACCGTCGTCCATAAGCACATCATCAACACTCAAATGCTTTAATCCGCCCACCGATTTGGAGTTGGATATCATACCGAAAATAAAAGTGTCCTCTATCTCTGTATCATCGGTGACTATCTTCATTTTGTAGCCCTTTATCTCTCCAAGACGCTTTACGCCCTCCATAATATAGGCAAGTGTTCCGAAGATATTTTTCAGCTGCTGGGAGGTCATATATGCAACGTCCGTAAATGCTCCGAATGCGGCAATATAGGTGAAATATCGGTCATTAAAGCCGCCGATGTCCAGCTGCTTCGGCTCGCCGTTTACAATGCACTTCACCGCTGCGGGCATATACTTCGGTATCCGCAGACTTGACGCGAAATCATTTACCGTACCCGCAGGGATATATCCCATAAGAGGACGTTTTTCCTCGGGAATAGATAAGATACCCCTGATGGTTTCGTTAAGCGTACCGTCACCGCCGCTGCAAACTACAATGTCGCTGTTAGGTGCTTCTCTCATAACAACAGCATTAGCGTCCAGCACCGCCTGAGTGGGGTGAGCAAGCACATCACAGCCCATGGCGGTAAATGTGTCGATTATTTCCGCCAGATGATGCTTTATAA
>CAMCRP010000103.1 GCA_945877315.1 uncultured Ruminococcus sp. | reverse complement strand
CCTTGCCTGCGTGGTTTTTTCAACATTGGATTGTTGATTTTGGGGAAAGTTAAAAGCATAATCAGAAATTCAAATATAGCCTGAAACAACGTAGAATAGGCGTTTTTCGGATACAGATAGTTTTTGTAGAGAACTCTGAAAAAGTCATTTTCTGAATGGGCAACAATCCTATGGTTGGTGCTACTGTTGCTTGTGCGGTTGCTGTAGAGGAAGCTATGAAGGCTTAATCAAACGACGTAGATACGACGTTTATAGACTATAATGAATCTCTCCCCGATTTCGGTCGGGGAGAGATTTTTTGTGCTTTTCGATGGAAAATGCTTGTTTGTCCACGATTTGTCCACGGAATTTTTTTCTGTGGACTTGTCCACAAAGCAGAAAAAACTGATGCAGATAGTTTGATAATATTGCAATTGGGAACACGCTGTTTTGATTTGTTATTCAACCTCTTTTAGAAGAACAGTATCTGTCAATAAGTCGGATTTGTTATGGTAAAATCATATTTTTCTTGACTTAACTATCGAATTATGGTATAATATACCCATAGAAAGCACATAATATACCCGAAAGGACTGATATAGTGAAGCGAAAGATAACACAGCAGCTTATAGAATGGAAGAACTCACCGTCAAGAAAACCGCTTATCCTCAACGGAGCAAGACAGGTTGGAAAAACCTTTATTCTCCGTGAATTTGGCAAAGAGCAATACAAAAATACAGTTTATGTTAATCTTGAAAGTAACGGCACAGTCGCTTCAATGTTCAATGATGATATATCTCCGTCAAAGCTGATAAAATACCTTGAAGCGGAAACAGGCGAGCGTATTCTGCCCGATGAAACGCTTATTATCCTTGATGAAATACAGTCCTGCGAGCGTGCTGTAACTTCGTTAAAATATTTTTGCGAGGAAGCCCCCGAATATCATATTGCAGCTGCGGGAAGTCTGCTTGGTGTTGCCATAAACAGAAATCAGACCTCTTTTCCCGTCGGCAAGGTAAATGTCCTTCGGCTTTATCCTCTGGATTTTGAGGAATTTCTGACGGCAACGGGAAATGACCCCCTTATCGACGAGATAACCGATTGCTATAAAAATATGTCACCTATGAATGAAGCACTCCACAAAAAAGCACTCGGTCTGTATCACGACTATCTCATTGTAGGAGGAATGCCCGAAGCGGTCAAGGTGTTTGTCAAAACAAATTCCTATATTGATTCGGGACTGGTCCAAAGGAGCATCATCGACAGCTATACTGCCGATATGGCAAAATATGCAAGCAATTCCGAAGCCGTAAAAATTCGTGCCTGCTATAATTCTATCCCTGCACAGCTTGCTAAGGATAACAAGAAGTTTCAGTACAAGGTAGTTCAGAAGGGCGGTTCGTCAACAATTTTCGGAGCTTCACTCGAATGGCTGAAACAGGCAGGTGTTACGCTTGAATGTCAGCGTGTGGATCAGGGAACAATGCCGCTGCCCGTATATGCAGATCAGACATCGTTCAAGATATATATGTCGGACGTGGGACTGCTTGTCAATAAATCTCAAATGTCGGTGAACACAATAATCACAGGCGAAGCAAATATTTTTATGGGAGCAGTGACCGAGAACTATATCGCCCAGCAGCTTGCTGCTAAGGGTTACCCGCTATATTATTGGACAGTAGCCAATTCACAGGCAGAGCTTGATTTTGTTTTGCAAAAGGACGATAAGATCTATGCGATTGAGGTCAAAAAGGGTGAACATGTTCGTTCAAGAAGTCTGAGTGTGTTCAAACAGAAGTATTCTCCGGACTATGCTATTCGTTTCTCACAGAAGAATTTTGGAAAAACGGAAGATGTTATTTCTGTACCGCTTTATGCAGCATTTCTGCTTTGATATTTTTTACGGATAAGTGTTGCTGTTGACTAAACTATGAAGGCTTAATCAAACCACGTAGGTACGTCCGTTTAACGGCTAAAATAAATCTCTCCCCGATTTAGGGAGGTATCGGTATAGAAGTTTTACCGATACCAACGTTATCAATGATAACGTGCGACAAACTTTGTTCATTTCGCTTATCTATAAACGAATTGACAAAGGGGGCGCCCCTTCGGTTGGGGAGAGGTTTTTATAGTAAACGACATATATATTTCTACCCGCCGAAGGCGGGTAGAAATATATACCTAACTCAAATTACACCCAAAGTAAGATTATTTTTGTCGTTAGCTTATAGCTATTGGTATTATATGAGTTTATTCATTTTATTTGCAAGATAAAGCGGCATATTTACAAAGCTGTCATTATGTTCATATCCAAGCTTAGAGAAACGCACAGCCTTTGCAGGTTTGTATTCCTTGAGATAGCTTTTAAAGCTTGCAGAGGTTACGCTTTCTCCCGACTTGACCTCGATCGGAATAATATCCATTCCGTTCTGAACGATAAAGTCGATCTCACTTGCGGCAGTGGGAGCATAATATTTCGGCTCTGTATCATACAGCGATTTTATCTGCTGCAACACATAGTTTTCTGTCAATGCACCTTTAAATTGGTAATCTGATTTGAGCAGGATTGCCTCATTGCTGATTGCTGCCATGTGTTTCATTAAGCCCACATCAAACATAAACAGCTTGAAGTGATTTAACTGCTCGTATGCTTTGAGAGGATGCTCAGGCTTGCTTACATTATATATACGAAGAACCATACCTGCTGATGCCAGCCACTCAATAGCCTCTTCAAACTCCCTTGCTCTTGCCCCTTCACGAACACAGCCGTAAACGAATTTCTCGTTATCCTTGGATAGTTGGGTCACAATGCTTCGGAATACCATTAGAATACGCCCGCTGTTAACTTTTCCATTGTGTTTGGAGAAGTCATTTTCGTATAATTCAATCAATTCCTGTTGAATACGGGAAATTTCTGCAGGGTCTTTGTGTGTGATCCACGATTGCACACATTCAGGCATACCGCCTATTATCAGATAATAATTATATGCGTCAAGCAGCCTTTGATGAAAGATTTCCTCGATCTGCTGTCCTTTTTCAATACTGTTATAATATGAATACAAGCTTTCATCAGTAGCAGCAAGAAACTCATCAAAGGTCATTGGACTGATATTCAGAAGAGTTACCTTGCCCACGGGATATGATTTAGGTTTTGCAAGCAGAGTGCCCAGCAAACTTCCTGCTGAAATAATATGATACTCGTTTGCCTTTTCGCAGAAGTATTTAAGAGAGTTCAAAGCCTCAGAGCATTCCTGCACTTCATCAAAAATAATCAAATGCTTTTTAGGAAGGATCTTTTTGCCTTTGATAAGTCCAAGTAATTCAATAATTCGATGAGGATTTTTGTTCGTTTCAAAGATAGACTTTAATTCGTCTTCTTCATCGAAGTTGAAATAAAAAGTATCTTCATAATACAGCCTGCCGAATTCCTCCATAAGCCAGGTCTTACCTACCTGTCTTGCTCCTTTAAGTACAAGAGGCTTGCGGTCAGTACTGTTTTTCCAGGCTAAAAGCTGTTCTATTGCGTTTCGTTTCACATAATCACGCTCCTTATAAACAGTATTATACCACTTTTTATTAGATATATCAATAGTAAATTGCACATTTTACGAATGATTTTTAGGGTTCTATTACACATTATCTGAAACCGATGTGCTTATTTTGCAGCAGTCGGGAAAAGTAGATATATGAGAACTCATTTTGTTTGTTCTGTTAGATGGTGAACAACTAATAATAAAAATCATCTTTGCAACAGATTCTTCTTGATTTAGTTTACCGGGTATGATACACTATATATTAAAGGCATGAAGCAGCAGGGGAGGCAACTATGATAACCGAATTTAAATACGCCAAAACAAACACCTATCTTATCAAAGGGAAGGATAAATATATCCTGTTCGATACCGATTGGGCGGGAACATTTCCGCTGTTCTGCAAAGCTGTCAAAAAGCAGGGAATAAAGGTGCAGGACATAGGATACCTGTTTATTTCACACTTTCACCCCGACCATATGGGTATTGCACAGGAAATAGCCGATTTAGGAGTTCAGATCGTTGTTATGGATATTCAACGGAACTTCATTCACAATGCAGACCAAATTTTTATGAAAGAAAAACGCTCGAATTTTATTCCCATTGATGACAGTAATGTAAAGCTTGTAAATATTTCCGACAGCAGGATTTTCCTCAATGAAATAGGGATAGCGGGGGAGATAATTCATACTCCCGGTCACAGCGATGACAGCATTTCATTATATCTTGATGAAGGCTTTATGTTTGTGGGTGACTTGAATCCGCTGTATGAGCTTGAGGCACGTAAAGGAACACAGATTGCCGACAGCTGGGAAATTCTGCTTTCATATAAGCCTAAAGCTGTCTATTACGGTCATGCCAAAGCTGCTTTTCTTGATAAATCTGTCGGAAAAACGTCCTTGGAGAGAGTTTCCGATAAAGAGGTTTACGCCCTTGTAAAAAGGATAATGAAATGCGTTGATAAAGGTTATTCCGCCGAGATCATTCAGAAGAAAACAGGAGCTGATGCCGAATTTATTGCGGACGTTGCAAGAATGTATCTCACCCATCAAAATGTCAGCGTTCAAGGGATTTTGGATAGAATTGAGATCAAAAACAGGTAGCTGATGATATGTCGGTACTTTAGCAAACATTTCTGCTGCTTCATACTAGCATACGGTTTTCGCCGTATGCTCTTTATTATTGGAAATGGTTTCAAAAGCACCGCATAGAATATAATAATAAAACTTTTTGCAAATCAATGCTAAAAACTTGATAATACCAAAAGTTTGTAGTATAATATAGATAAAGGAGCGTGAAAGCAATGTTTAATGAAATCCATAGTTTGAAAAATCGTGATTTTTATCTTAAAAAACTGATTGCATTTCAAGATACTGAGCCTGTCAAGGTAATAACAGGAATACGCCGCTGTGGCAAATCCAGCCTTATGAAGCTGATGATACGTCATCTGCGTGAAAGCGGAATATCCGATGAGCAGATCATCGCTATGAATTTTGAGTCAATGGAATATCGTTCAATGGACGTTAAGTCTTTCTATAATTATGTTTGCGAAAAGAAATCCCACCACAACAAGAGGAGCTTACGGGAAAAGGGCGATTTTACGTTATTTTGGCAGAGGATATGCAATAAAGGTATATCCTCTATTTTTTATAATGTTATGACATATGAACGTGAAAAAGCCTGTATTAGCGATAAATACGGGCTTTTTCACGTTCATATATTCAAAGGCTTTTAATAGTTTACCATATTCATTGC
>CAMCRP010000102.1 GCA_945877315.1 uncultured Ruminococcus sp. | reverse complement strand
TTAAGAAACAATGGTAATTGATTCACCAATCTCTTAAGATTCTATGATATCTGTTTTAGATAATAAAACACCTTTAGAAGTAAGATTATGGCGGTCAGAGCGGTTTACTGCATATTTTCGGAATAGCCCATATAACTCAGAAGAGAGTCCAGGTTAATAAGGAACTTACCTCTTTTGCCTTCGCCTGCACGAATACATTTCACCTTTTTCTGTATTACCAGCTGACGGAGAGTGTATTCCGTCAAGCCTTCTACAAGCTCAAGACACTCTTTGATACTGAGCATTTTAATCTTGTTGGGGTTAGTTGAAACTGTAGTAGTTTCGTTTTTTGTTTCTCTAATAATGTCGGTCATAGATGAACCACCTTTCTGTCATAAAATTAAGTTAATTTTCGAACATTGCTTTGTTTCATGATAATTTATTGCTGTTGGATATCGGCAACATAACGCATATAAACAAGAAAATCCGCAGCTGTCCGAATACGTGTTTGTATCAAGACAGCTGCAGATTAATTCCAAAAATCTTATTCGACATTATGATTTGCAAATAATCAAATTTAGAATGATGTTGCTCCATAGCTGTCCTGAAAAATGTCTGAAATCAGAATGCAAAGTGGAATATCTGATTTCACTCACAGTATAACACAACAATAAATATTTTGCAATAGCTTTTTCGGATTTTTGGCACTGCTCAAATGTGAATCTGTTTTCTGAAATCAGATTCGGGACGATGGAACAATTTTTTATTCTCAAATATGATCATAAAATTTTTGCAACAATTGTCAGAATACGAAAATGCAGAGATAAAAATAATTATTTGCATTTTCGTAATTTGTGCAATTTTAACAAGAGCATTAACGAGATGATAAGCATAGAAAAACGTTTCATAGTTCTGCTCAATGTCAAGTATAATTTATATAGTAACTGTTTCACACTCAGCCTTAATCCTCATGTGATTTTCGTAAGCAGAAATGATAAGCTCCTCAAAAGCGTTTCTTGCGTCCGAACCGATAGGGTGAACGATATCTCTGAAAACGCCGTTTGCGTCCATTCGATTTGGCATAGCAACAAAGAGTCTTGTTTCGCCCTGAATGATCTTGATCTCGTGGATTGCAAGACAGTTGTCAATGGTAATAGAAATGAGAGCTTTGAGCTTACCCTCGGTGAATGTTCTTCTTACGTTGATATTTGTGATTTTCATAAAATGTTTGTCCTTTCATGTTAAATATTATGTGTGCAGCCCTCGTTCTCAAATAGAAAACGAGGACTGCAATGGTTTTGCGGAATGATAATCAGAAATGCTTTAGTCGTCAGCGATCATATCATTAAAGATCTTTTCAAGAGCAACATGCCTGTCGTATGCCGAAAGAATGATACTGTCAAACTCATCTCTTGTTTCGGGGTCGATGGGGTGAATAATGTCACGGAAAACGCCGTTCTCGTCCTTGCGGCTGGGCATAGCTGCAAACACTCTGTCATTGCCCTGCACGATCTTAATATCGTGTACAGCAAGACAGTTGTCGATTGTAATGGATACGATTGCTTTAAGGTTCCCTTCAGGGAAGGTCTTTCTGACCTTTACTTCAGTGATTTTCATTGTGGATTTCCTCTTTTCTTAAATTATTTGGTTTGTCAAGGAACTAACAGCTGCCGGCTTTGCCGTTGTTTCCCTAAACACCTTTAAAACCGAACCGACAGCAGCCTGTTGCTGTTTATCCGGTCATAGGAATAAAAAGGATTACAAAAAGCTTTCTGATAGCTCTTGCATTAGCCTTTTAAAAACGAACCGCGGCGTTCCCAAACGCCGTCATCTCGGGGAATGAAAACTTTTCAAATACAGCACATAGATACTTTCTTTGTATTATTTCAAACCCTTTATAAACAAACCGGCGGGGCCCCGACACCGCTATATGTTATTGGATAACAAAAATACTCTTAATTTGTAATCAAGAAATCAGAAAATAAATCTTTTAAACAGTCTTGACATTAGGATAAAATTAAGCGATAATATAAATAATTCATTCACATCAAAAGAAGGGGAGCATATGATTTTCTATACCGGTGACACGCACGGAAAAATAACGAAGATCACAAATGCAATTCGCAAATCTGTGATAACAGCCAATGACACAATTGTGATTTTAGGTGATGCAGGCTTTAATTATTACGGAAATGATTCTGGCGACAGAAAGACAAAGTTCAAGCTGAACGAAGTCGGGGTGACAGTGTTCTGTATTCATGGAAATCACGAAATGCGTCCCGAAACTATTCCTTCATATATAACGAAAACATGGAACGGCGGAATTGTATTTTATGAGGAGAAATATCCGAACATACTGTTTGCAAATGACGGGGAGATATATGACCTTGACGGAAGAAAATCAATTGTGATCGGCGGTGCATATTCTGTTGATAAGTATTATCGTCTTAGAAACGGATTCAATTGGTTTGCCGATGAACAGCCGTCAGAAGAAACCAAGACACACGTAGAAGCTGTACTTGAAAGCTGCAATTGGAACATTGATCAGGTGCTTACACATACCTGTCCCTTAAAATATATTCCCACAGAAGCGTTTATGTCGAGCATTGATCAGAAAACAGTTGACCGAAGCACGGAAGAATGGTTTGATACAATTGAGGAAAAACTGACATATCAACGCTGGCTTTGCGGTCATTGGCACACTGACAAGAGTATTGATGATTTTCGGTTTGTGATGAATGATATAATTATCTGATCTCTTAGCAGATACCGACTGAAAATATTATAAAGATAACGGCATAACTTACATGAAAAATGTAGGCTATGCCGTTTAATATTCTCAGAAAAAATTTTGGGAGGGTAGAACGAATTGGCAAAAATGACAATAAAATCGGAGTATGAAAATGTATATTTCCAAGTTAAAACAAGATACGAAAAACGCTGAAAAAAGTTACGAAAAGATACATCGATCTGTATTGATTCCTGTTGTTAACATGTCACAAAAACCGAGTTGCAAGTCGGGTTGACAATAAGATTTGCTTGGTATATAATTGGCTCAATCCGGAAGGAAGAATCCGGTTCGCCGATAACAAATCTATATGAACAGGAGTGATTTTTATGAAGAAAAAGAATGAGATCAAGAGGGAGCTTATTAAAAAGGAGAAGGAAAGAGACGCCCTTGAAAGGGATCTTGCGAAAGCGGAATTGAGTGACAAGCTCAGCTGTGTTACAGACTTTGTTGTGAAAAACAAGAGTCTGTGCGAAAAGATCAACGCTTTGCCGGGTGATGAGGTGAAGATTGTGATGGACGAGATCATTAATTCGCCTGCGTTTGATGCGCTTATCGACACGGTACTTTGCGGCAGTACAAGGCTTGCGGCATTGCGCAGAAGCAAGGCAGAAAAGGCTGCAAGGCGTAAGTGTAAAAGCGAGCAGAGCAAGCCCTCCGATTACGTTGAAGGCGGCGCTGAAATCATTTGATTTCAGCAAAAAGGGGTCGCAGGGGAAAAAACAGCAAAGCGACGTTTTGTCCCCCGCAAGCTAAGGGGAAGCAGATATTGCTTTCCCTTAGGCTTGTGGGTGTGTGCACCACAAGCCTTTGCTTGCATTTGGGGAGATTGCTGTTTTTGGCTGAGATCTGTTAATATGCGTGCAGCGTTTTTTGATGTAGGAAGTGTCGGTGATAGGTTCATTTTTTCGTTGGCAAGCAGGCATAGTTCGGTTGATAATATCGGTTATCATCAGCAGAGTAGTGATGTAGTTACAGACAAAAAATCAGACAGAAAGAAGGACAAAATTATGAGCAAAAAGAGCAGAAATGCACCCAAAGAAATATCCCATCGTCTTAGCGTTGGACTTTCGGAAAAGACATATAATGAGCTTCGTGAGCTGGCAGAACAGCATGGTGAAAGCGTAGCATCTGTTATCAGGCTTGTTATTGATAAAAACCTCGGTGATTATCTTGGAACAATAAGATATATTGATAGAGAACAGGGGGAAAATATTCTCAATGTTTCAATGGAAATCTCCGATTTATGCAGAAATATTCTCAATAATGTAAGGCGTATCGGCATCAATTACAATCAGGAGTTGAAGCTTAAAAATGCGGAGAATAAATATCGTTCGGTTATGAGAGAAGCAGTCGCTACAGACAGAATGTTGGAAGCAAAAGATGAATACGACAAGGCAAAATCTGAAATAGAACAGACCTGTTTTAACAAGGACGAGCTGTATGAGTTGCTTTCGGATTTTGAATCGGCAGCTGAGAAAATGGGGGAAGTAATATGGCTTATACAAGAATAACACGGACAAAAAACGGTGCTGCTGCAATTGCTTATGCTCTGAGTGGAACAGGGCATAACGGAGCTGCTAAACGCAACGAAATGGTTACCCCGATTAAAATGCAAAACGGCATTGATTATGGGAAACAGATGAATAGATATTGGAGAAGAGCAAGAGTTAATCACAAGGTACAGATCGTTCGTATAATTCAATCATTTTCAAAGAATGAATTTGATCCGAACAATCCCGAAGATATACTTAAGGCTAACGAGGTTGGACAGGCTTTGGTTGAAGAGCATTATCCCGGAAGGCAGGCGTTGATATGCACACAGACAGACGGAAAGGGTGGGTGTATCCACAACCATATTCTTATCAATGATGTTTCGATGATCGACGGAAAAGGCTGCCGCAAGTATCAATATCATCAGCCCGATGTTATGCCTTGGACAGATGAAATTACTGCCAGGTACACTAATCTTGACGAGGGCAATAAGAACGGCGAAAACCTTACACAGGCAGAACGTGCAAAGCGTGAGAAGGCAGCTTATTCTTATAAAGATGATATTCGGGAACGTGTGTCGAAGGCAATGAAAAGCTGTTCGAGCGAAGAAACTTTTTTGCGGAAATTATCTGACCTCGGTGTTAATACAGTCAAAAAATACAGCAAAAAATGCGGCGAGCATTATGTGTATGAGCTTGTGGACACTTCCGAAATTCCATCTGACGCAAAGCTTCCCAATCATCAATTAAAGGCAAGGTCATATAAGCTGGGAAATGCGTACGGTCCGCAAGCGCTTAAGGAGCAGCTTGAAATCTACGAACGTGTTGCTGTTCGTTCGGAATTTACAAGCTTAGGGGAGGAATATTCCTTTAAAATCAGTATGGGGAAAGGTGTATCTGTTGAGGAAAAATCCGAACAGGCAGAGAATAGAGCGGTATCGGTTACGGCTGTTCCGATTTCTGAAGATACTCACGCAAATGTTCTTCCGATTGATGATGAAGAGGAGGTTGAACAGCCTATTATCGTTCAGAAATCGGAGAAGGGAAAGGCTTCTGGAAAGTCAGAACTTAAGTCCGAAAAAGTGCCGAAGAAAAAGAGTAGGGTTGATAGCGGTCGATTCGATCGGGCTATTC
>CAMCRP010000101.1 GCA_945877315.1 uncultured Ruminococcus sp. | reverse complement strand
CTTGCGTATCATTTTGTTGAACTGCTTGCGGTTCTTGGTCTGGGTGCCGCTGATGCCCTCGTCAGCGAATATGCCTGCAAGCGTCCATTCGGGATTAGAGTTTATCAGATTGGTGTAATACTCGATCTGCACCTGATAGCTGTTCGCCTGTTCCTCGCTGTCGGTGGATACACGGCAGTATGCAGCCACACGAATCTGCTTGTATTTTGACTGTTTCAGCTCGGCAGGCGAGAGGGCAGGTATCATCGTGACATTTGAAGCCATATCGTTATTCTTCGGCATTGTTCTCCTCCTTGTATGCAATACGCTTACCGTTTCTGAACTCGATAGCTATAACCTTGTTTTCATTAACGGTTATCCTGCTTACGATCTGCGTTAAAAGCGACCTATTGATCGTTTCGGACGGCTCATGTTCTGCAATTATTTCTTGAAGCTCCTGCGTGATATACGGCTCTCGGCTGTATGTGCAGGAATTATATTTCATGACCGCCAATGCAAGCATTTTTGCCTTTATCTGTTCATATTCGATAGGCGCAGCGGTGCAAAGCCGTGATATTTCTTTTTCAGCCTGCCTTATTTCATCAGTAGGTTCATACACGGTCAGGGGCGTATCTGTTGCAAGCATATCGGGATTGCTGACAACAGCGTTGATAATGCTCTGAACCGCCGACACAAAGAGGTCATCGGGTATCCTCGGCTGAAAATTGGCACAGCCTTTTTTTGTACACCGCCAGCGTTTGAAGCCCGATCTGTCGGAGAAGTGAACCATATTCGTCCCGCATACGGTACAATAGGACAGCTTTTTCAGCACCGTGTAGGTATCGGGAGTTTTCGCTTTTTTAGCAGTATTTCCGATATTTGTAGCCCCGAAAACGTCCTCCGAAATGATAGGCGGATAACCGTCCGTACCGCAATAACGCCCGTCACGGAGAATACTGTAGACCTTGTCGATAGCTTTCTTCTTGTCCTCCGAGAAATATGTTATCTGTTCATCATAGAGCGTTGCACCGATCTTACTGCCCGATAAGCCGTTTGCCTTTTCGTCAAAGATACGGCGGATAATATCCGCTTCCTCAACATCAACTGCGATTTTCCCCTCTGCGAGTATGTAGCCGTATGGTGTCTTTTTACTTGCCATATTCACCAATCCTTTCTGTAAATTCCACTCCGCATAACAGCCTGAATGTCAGCGTATCGCCCGAAATTGTGATGCGCTCGACTGCCGTTTCAAGTATCTCCTTTAGGCTTTCGGGAGTGCCGTCATAGTCCTTGAAAAGCTCCGCAAGGGTCTCCATATCGTCTATGGTCTTATCCTTGTTGTCGTTAGCCCTTTCCATGCTCCGTGACAGTCTGCTGATCTGCATATCAATCTCCGTGACGTCTCTGTCATACTTTTCGGTAGTGATAAAGCGTTTGCGGTACAGCGTGGCAAGCCTGTGTTTCTGCTCTTTGAGGTCGGCAAGGTTTTTGAGCTGATTTGCTCCCTCTGCCGTACCGTACTCCATAAGCCTTTGAAGCTCCGTGAGCTGTGCATAGCACTTAGCCAAAATCTCTGCATTATGGGTATGGAGCTTGTCGCACAAGGCAGTAAATGCAGTCTGCAATTCATCGTCATAGAGAACGATATTATCACACGGACTGCCTACATCGTACCGATAACCACACTGCCAAGAATCACGCTTTTTGGAGCGTATCAGTGCATATGTATGACCGCATTTTCCGCATATCAGCTTTTTACGGAACGGCGATTCGACTTTGGTGCTTTTCTGAGGTGTGGACGCTTTCCGCATATCCCTGACAATGGCGAATTTCTCCTTGCTGATAATTGCGGGGTGGCTGCCCTCGATGTAATACTGCGGAACTTGCCCCGAATTGGGAATGAACTTCTCACCCATAAATTTGGAGTAGGTTTTCTGCCAAAGGGTATCACCGATGTACTTCTCCTGTTCAAGAATATTCAGCACCGTCCGCTGATTCCACGCCTTGCCTGTCGGGGACGGTATGCCCTCCTCGGTCAGCGTTACGGCGATCTTCTTTGCTCCCATTCCGCTGATGTACATATCGAATATCCTGCGGACAACCTCGGCTTTTTCGGGGTCAATGACAAGGTTGCCTGTTTTCTTCTCTTTGGTGTAACCATAAGGCACACGGCAATGCCCGAACGTACCATTAGCCATTTTCTTCTGAATGCCCCAGCGGACGTTGTTGGAAATGGACTGCGATTCCTCCTGTGCCAGACCGCCCATGACGGTTATCATCATTTCGTCCGAGAGCCTTGCCGTGTCGATATTTTCCTTTTCAAATGCAATGGTGATGCCCAGCTCTTTCAGCTCACGGATAGATTTCAGGCAGTCCTTAGTGTTGCGGGCGAAACGGCTGATAGACTTTGTAACAATGCGGTCGATCTTGCCTGCCCTGCAATCCTCCATGAGCCTTTGGAACTCCACACGCTTGTCCAGGCTCGTTCCCGAAATGCCCTCATCTGCGTATACACCGACAAGCACCGAGGTCTCCGAACCTCTGTACAGATTGGTGAAATAACGCACCTGTGTTTCATAGGAATGCTCCTGATCGTCACGGCTGGTAGATACTCTGCAATACGCAGCCACTCTTATCCGCCCCTGCTGTAATTTTGATACGGCAGGGATCACTGTCATTTTTTTCATAAACATCAGCTCCTGATTTTATTGTTCCATTTTTGATACATATTTACGGTTTAGATGACCTGTTATTTTTGAATACGGAACAAGCATTACCGCCTGTTCCGCACCAAATTCCGTCTAATCTTCGTCTGTGCAGTAGGTCAGACCATTCTGCAACTGAATGAAGATGCACTCGTTTCTGTCATGCTCTTCACCGTCCGATGCCATCATCGCTTCAAGAAAGAAGTGTTGTGCTTCCTCACGATCAGACCATTCACGGCGTTCACCATTGCAAACGGTAGTCACCTTGCGACTGCGGTTCATTGCTAATTCGGGGATTTTAAGCATCTGTGATACCTCCTAAGCCAAAATCTTCGATAGACGGATAATTGGAGAAGATCATGTCACGGTCAAGCTCGTCAATTTTTCTGCGCTGTTCCTCTGTAATAAGGTTCTTGCTGACGAGGTCGGCAAGTATCTCACGGCTGACTGCGTAATAATATTCTGCTTGTCCGTATCGTGTCTGCTCCGTTACTCCATTACCGAGAGCCGATGTGTTTGTGTGGGATATTCTGTCTAACATTGTTCCTCCTTCCCCTTGTCGGGGAGACACGGAATATCCCTTCATCTTCAATGTTACACTTTAAAGTGGTAAAAGTCAATAGTTTTGCATCAAGTCTGGTGATGCGCCGCAATAGTAACACTGAAAAGGGATATTCCCCGGTTTATTTTGCACATACATATTATAGGTGCGACTGACTATAATGGCGTGCAGGCGTGCAAAGCCCGATTTTACGTTGTTTTTGGCGTGCATAAGCCCCGTGCGGCTGCACGCCATCAGCAATTTTCGCACGCCGTTTCAATTCTGCACGCCTGTCCTGCACGCCGTTTTTGACGTATTTACGCCGTTTGCACGCCCGCACGCCTTAAAAGGCAGTCGTGCTATATTTAATAGCGATGCCGACAAAGCCACGCACTCTTTTGTTTCCCTGCTGAATATGATAAGAATACTTTATTTTGTAGATTTCTTCGTTTTGTTTCAGCCAGCTTACAAATGTCTCACGCTTTAAGGCTGTTAGGGCATTATCCTCGCACCATGAGCAGTAGCTCCCGTACAGAGCCGATGAGGTCGCTTTGAGAGTTTCACCATACTGTACTCTGTCTGCATCTTCCAGAAACTCCGTGATATTGCAGTTATCCTGCATAGTTTCCATAACATTCTGCCTTGCCCTCTCGGAGATCGTAAAGCGGTAATTGTTAGCGAGCAGTCTGAGCAGTCCGTCATACATCCAGCAGAAAATCTTTTCCTTTTCCGAAATGAAGCGGTCTGCGATATACGGGTTATTGACTCTGCTTTCGGGTGGTGTCTGCGTGGTGAGTATTATCATTCGGCGTGAAAAGCCCCTCGACTTGTCATAAAGCGTTTTGGGACTGCCGTTGCCGAAACATAAAAGCCTTGTATACAGCAATGCCTGTTCTGATTGCTTTCCCTTAGCTTCAACGTCAATCGGCGTTTCTGCGGTCACAAGGCTTTTGAGATAGCCTGTGGACGAGAGTGCCTGCATCTGCATATCATCGTCAATCATCAGCAGACGGTCTTTCAGATTGTATCTGAAAAAACGGTCTGTCTCGATTCGGTGGATATTGCCCGTAAGCATATTATCCCTGAAAATCTCACGGAGTACGATGCCGATGCGAGACTTCCCCTCGCCACCCTGACCTATCAGAAACATCATCTTCTGACCTTTGGTGGACGGTATCAGCAAGTAGCCGAGATATTCCTGCAAGGTGACTATATCTTCTGAGTACAACAGCTCATACAAGAATGCCAAAAACTGTTCGGGATAATATACCCCGTTTCGGATATTTGGGTCATACCACACGTTCAGCCGATTATTGCAAAACTCCCTGTTGGGATAAAAGTTCCCTTTGAGATCCAGCTTGCCGTTCTGCACATGGATATAATTAAGGTCGGGTGTCAGCGGTGTGCTGTATGTATAGAGCCTGAGTGCCTCCATGATCTGCACCACCTTTTTTGAAAGCCCGATCCATACGCCCTGACGAAGCATACGGTAGACTTCGTTGCCGAGGGCGTGTTCGTCCACAAGCCCGTCATAGTCAAAAAATCTGCCCGAAATGCACTTCATGGGGTGTTTCTCCACAAAGTATTTGCAGAATTTCAGCTCGTTCACGGTGGTCTTATCGAGCATCCAGTCGGGCAGTTCACGCTCTTTTTTCTTTTTTGGCGGAGCTTCGGGTGCAGGAGCTTCTTCGGTGGTTGTATCGGTAACGGTCTCCTGCTGTGTGCCGGCAGCGGTTTCCTCGATGACCTCACCATTCTCCCCATTCTTCGACACATCGTTTGTATTCTCGTTCAATTTGGTCTACCTCCAGTTTTATCTCTTCTTGCCCATCAGCATCAGTGCGGTTGAAGGTTTCAAGCAGATACCACGCATATTCGATATGATGAACGGCATACAAATACCGCCTGTCAATATCATCAGTGGGAGCTTTCGGGGCATAGTGTATCTTGTATCTGTCGAGCAGGGCGAAATACTTATAAAGCGTGTCATACATCTGCTCTATCCTTGCTTTTTTCGCTTTCCGCTCGGCGATCTCCCTGCGCAGCCTGTTGACCTTTTCCATATCGGGTGGCTTGTCAACGTCCAGACCGAGGGCAAAATCGCTGTTGATCTGCTTGACAGCTTCGATAGCCGAGAGACTTAAAAGCTCCTGCACCAGCTTGATCACATCGCCGTGAGCCTGACAGCCGAAGCAGTAATAGTGGTCGGTGTAGAGCTTGCAGGACGGATTACGCTCCCTGTGAAACGGGCAAAGTGCCATGTTTCCTCGCTGTACCTCGACACCGTAGCTTCGGGCTGCCGTTGGCACATCGACAAGCTCTTTTAGTTCATCGAATATTGTCATTTTGTGACCTCCTGACACTTGATTTTGATATAGCTTTGTGCTATAATGTATATTGGATAATTATTGAAAGGGGCATATATGATGTACTGTGATTTTA
>CAMCRP010000100.1 GCA_945877315.1 uncultured Ruminococcus sp. | reverse complement strand
GGACTATCCGCCCTATATGGAAAAGGGGAACAGACGCATCGAAAACCCCGAGGGCGGTCACACCATTGAGTTTAGAAACGTCAGCTTCACCTATCCCGGGGCGGACGTGCAGGTGCTGAAAAACACTTCCATTACCCTGAGAAGCGGCGAGCGTCTGTCTGTTGTGGGTCTGAACGGTGCGGGAAAGACCACCTTTATCAAGCTGCTGTGTCGTTTGTACGATGTTACCGAGGGTGAGATCCTCCTTGACGGCATAAACATCAGGGACTACGATTATGAGGAATATATGAAGCTGTTTTCCGTGGTATTTCAGGACTTTCGGCTGCTGGCGTTTTCCGTTCGGGACAATGTTCTTTTGGAAAATGACGAGCCTGATGAAACAGTTGACGGTCTGATGGAAAAGGTTGGCTTGTCCGAGAAAATCAAGTCACTTCCGCACGGCAGGGACACTATGATGTTCAAGCAGTTTGACAAGGAGGGCGTGGAGCTTTCGGGGGGCGAGCAGCAGAAGCTTGCCATTGCCAGGGCACTTTACAAGGACGCTCCCGTGGTCATTCTGGACGAGCCGACTGCCGCACTTGACCCTGTTGCGGAGTATGAGATATACAAGCGTTTTGACGAGCTGGTGGGCGGAAAAACGGCGGTTTACATCTCCCACAGGCTTTCCAGCTGCAAGTTTTGTGACAAGATAGCGGTATTCTCCGAGGGAACGGTGAAGGAGTACGGCACTCATGATCAGCTGCTTCGGCTGAAGGACGGTATCTATGCGGAGATGTTCAAGGCACAGGCGCAGTACTACATTTAGCATAAAGTGAAAAGTGGAAAGTGGAAAGTGAAGTTTCCGCTTTCCAAAATAATCATAAAAAAAGCCGATATTTCCCACATTTTGAGAAATATCGGCTTTTAATATACTCTGAGCAGTAGTGAAAACGGAATAACTCCACTTTCCACTTTCCACTCTCCACTTTTCAATATAAGCTTTTCACTTTAAATTTTTCACACTGCTCAATATTGTCTGTCGAATTTGAAGGAGGACATAAGGTCTTTTAGCATATTTGCTTGTCCCGAAAGCTCTTCGGAGGCTGCTGCGGATTCCTCGGCGGTTGCGGAGTTCATCTGAACAACTGCGGAGATCTGGTCTACGCCGATGGTTATCTGCGAGATGGAATCGGCTGCGTCCTTTGAAGCGGTGTTTATCTTGTCGTTTATCTGAGCGACCTTGCCCGCTGCTTCTGCAACAGCACCCATCTTTTCGGCAACGGACTTGGCAAGGGCTGTACCGTTTTCGATAGCGGCAACCGTTTCGCCGATAAGTGCGGTGGTGTTCTGGGCGGCTTCTGCGGATTTTCCTGCAAGATTTCTTACTTCATCGGCAACCACTGCAAAGCCCTTGCCCGCTTCGCCCGCTCTTGCTGCCTCAACGGCTGCGTTAAGGGCAAGGATATTGGTCTGGAATGCGATGTCCTCGATAGTTGCGACGATCTTCTTTATCTCGTCGGAGGAAATGCTTATTTTGTTCATTGCTTCCGTGAGGTTTGCCATTATGTCGTTTGCGGACTGCATCTGAACGCCTGCTGCGTTGGTCTGATCGCTGGCGTTTTCTGCGTCCTGAGCGTTTTCCTTGATCTGCTTTGCGATGACTTCGATGGTTGCAGCAAGCTCTTCGATGGAGGAAGCCTGCTCGGTTGCGCCCTGAGAGAGTGCCTGTGCGCCGTCGGAAACCTGTTCGGAGCCTACGGAAACCTCGTCTGCGGCAACTGTTATCCGCTGCATGGTATCTGCAAGGCTGTCCTTGATATTCTTGGTATATTCAAGAAGATTTTTGTAATCCCCCACATAATAGCCTGCGTTCTGCTCCACATCAACGGCGAAATTGCCGCTTGAGATCTCGCTGAGGATACGCTCAATATCCCCGAAAATATTGTTAAGGTCGTCAACAACGGTGGCTGTGGCATCGTTGAGAGCTTTGGTTTCGTCCTTAGTGCTTATATCGGGAACGGGTGTGGTCAAATCGCCCTGAGAGAGCTTGACAATACGGTCGGTGCAGTTGGTGATAGGCTTGGTTATTTTTCGTGCGAATATAGTAGATACGATAATAATGACGATAACAGTGCCGAAAACAAGCCCCATGGTGATAAACAGTGCAGCATAGACGCCGCCCATAAATTCGTTGCGGACAATGTTTATGCCGATGCTCCAGCCGGGAGTTCCGGGGACGGGAGCGTATGCTACCATTTCCAGATTGCCGTTGTAATAGTACTTATCAAAGCCTGTTTCGCCTGCCATCATTTTTGCTTCGACTGTGGCAATGTCCTTCAAAGATGGGTCGTTCTTGACGGCTTCCTGATTGTTTTCGCCCACAGCGGAGCGGTCTGTGTATGCGATAGTGTTGCCCTTGGAGTCAAGCAGATAGGCAGTTCCGCCTTCGCCTACGGTTATATCCGCCATAAGCTCGTCCAGAAATCCATCGGAGGGGATTATGTATGCAACACCTGCAATGGTGGTTCCGCTGCGTCCGTCCTGCCAAACGGGACCTGAGATGACAACTGCATTTTTGCCTGTGAGCTTGCTTTCAAAGATAAAGTCGGAGCAGAAAACCTCGCCCTTTACGGACGCCTTGAAGAATTCTTCCCCCGAAAGGTCCTCACCTGTGGCAAGGTTTCTTCCGTTAGCGTCCAGCAGACCGCAGCCCGAAAGACCGTATCTGTCGATACGTTCATCTATAATGCTTGCTCTGATCTCCTCGGAGAGATTTTGATTTGTCAGAGAGGAAATGCAGCCTATCTCGGTAATGGCAGCTTCGTAATACCTCAGCTCCGATTCAACAAGCCTTGCGGATTCCGAAGCGGTTTCCGAAAGAGTTTTGTTCAGCAGATTCATTGAAGACTGATAGTTCAGCATAGTTGCCACAGAGCCGATAAGATAGGAGGTCATTGCGCCCATCAGGAGCATTGCTACAAGTATTTTTGTTTTTATGCTTTTCATTTTTACACACCCCACATTAACAAAGTAAAGCTTATACTAAACGCCATTTAAATCACGGAGAAGAAATCGGCGTAAAGAAGCTTAAAACTGTTGAAAACAGTTTGTTTATGGGTTTTTACGCCGAGAGATTCCCATGATTAATGGGTGTTTAGTATTAACTACACTAAAATTATTATAGCATTGCTTTTCCTATATGTCAATAAGAATAATGACATTTTTTTGTGAGTTTTGCAGAAAAATGGCTTGATATTATACCGATTTTGTGGTAAAATATCAGTATGCGGCAGACTTCTTGCTGAAATTCTGCTGTAAATAGCTTTTAAGGACTGATAAAATGTTATACGATACTGTTATTATCGGGAGCGGACCTGCGGGACTTTCTGCCGCTGTTTATGCGGGACGGGCTTCTATGAAATTTATTGTGATAGAAAAGGTGTTTATGGGAACGGGTCAGATAGCCGAGAGCGAATGTGTGGACAACTATCTGGGGCTCCCCGCAACAAATGGCTTTGATCTGGGCGAAAAATTCCGTGCTCACGCCGAAAGCATGGGTACGGAGTTTGTTGAGGGCGACGTTTCGGAGATAGTCCCCGAGGACGGAAATTACCGAATAAAGCTGTCGGACGGTGAAAGCTATCTCACCAAAACCGTCATTTACGCTGCGGGCGCATCTCACAGGCGGCTGGGCGTAAAGGGCGAGGAGGAATTCTCGGGAAGGGGAGTTTCCTACTGCGCTGTCTGCGACGGTGCTTTTTACAAGGGAAAGACCGTTGCCATAGTTGGCGGCGGCGATACGGCTTTGGGGGAGGCGGTGTTCCTGTCCAAGCTTGCCGAGAAGGTGTATCTTATCCATAGGCGGGACAGCTTCCGTGCTAACAAGAGCTTGCAGGAAAAGGTGTCACAAATTGCAAATATCATACCTGTAATGAGTGCCGTTCCAACCGAGATCTACGGAGATAAAAAGGTAGGCGGCATAGAGCTTTCCCATGACGGAAATACCGAACGGCTGACCGTTGACGGTGTTTTCGTGGCTGTGGGAACTGTTCCCAACAGTGAGCCGCTTCGGGGTGTTGCCGAGCTGTCCCCCGAGGGCTATGTTATGGCGGGGGAGGACTGCGCGACCTCCGCAAAGGGCATTTTTGCTGCGGGAGATGTCCGCACAAAGCCCCTTCGTCAGGTCATAACCGCCGCTGCGGACGGTGCCTGCTGCGTTTATGAGGCGGAAAAATATCTTGAAGGCTAATGCCTAAGGAAATGCTGATTAATGGGTGTTCTCCCGCCGAAGGCGGGGGAACACCCACATAGATACGTCACTCAGGCAACAAGAAAAAAATGTTGATTTAATCAGTGATTCCCTAACTTAAAAAGTATTTTTGAAATGTGTTGGCGTGATGCCTTCGTATCTTTTGAACAGCTTGCAGAAGTAGCTTGACGTGCAGAAGCCTGTTGCTTCGGCTATCTCCTCTATGGTCATATCCGAGCCCGTAAGCAGCTCCTTTGCCTTTTGTATGCGGCATTTTGCGATATATTCCATAGGGCGGGAGTTAAAGGTCTTTCGGAAAAGCAGGCAGAGATACTGCTTTGAAACTCCCGAAACCGAGCAAAGGTCGTCCATGGAAATAGGAGAAGCATAGCTGAAATTGATATGGTCCACAGCCTTCATCAATGCGGTGTTTGGTGCTGCTGACGTTCCCGAGCAGGCTGTCTGACGATATATCTCAATGAGAAAATCGTACAAGTACCCCGATGCCCGATAGTTTCCGAAAACTCTGTCCGCACGGATAGCTTCGTGCATTTTACGGAAAATATGCTCCGCCGTTTTTACTTCGTTAAGCTCAAATATCTTTGGCTTTGAAAGCCCGAAATGCTTTAGAATGTCCTCTGCGGCATATCCTGCGGGCACTACCCAGTGAATGTCCCAGATGTCCTCCTCGGGATAATATTCATGGGGATAATAGGCGGGCAGAAAGATGGCTGTGCAGGGCGGGATATGTATTTTTTCTCCGTCCAGAAGCAGAGTTCCGCTGCCCTTTGTGCAATAAAGTATCTGGGGATAGGGGTAGCCCTCCGTCCTGATGATATGGTCCTGACAGTAGTGCTGTCCCATATTCAAAAGATAAAGGGGCAGCTCTTTTTCGTCCCGTATTATGGGGTAATCGCAGAAAAACAAAATATCATCTCCATATTCATATTGTTATATAATGATAATATCATTTATTGACGAACAAGTCAATAGTGTTTATAATTATGTTATCATCGGTCAAATCGGATAACCGATAAAAAGAGCCGCTTTCGGTTTCCAAATAATTCACAAAGGAGAATGATCATGGACATTTCTAAAATTGCAGCACCCGGTTCGCCCAAAAGCAGAATGATTTTTCACGAAAACCCACAGCAGCTGCACGTTAATACACTTGACAAGCACTGCTATTTTATCCCCTTCGCAGCAGGCGAAAACCCCTTTGAAGGCAGAGAAAAATCAAGCCGTTTCGAGCTTTTAAACGGCGATTGGGAGTTCAAATATTACAACAGCATTATTGATATGGAGGACGATTTTCTTTCCGTCCCCTTTGACAAAAAGATACCCGTTCCGTCCAACTGGCAGCTTCACGGCTATGACAAGCCGCAGTACACAAATGTGTGCTATCCTATCCCATTTGACCCGCCCTTTGTTCCCGATGATATTCCCGTGGGAATTTACCGCAGAAGCTATGAATATGTTCCCGATGGGCTTGATAAAATTCTTGTTTTCGAGGGCGTTGACAGCTGCGTTTATCTTTATGTAAACGGCGAATTTGCGGGATATTCGCAGGTGTCCCACAGTACATCGGAGTTTGATATTACGCCGCTGCTTCACGAGGGAAAAAACACAATTACCGCTGCCGTTCT
>CAMCRP010000099.1 GCA_945877315.1 uncultured Ruminococcus sp. | reverse complement strand
TGGTTCGATCTTTCTATGATAATTATGCTTATGCAGCTAATAAAAAAATCCATGAAAATTCAAAATATGCCGTCCGGACGTCCCGAACTAAACATTTTCAAGCACAAACGACGTATTTAAGCCATTTGCACGTCATTTTCCATAACGTCCGTGTGTCCGATACACGTACAGCTGTGTCCATGGGCTGGTTTTGGTCAAATTGCACAAACGGTTTTTTTGAAAAATTACGACATATAGTCTTATTTAATCGTATATATTGCCAAATTAACCTAAGGTCCATAATTATGAAATTTTTATATATTTTGCCGAATATAAAAAATATTGAAAAAAGCTATTGACATTTATCTTTTTTAGTGATAGAATACTGACCAAGGGAAACGATTCAATTTATGTTTCCTTCTTACATCAAGCTACTGACAGCACCGTGGGGCATAATGGTTTCCTTTTTACACGATGGTATTTCTCTATATGCATTATTTTTACTATTGTTAAACACCATTATCCGCTGTTGTCTGAAGCTATTTCTGACAGCTGCGGATTTTTTTCATCTTTTTGACAGTAAATACGCACTGTCCAAACCCGACAAAAAATTTTGACAGAAAGGAATTACAGCTATGTTTATCAAAAAATTAGCGTACCTCATTAACAAGATTCCCCTCTTTGCTTACAAAGGGGGTGACAGCGGATGAATAGTTGTCCTATCTGGAAAGACGAAAAAGGGAATGTCAATGAAGTATTGTTCTGCGAGGAGTTTTCCAAAGATCACCCCATGGTCTATTCTCAAAACAGATTTTATGACTATATGGGAGAAGTTAACCCTGCCGATGTTTCAATGATGATCTCAAAAGTCATTATGCAGAATATTCCCAGGAGAATTGATGCAATTACAAAAAGTGTGCTTGCAACACTCAAGGTTTACTGCGATGATAGCAGCTTTGCTCCTAGGGAAGACGAAATTCATCTTGCAAATGGCACTCTTTATACGGACGGAACGTGGATTCCCGAACTGAAGATATGCTTCAACCGTCTTAATGTAACCTATGATCCATCCGCCCCGAACAGTTCCCAGGCACCTCCTTTCTTCTCAGCTTTTCTGAATGATCTGTTTTATCCCGAAGATATACCCACTCTGCAGGAGTATCTGGGTTACTGTCTTATCCCCTGCAATAGAGCACAGAAAATGATTTTTATCATCGGTAACGGCGGAGAAGGAAAATCCCGTTTAGGCGTTGTTTTGAAGGTGATCTTTCAAGCGGCAATGATAACGGCAAACTTTACCCGTATTGAAACCGATAAATTCTTCAAAAGCAATCTCATTAATAAGCTTGTCTTATTAGATGATGATATTCCGATGAAAGCTCTGTCTTCAACGGAGAATATCAAAAATCTTGTTACAGCAGAAACACCCATTGATGTTGAGGAAAAAGGAAAGCAGTCCTTTCAGGCTACACTTTATTCCCGTATTATTGGATTTGGCAACGGTTCTCCTAAGTCCCTGTACGATAAATCTGAGGGTCTTACCCGCCGTCTTATCATTTTGAATGCCAAGCCCAAGGATCCTAACAGGATCGATGATCCATTTCTCGCAGATAAATTGATCGCTGAAAAGGATCAGATATTCCTGTGGATGTTTGAGGGACTTCAGAGACTTATCCGCAACAATTATCAGTTTACTCTTTCCAACAGAATCAGACAGAATACTGCCGATATAATGTCGGAAAGCTGCAATATTCCCGAATTTCTCAGAGATACCTCATATATATGCTTTAGAAGTAATTATAGTGACAGCACATATAATATTTATGCAGCATATCAGGATTGGTGCCGCAGGAATGCGTTGACTGCTCTTAGTCAGAACACATTCTGCA
This sequence comes from uncultured Ruminococcus sp., assembly GCA_945877315.1. Taxonomy (GTDB): domain Bacteria; phylum Bacillota; class Clostridia; order Oscillospirales; family Ruminococcaceae; genus UMGS1889. The sequence goes on along the minus strand of CAMCRP010000099.1, from coordinate 4,334 downwards.
GCTGGCTTCATAACAATGCCGAAAGATGGAACATCATTCCGACTACACATATCAAGGTCGGTCAGAACAAGGAGGTTCGCGGATACAAAGGTATTGCAGTGCTGTATAGGCCGATATGACTTTTTTGATCGTTATAAGAGCGGTGCCGGGGCACCGCTCGGTTCGTTTTTAAAGGGTTTGAAAAAATAACAAGGTAAGCATTTACGTGCTGTACTTGAATAATTCTTCATTTCCTGAGATAACGGCGTTCAGGAACGCCGCGGTTTGTTTTTAAAGGTGAATAAGGAAATGATGGTTATGCTAGCGACTGATGATTTCCCGAAAAGCCGAAATAATTTATGAAAGGCGGAATTTATAATGAATATTTCCGATGTAAGAATTCGAAAGACCTTCTCCACAGGCAATCTTAAAGCAATTGTGTCCATTACTATCGACAACTGTCTTGCCGTACACGATATCAAGATCGTACAGGGCAATGACAGGATCTTTGCAGCAATGCCCAGCCGTAAGGACGAAAACGGAGTTTTCCGTGACATCGTTCATCCAATTGATGCCGAAACAAGAGCTGAGTTTGACAGAATCATTCTTTCGGCATACGACAGACATGTTGCTCTCGAAAAGATCTATAACGATATGAACGCAGAAGACTAAATATTACTCAGCGAATGTGACGCAAATCCATTGCAGCCCTCGTTTTCAATACGAAAACGAGGGCTGTACACATAATATTTAGCAGAAAGGAATATCAACTATGAAAATCACTCAAATCAACGTAAGAAGAACCTTCAACGAGGGAATACTCAAGGCACTCAAAAAGTTTCCTGAACGCCTTGTTCTCCGTTGACACTAATCAATATAATCTATCTCATCGATCTTCCAACTGCCGTCCTCCTTTATCATTTTGTATCTGCGGGAATAAGTGCCGATAAAGCTGTCAACAAATGTAGCCGAAAAGTCAATGAAGCTGTCAGAACTGTCGTAAATATACGCATTTGCTATCCAGCCTCCGGGATTTCCCCTTCCGCCAAGCTGTGCATATAGAGAGCCGTTATATTCCTTTATTTGCGTAAAGTTATTAAAGACTGCTTCTATATATTTGTCGGAAAAAAGTCTTTGAGCGTTTTTCTTGACTTCTTCAACAGTTGTGAACGGGAATTTATAATAGCCCTCCGCAAGCTCAAGCTGAACTCCCAACACCTTTTCAATATTTGGCATAAACTGCGGCATATCCTCTTTGATCCTGTATTCGGAATAATAGGGAACGCCGTCTATTTCTACCGTATTTAACAGCGATTCTGTATCTATCCAAACATCTGAAAAGAAAAACATATCCCACGATTCACAATTGTCGATCACATCGGGCAGACCCATTTCTGAAATCATATCCATATCCTGTAAATGTCCCTGAGCTGCATATATTTTCTTTGCTGCCTCGGAAACATCAATATCAAGAGGAAATTCATAAGGCTCAGGGTCAATGCCAAGCTCTTTATGCCATCTCCATAGGTCAATTTCACAGACCATATCAAGACTGCCATCTGTATCTTTGAACTCAAAATATGCATTATAGCCCGTTTGGGTGTTGGTTATTTCGCCGTTTCGGAGCCAATTTACGGTATAGCTTCCGATATATACCCATGTAGTGTCATCAGTTGTACCGTAATTAACATTACGATTAGCAATTTCCACTTCCACCTTATCAATTCCACTAGAAACAGTATCAGCAGCCTTTGACTTTACCGCTTCAATAAGCTCTGCCATATCCTTATCCGTGGTGAATTTGTTAGAGTCAAGTTCCCCTGTTTGGGTAATATAGCTCCAATAGTAGGTAAGATAGCTGTCACAAGCGGACATCAATTCGGAAGGCAAAGGCTTCGGATACATCTCCGTTTCACCGTTTTCATATGCAAGAATAACAAGCTCCTCACCATCGGGCAGAATAGGCGTAACGCCGCAGTCGCTGCGATAATAATCAACAACATTCTCGCCCGTTTCATCATAAAGCGGAACAAGAAAATATTCACAAACAAAGATACACTGTTCTATTGCCTCTCCGTACTCGGGATAAAGCTGCTCACGATATTGCTTAGTCTTTTCTTCATCTGTAACTGTTTCGCTGTGTCTTTCATATTCATCATTATGCTCACCGTAATAGTCCGCTCGACGCATATATGCTTGTTTGCCGTTTATTCCCATTGTCTGAAACAGTTCGGGAAATCCATTATTTTCGATAAAATACGGATCGATACGCATAACGTTATAATATTCGTATTTATCACTGTTCGTTATTTCAAGAACACAGGAGCCGTTTATTTCTTTGGTATCGTCAATATCACCCACTAATTCTTTTTGCACATCAAATACAAAGCTTTTGCTTTCATTCGGTGCAAATGTATATTCATCTGTTGAACCGAATGACACGGGACTGACTATATTTGAACTGTAACACAAGCTGAAAAAGTGAGAAAGATCAACCGCTAATTCATCTGATGTCAGATTTGTAATAACACAGTCAATTGCATATTCATCATTGCTTTCGCCCGAGGAAATAAACTTCATTTTTGCGCTGAATGCATCGGTGCTCTGAATAGTATCATATTCTCCGACAATCTGAGTATCCTCTTTGTATCTGTTTGCACACAGTATCACTGAAACAGCTGCCGCCGCAAGTGTAAGAATGATCGCTACCCACAAAGCAGGCTTCTTAAAGCTCAGCACATTCTTAATTCTCTGCTTTGTTCCATTCTCACCGAAGCATGCAGTAAATGCCGCTGTGGGCTTTGCGGATATTTTCAAAAGTGTCTGAGAATAATCTGCCTTCTGCTCCTTTGTCATATTAGCAGTTACCTTTTCATCGCAGGACATTTCCATATCACGCTCAAAAAGTCTGAACATTACCCATACAAGAGGATTGAAGCAATGTATGCACAAAGCCGCATACATCACAAGCTTTGCAATATGATCTCCCCTGTGCATATGAGCTTTTTCGTGTCTGATAATAAGGTCGCTTTCCGTACAGTTAAGCCCTGTGGGAAGATAAATCTTAGGGCGGACAATTCCCATAATAAACGGGTCGGAGATGGCGGTAGATACATACACATTTCCACCCATTTTCTGTGCAGACCTGAGAGAACGTGAAAGTTTGACCCACGAAGCAACTCCACGAAATGCCATTATAATAACTGCAAGTGCCCATATGTATGAAACAATGGCAATATAGTTTATCTCCCTTTTCACGGGCGTTTCCGAAACAGGTTCAGACACAGCCGTCACCTGTTGGGACACCTCTGTCTGCGGTGCGGAAAGCTCGGGAGCATGGGCATTTTCCTTATCGTAATATGTGATAAAAAACTGATTTTCGTTGCCCTCAATAACCTCCGAACTATATGGTATCTCAACGCTTGGTATAGGTGCAGAAGGCAGCTCAAAGCTGATAGGACACAGCAATCTGAACAATGCCGCCGCCCAAAGCACATAGGAAAACACCTTCGGAGCCTTGCGGAGAAGCAGCCGCATAACCATGACAACGCCTATAACAATAGAAGCGGTAATGCTCATTTCTATGACCCTTATAAAAACATCTGTCATAGCTTAGTCCTCTCTGAAACGGTCAATCATCTGCTGAATTTCGTCGATCTCGCTTTCGGAAAGCTTTTTTCTGTCCGCAAAAGCGGCAAGGAAACGAGGGAGAGAACCGCCAAAGTCCTCCTCAATAAGCTTGTCCGTCTTGATAGCAGCAATTTCTTCTTTGGAAATAACAGTGGAAACGTGACCGTCTTTGTTTTCGCATATTCCCTTGTCGCACAGGCGGCGAAGCATTGTGTAAGTGGTTGATTTTTTCCAATCAAACACTTCCGCACATATCTTTACCAGCTCTCCCGAGGGAATACCCTCATTTTCTCTGATAAGATCAACGAACTTTCCTTCAATTTCTCCTAGCTTAATATTCATATTATCATATCCCTTCGTTGGTTTATTGCTTGTAGACTATACATATAGTCTAACATATGTAAACCAATTTGTCAAGGGGTTTCTGAAAATATTTTTATATGCTTTTGGGATATACTTTCCTTCATAGTTGAAAAGCTCTTCTTACAATCAGTATTGTATAAAAATAGGGCTGCTTCAATCGTCCTGTCGTTCTCACATAAAAAGGTGTTTTTCAATTTCCTTTATATCTGTTTTAATTTGTGCTTTGCTTAATGCTTTATTAAGTCTAGCAAATAATTGTAAAAATTAGTTATTTGCCATATTATCTCCTTTTCGTCTGTTATTCTAATTTAAGTTTCCCCAAAATTCAGCCTAGACACCTCAGAACCAAAAAAGAAAGACAA
>CAMCRP010000098.1 GCA_945877315.1 uncultured Ruminococcus sp. | reverse complement strand
GCGCAAAAAACCATATACGCAACTTTTTTACGCCGATTTCTTCTCCGTGATTTAACTGGTGTTTAGTATAAAAATCGGCTTTCACAAGGTTCACTCCTTGTGAAAGCCGAAAATGTTTTAATGCCTTAGCCTTACCGAAGCAAAGGAAATAAGATCGGGAACGTCCTCAACCTCAAGCTTTTTGGGTGACGTTTCCTGCTGAATGAGATTTTTGTTTCTTTCTTCGGTAATCTTGTCACGAATTCTGAGGAATGCGGCGGCAGCATCGGGGTCAAAGTCGGTGCCCATACCGTTTTCGATGATACGGAAACATTCTTCAATGGGCATAGCGTCACGGTAGCAGCGCTTTTCGGAAACTGCATCAAAAACGTCCGCAACAGCCATTATCCTGGCGGGAAGAGGTATCTTTTCCCCCGAAAGTCCTTCGGGATAGCCCTTGCCGTTCCATTTTTCGTGGTGATAGCGGGCGACCTCGTAAGCCATTGTTTTGTAGCGTTCGTCTGCGATATGGGAAAACGTGTCACGAACCATCTGTCCGCCCTTTTCGGCGTGGGTTTTCATAATGGCAAATTCAGACGGTGTGAGCCTTCCGGGTTTACAAAGTATGTTGTCGGGAATGGATATTTTTCCTATATCGTGAAGCGGGGCGACCATTGCTATACAGCCGATAAATTCATCATCGATAATGTCCTTGTAACGTTCTGTTTTGCCAAGCTCCTCCGCAAGCATTTCGGCGTATATGCTTGTTCTTTTGATGTGTCCGCCTGTGCTTTCGTCACGGCTTTCAACCAGAGTTGCGAAGCCGTATATCATATCCTGATTGTACATAATAAGCGACTCGTAATTGTCTGCATCTTCGCTGAGAAGCTTTGATGTTCTGACCGTAAGCAGCCTTAACAGTGCGGCAAGGCTTAGTAGTGTCAGAATTCTGGGTATAATTCCATAAACCACAAGTCTTTGCAATGTGTAAAAGTTATGGTCGAAACGAAGGTCAAGGAAAAATCCCAGCAGCTGTCCCGCAACTGTTACTGCAAGCGTGCACAGCGTTGAAATGTTTGTAAGCTTTTTGGAAAAATACAGTCCGGCAAGTGCTATCGGATAGGCGTATATGACCACAACGTGATATGAAAGCACTGTGGTTACCATCAAAAGAAAAAGCTCCGAAAAAATTATATACAGGTATTTGAGCCATTTGGCAGAAAGCGGAACATATTTATTCAGAATTGTCGGCAGTATCAGAAAAACGGAGCTGACGCAGTATGCAATGGTCATATCGGGTTCATCTATGACAAAAACGCCCACAAGGTTAAGTATATATACAGCAGTGAATATTGCAAAGGTTATCAGCATAACATTTGCAGCGGCTTTGTTGGCATCTTCTTCGTTGCTGTTGATTATCCTGCTGAGTGTTGCATTGCTCAATTGAAAGTCCCCCTTTTTACGTTATTCTTGAAAAAAGTATAACACAATTTCAGCATTAAGTCAATTGTATAGTGAGAATTTCTGACAATATTTACAAATACGATTGCATTTTGAGTAATAATATGGTATAATGCAGTAAATTAATGCTTTTTTGAGGTGATCACTATGGAAATAAAAGGCTATACCTACGGCTGGGACAGTCACAAGGGAATGCTTGGAACGGAAAAATCCGCAGAATCCATAAAGGCAATGGCGGCAATGGGCGGGAACTGGGCTTGTCTTGCCTTTGCGGTGACACAGGAGAGATTTTCCTCCACCCGTTTCGGCTTTGATTACAGATGGTGCAATACCGACCGTGAGATAGAAAGGGGCATTGCCCAGCTTAAAGAAAACGGCTTGAAGGTCTGCCTAAAGCCTATTCTCAACTGCGAGGACGGCACATGGCGGGCAAATATAACCTTCCCCGAAAGAGAATTTCCCGTTTACGACAAGACGGGAAAGCTTGTCAGCTACTGGAACGAGTGGTTTTCCTGCTACACCGCTTTTATCTGTCACTATGCGGAAATTGCCGAATATACGGGCTGTGAAATGCTCTGTATCGGCTGCGAAATGATAGGCACGGAGCATAAGGAAGCGGAGTGGCGTGAGCTTATTGCAAGGGTTCGCGAGATATATCACGGTCCGCTGGTCTACAATGCAAATCACGGTAAAGAGGAAAATGTCAAGTGGTTCGATGCGCTGGATTATATAGGAACATCGGCGTATTATCCTGTGGCGAAGGAGGGCGGTGCGTCCTCCGATGAAATGCTGAAAGAATGGGAGCATCACAAAAAGGGGCTTGAATATATCGCCGAAAAATTCCGCAAAAAGATAATCTTTATGGAGATAGGCTGCCGAAATGCAAGGGGCTGCGCCGTTATGCCGTGGGATTTTGTTCACGTAGAATATCCCCGTGACGAGGACGAACAGTATAATTTCTATGAAAGTGCATTAAAGGCTATGTGGGACGAGCCGTATTTTGCGGGATTTTTCTGGTGGGATTGGAAAACCTTCCTGCTCCCGCCCGAAAAAATTGCCCTTGACACCGACTTTGGCATTCACGGAAAAAAAGCGGAAAAGCTGCTGACGGAGTGGTACACAAACAGATAAACGGAGCGTGACAAAATGGACAAACAAAAAGCGGCAAAAATTATCCTGATAATTTCGTTTATTCCTTATGGATTGGTGATCTTAAGCGGCATTATCGGTGCGGTTTTCGGAGTGGATTTTTGCTTTGACACGGACTATGGCTGGGACGGTTTTCTCATCGGTGCGCTGGGAGCGTGCATTTCAATGATATATATACCCATTTTGCCTGCCTGCCTTATTTATCAGATAATTTACCTTATCAGGAGCAAAATAGGGGTTATTAAGAAGATACCGTTTAAAAAATTTCTCCCCGTTGCGGGAGGCATTGCTTTGGTCATTATCGGCGTGATACTTGTCAACAATTTTGAATATGAGATAGGTGCTGCCGTTCAGAAAAATGCCGCAAAAAATATGCTGAAAAGAGCTGAGGAAAAGATAGAATACGATATGGCGGAATATAATCTTGACGGCATTTTCGGCTTTAAGGATTGTATTCACGACTGTATTCTTGTGGATTACGATAAGAATGAGGTAGGTCTGCTTTACAGTGCGGGTCTTGATGAATACTGGTCGGTAAGGCTTGTTCCGACTGACAGCAAAACCGTTCGGAATATTGAAAGCAAATATATATTGCAAGCGGAAATTCCGCTGGATTTGCCCGGGAAACGTTTGCTGACATTTTCGGAAAATCCGTCAAACAGTCATCGTACCATTGCAATGGTAATGGAAATGTCGGACGGCAGCGTTTTGTATGCCGATGAAATTCGTGAACCCGACACGGGATATGTAAGGTACAGCGGGCTGAACTCTTCTATCTTCCGAATCAAGGACGAGGAGGAATAAAAAACCGTCCCCCAAAAATTTCGGGGAACGGTTGGTCAATATGCTTCGGAAAAATCAGCTTCCGATGGAGGAAACAACGGAGGCAGGGTCTATCCAGCTGCCGTTTTGCTTAACGCCGAAGTGAAGGTGGGACGGTTCGGCAATTTCCGCTTCTGCACTGCCGACTGCGCCGATAACGCTGCCTGCGCTGACGGTATCTCCCGTTTTGACGGAAACGGTCTTGTCAAGACCGTAGTAGTGCCCCTCAATGCCGTTGCCGTGGTCGATAACAACGCACACACCCCACATGGGGTCGTCACGGACTTCGGTGACTGTGCCAATGCTCATGGATTTTACGGTTGCGCCCGCATCTGCTCTGATGTCAACGCCGTCGTGGGTCTTCCAGACGTTCAGAGTGGTGGATTTCACCAGCTCGCCGTTGGAAAAGCTGCCGATTATTTCACCGTTTACGGGACGTACCATAGGCTGGTAGGAGGGGGCTTCTGTGGGGAGTATCTCCTTTTCCGCTTCGGGGACGGTTACTGCTGCGGACACCTCCGTTTCGGGTATGCCTGTAATGATAACGTCTGCTTCGGTGATGGCGGGTTCGGGTGCGGTCACGGGTTCGGTCACTACCTCCGCTTCGCCGTGGAGAACCTCGGGGAGCTCGTTTTCGGGCTGCTGCATACTGTTATATGCGAAAAATCCCGCCGCAGCCGCAGCTGTCAGCACTGCCGCCGTTGAAATGTAGAGTACCTTGCCCTTTAAAATACTTTTCATAAATTAACATTCCTTTCTTGTGTTGGCTGTTCCTTGCCGCTGACATTAGCTTTGACAGATTTTTCAGTGATATTCATATGCGGAAAAATTTTTTCCGAAATTTTTGCGTGACATTATGAAACGATTGTTTTTATTCATAAATAATTTACAAATGAATTTTCCTCGCCTATTGACAAATCAGATATAATGGTGTATAATGTCAAAGGTTAATAAAGCAGAACGTTCATAACGCTTCTCACCGTATCGTTTAAAATGTATACGGTCAATACAGTTACCGAAATGTGGGGCATAGCTATATGTGTTCCGCGGCGGTGTTTGTATGGGTGAGAACTTTCTGCGTTTTCGCTCATTTTTATTTTGCTTGGAGGTGCTTTGCCATCAGTACAAACAACAAAGAACTGCAGATCAACGAAGAGATCAGGGACAAAGAGATCCGTGTCATCGACGTTGACGGCACTCAGCTGGGTGTCATTTCCTCAAAAGAGGCTCAGAAGATCGCTTATGAAAAGAATCTCGACCTCGTAAAGATCGCTCCGCAGGCAGAACCGCCCGTATGCCGCATTATGGATTACGGAAAGTATTGCTTTGAACAGAGCAAGCGGGAAAAGGAAGCTAAGAAGAACCAGAAGGTCGTTGAGATAAAGGAGATCAGAATGTTCTCCACTATCGACACACATGACTTTGAAACAAAGGTGAATCAGGCGATAAAGTTCCTGAAATCGGGAGATAAGCTTAAGGTTTCCGTAAGGTTCAGGAAAAGAGCTATCGCACATCCCCATCTCGGAGAGGAACTGCTGGAGAAATTCAAGGTTGCTTGTGCAGAGGCGGGCGTTGTTGATAAGCCCTCAAAAATGGAAGGACGCAGCCTGGTTATGTTCATTTCTCCTAAGTCGGGAAAATGATCTGCGTTTGCACAGAGCATACAGCTTTTGACCGGAGTACGCCCGAATACGGCGGACTCAAACAGTACGCTTTAAATTAAGGAGGAATATATTATGCCAAAGCAGAAGACTCATTCCGGCGCAAAGAAGCGTTTCAAGCTCACAGGCACCGGCAAGGTTAAATACCAGAAGACCAACAAAAGACACAGACTCACTCAGAAGGCTCACAAGAGAAAGAGAATCGCCAGAACAGCAGGCGTTTGCGGCTCTGCAAATGCACCTGTAATCAAGCAGCTGATCCCTTACAAGTAATCGACACGGGTGATGTTTTAAACTAAAATTTATTAATGGAGGTATAAGATTATGGCTCGTGTTAAGGGAGCAATGATGACTCGAAAGAGAAGAAATAAAACTTTAAAGCTTGCTAAGGGCTACTGGGGCGCAAAGAGCAAGCATTTCAAGATGGCTAAGGAAGCCGTAATGAAATCCGGCAACTATGCTTACATCGGCAGAAGACTCAAGAAGCGTGATTTCAGAAAGCTCTGGATCACAAGAATTTCTGCGGCTTGCAAGATGAACGGAATGAACTATTCCACATTTATGAACGGTCTTAAGAAGGCAGGAGTTACACTCAACAGAAAGATGCTCTCCGAGATCGCTATCAACGATGCAGCAGGCTTCACAGCTCTTACCGAAAAGGCTAAGGCTGCTCTTTAATCAAACAAAATAAAGTCAGAAGTAAACGGCGGCGGTAAAGATTGCCGCTTGCTTCTGGCTTTTTGCTTTTATTGAGGTGTTTATGCTTAAATTTACGGAAATTTCATCAAAGGATAACGCCAATATCAAGCTTTGCAGAAAGCTTTCCGACAGCCGCAAAGCCCGCAGAGAACAGGGTCTGTTCCTGCTTGAGGGCGCAAGACTTGTCTGCGATGCACTAAAGGAAAATGCAGAGCTTCACCTTGTTTTTTTCACCCGTACTGCTTTGAAAAAGGCGGAAAACGGAGAGGGAAAATACGGCGAAGCATTGGATTTGCCTGACGGTGTTCCTCGATATGTTATTCCCGATGAGCTGGGCGAAAGGATCTCGGGAACGGAGGGCACTCAGGGAGTTTTCGCAGTGTGCAAAATTCCGACGGCGTCACAGGAAATTGTCAACGGCGGGAAATATGTTGTTTTGCACACCTTGCAGGACCCGGGAAATATGGGCACTGTCATTCGGACGGCAGATGCTCTGGGAGTTGACGGAGTAATTGCGGTGGGCTGCTGCGATCCGTTTAATCCGAAAACAGTCAGGTCGGCAATGGGTGCGCTGCTGCGTGTTAAGCTTATGGAAATGTCCG
>CAMCRP010000097.1 GCA_945877315.1 uncultured Ruminococcus sp. | reverse complement strand
CAGGGACAGCCGTGTTTACTCCATTCCGTCGGTAACTATCGTTGAGATAATGGGACGTGAAGCGGGCTGGCTGGCGGCTTCTTCCTGTGTTCTCCGTGCAAACGGTGAACCCGCTCCCCATATGATTTATCTGCCCGAGTCGGATTTTACCGTTGACAAATTTTTATATGATGTGCGTGAAGCACGGAAGCGTTACAAGGCGGTCATTGACGCTGTTTCCGAGGGAATAATGTGCGATGATGAAAAGTATAAAAACGGAGGATTTTCCTCTGAGCTGACGGACGCATTCGGTCACAAGTATCTTTCGGGAATAGGAAAATTTTTGGAGCATATCACCGCTGCCGAAATTGGCTGCAAGGTTCGTTCCATTGAGCTGAATGTTATGCAGAGATGCGGTTCGCACATTGCATCTCTTACCGATATTACCGAGGCTGAAAGGATAGGCAGAGAAGCCGTATCTGCGGCTATGTCGGGCAAAAGCGGCGTTATGATGATATTCAAGCGTATCAGCAACGACCCATACCGTGTGGATATTCAGACTGCGGAGATAGCAAAGATAGCAAATCAGGAGAAAAAGTTCCCGAAGGAATGGATAAACGAGCACGGCAACAATGTTACGGTGGACGCTCTGAACTATTTTCTGCCGCTTATTCAGGGCGAGCCTGTTATTGAGTACAGGAATGGTATTCCCTTGCATTTTAAGCTTAATCAGTAAAAATGTTTTGTGGATAATTTGCGCTTGTTTGGTCTGACGGTAAAATTTCAAAAACACTTGACAAATCCGATTTAATATGTTATCATAATTCAAAAGAAAAGGCTGTGACGGAAAGAAGTAGTATATCGACTGCGTTTCAGAGAGTCCTCGGGTGGTGAAAGGGGATAACGGCGGGTATATGAATACATTCCCGAGCTTGTTTCCCGAAAGTTCGACGGTAGGGAAATGCGTCTGCCGCACGTTACAGCGGCTTTGAGGCTGTGCTTTGCACAGTGAACACGAGGTGGTACCACGGTAATTCCGTCCTCCGTAAGCGTTGGCTTGCGGGGGACTTTTTGTTTTTTGGGGTGATGAAATGATATTGTCAGGCAAAGAGATAATGAAAAATATCGGCGGAAAAATAATTATCGAGCCGTTCGATGAAAAGCGTATAAATCCCAACAGCTACAATCTGTCGTTGGCAAACGAGCTTCTTGTTTATAAGGATACCGTGCTTGATATGAAATCGGAAAATCTTACGGAGAAAATCATAATTCCTGAAAACGGACTTGTTCTTGAACCAAATAAGCTTTACCTTGGCAGGACAAATGAATACACTGCCACAACTGATTTTGTTCCGATGCTGGAAGGACGTTCCTCAACGGGGCGGCTGGGGTTGTTCATTCACGTTACCGCCGGCTTCGGTGATGTTGGTTTCAAGGGCTTCTGGACGCTGGAGATATTCTGCGTTCAGCCTGTAAAGATATATCCAAATGCGGAGATATGTCAGATATATTACCACGATGTATCTCCGGATTATGAGCCGTATAAAAGTGGTAAATATCAAAATAATACGGGTATTCAACCGAGTTTGATGTATAAGGATTTTCAATGATGATAAATAAAGATATTGATAACGGAAAAGCCTTTGATTGGGGTAGAATTTCCTCCGATTATGCTCGTTACCGTGAAATAATTCAGTTAAAAATATTTTAATATAGAGGAGAATAAAAAATGACTTTATACGAAGAACTTACCAGACGAGGACTTATTGCTCAGGTCACCGATGAAAAGGAGATCAGCGAGATGATCAACAACGGAAAGGCAACCTTTTACATCGGCTTTGACCCAACGGCGGACAGCCTTCATGTGGGACACTTTATGGCACTCTGCCTGATGAAGCGTTTGCAGATGGCAGGAAATAAGCCTATCGTGCTCATAGGCGGCGGCACGGCAATGATCGGTGACCCTTCGGGCAAGACCGATATGAGAAAGATGATGACCCCTGAAACCATTCAGCACAATGTTGACTGCTTCAAGAAGCAGATGAGCCGTTTCATTGATTTTTCCGATGATAAGGCTATTCTTGTAAACAACGGCGATTGGCTGCTGAACCTTAACTATGTAGATGTTCTCCGTGAAGTTGGTGCTTGCTTCTCGGTAAATAAGATGCTGACCTTTGAGTGCTACAAGCAGAGAATGGAACGTGGTCTGACCTTCCTTGAATTTAACTACATGATTATGCAGAGCTACGATTTCTATATGTTGTTCCAGAAATACGGCTGTAATATGCAGTTCGGCGGCGACGATCAGTGGGCAAATATGCTGGGCGGCACAGAGCTTATCAGAAAGAAGCTGGGCAAGGACGCTCACGCTATGACAATCACACTTCTTACCAACTCCGAGGGCAAGAAGATGGGCAAGACGGAAAAGGGCGCAGTTTGGCTGGATCCCGCAAAGACAACTCCTTACGAGTTCTTCCAGTACTGGAGAAATGTGGGCGATGCGGACGTTATCAAGTGCCTGAAGCTGCTGACCTTCCTGCCTATTGAGCAGATCGAGGAAATGGAGCGCACTATGGAGGGCGCAGAGCTTAACAAGGCAAAGGAAATTCTCGCTTACGAGCTTACAAAGCTTATCCACGGACAGGAAGAAGCAGACAAGTGTTTGGAATCCGCTAAGAAAATTTTCGGCGGCGGTGGAAACGCTGCGGATATGCCTTCCACCGAGCTGACTGCCGATGATCTGACAGACGGCAAGATCGGAATTCTCGATGTGCTTGTAAAGACAAAGCTTGCTCCTTCCAGAAGCGAGGCAAGACGTCTTGTTCAGCAGGGCGGTATTTCGGTAAATGATGAAAAGGTCGCAGACCCCAATGCACAGCTTTCCATTGACGGTGAAGCTGTTGTTAAGAAGGGCAAGAAGATTTTCCACAAGGTTATCATCAAGTAAAAAATTGCAAATAAAAACGGTCAGCGGAATTCCCATTAAATGGAGTTCCGCTGACCGTTTATGTATTTTGATCAGTTTTCATCGTCAAAATTTCCCGGGATATGCAGCTGCTTAACGGGAATTCTCTTTAAGGGAGAGTAGACGAATTTGGGACAGGATGCGTCACCGGGGACAAGACCTCTCTTTTCGCAGAGAACCTTGTTTCCGTCCTTGGCTCTGCTGCCGAAGTGACAATACTGACACTGAGGGGGGATATCGTTTCCAAATAGTTTTTTCTTTGCCATAATGAATAAACAGTCCTTTCTTTGCGGATTTTTTTATCTATGTACATTATATCACAAATTTTTGTATTTGGCTATACTTTTTTCAGACAACAATAAAATTGTCATAATTAACAAAAACACGCTTAGTATAGGTGAATAACTCGTATTATTTGTACAAACATTGACCGATGCTGCCGAGGTAATGTTTATATCAAACATGAAAAAGAAAAGTTTAGCAAATATATATGAAAATCCAGCACATACGGGACGGGCAAGCAGAAAGCTTTTCAGCGAAAAACGGCTGCCGACTATTGCCTTTATTTGCAGGAGGACGCATAAGCCGCCGAATGAAAGCATTGCTGCGGCGGCGGGGTAGAGTGCAGCATTGTCAAGTCCCGTAATGCAGCTGATTTCCATAAATGTGCATATGAGCATTTCGGAAAGCGGTTTGGAGATACCGAATGCTGCTGAAACAGCGATAGATATTTTTCCGACAATGCCCGTAACGGACAAAACTGCGGTCAGTGCTGCGAAGAAAATAATAACGGCGCAAATAATCAGCATACTTTTTCCGCCGCTAATGACGGAATTCACTATAATATCGTCGGAGAAGTTAAGCTTTGGCTTTTTACTGATTTTATCGGGGACAGGTTTTCGGATATTCATCAGGGCAAGCAGAAGCAGATTTGCGGCGAAATTGGAGAGAAACAGGGCAAGTCCCGCTTTTACGCTGATGGTTTCGGAGAACATACTATATCCCACAGTTCCGATAACAAATGCAGGACCGCTTGAGTAGCAGACGCAGAGAAGTCTTTCTGCGTCTGTTTTATTTATTTCGGAACGGTCGTATAATTCCGAGATAAGCTTTGCTCCGATAGGGTAGCCTGCAACAGAGCTTATTAGAAAAATACCGAACAGTTCTTCGGGAAGCTTTAATATGTATCTCGAAAACGTTCCGAAGAATTTACCTAACAGTTGATAGGTGCAGCTGCTGATAAACATTCCCGACAGTGCGGTGAATATGTAAAGGGACGGGATAATTACCGTCAAGCAGCGTTCTAAAGCGGTGGAAACAGAGGCGGCGACTGCCTTTGAATAGATGATGATAAGCACTCCGAAGCTGACTGCGGCTGCTGCGAAAAGTGCGTTTTTTAGGGATTCTTTTCTGATTTTCATCTGCTCTTGTCCTTTCCGAATCGTATAAATAATGTATATGCGGGGCTGTCCTATAATATAATGTTTATAGCACAACAAGGAAGGAGAATTGCTGTGGGAAATATCAGGGACAGCTTATCCGAGCTTCGGAAAAGAAACGCTTATCTTGACACTTCAATTTATATATCGGGAAATCATTTGCTGGAAATAGACCATTGCCGAAAGATCATAGAATACAATGATGTTTATGTGAAGGTCAAAACGCCGACTGTTATCGTTTCGGTTTGGGGCAGCGGTTTGACTATCAGTGATTACAACACGGACGGAATTGTGGTGAATGGTAAAATATCTTCCGTTGAATTTGAGGAGGTATAAGATGCTTGGCAGTTTAGGAGGAATAATTTCCGCAGAGGTTACGGGGGAAAACTGCGAGAAGATACTTAACGGATTAAAGGAAAACGGTGTGATGTATGAATATTGTCAATACACGGGAAAAAGTGTGCGGCTTTCGGTCAAACGGAGAGATTTCAAAAGGCTGTGTTCGATTTCCGAAAAGCTGGGAATGGTCTGCACGGCTAAAGAGAAAAGGGGAGCTTATTTTACTGCGGCGGCGTATGTAAAGCGTGTGGGCGTTTACATAGGAGTTATTTGCGGATTATTTTTGATAACGATTTTGTCGAATACTGCGCTGGATATTGAGATTTACGGCTGTCAGAATGTCAGTGAGGAAAGAATTCTGACAGCATTGCGAAACAGCGGCATTAAGGTGGGCACATTTATCCCAAATGTGAACTTACGAAAAGTGGAAAGGAATATTGCTATTGCGGAGGACGAACTGTCCTGGATAGGTATCAGGAACATTGGCTGCCGTGTGCTGGTGGAGGTTTCGGAAACGGTTTATCCGCCCGAATCGGTGCCGTCAAATCACCCTTGCAATGTGGTTTCCGAGCGTGATGCACAGGTGGTTTACGCAGAGGTGTATAACGGTGAGCTTGTGCCCATGCTAGGGGAGGCGGTTTGTCGGAATGACCTGCTTATCAGCGGGACTTGCGAGGGAAAATACGGAAACACACGGCTTGTCCACGCTTCGGGAAAGATCATCGGTCGGTATACGGAAAAGCAGGTGTTCACTCAGCCGCTTACCTATATTGACAGGGTGGAGGACGAAACGGTGAATATCAGGCAGCTGTATATTGGCGGGCTTCGTATACCGCTGTGTGGCGGAAAGGCTCCCATTTCCGAGGATATGGAGATAACAGAAGCGGAAAATCCCTTTCGGTTTATGAATCTGACGCTGCCAGCAGGTATCGTTGTTTCCGAATATCGGCCTTTTCACCCCGAGCAAATAACTGTACTGCCCGAAACGGCATTTATGAAAATTGAAGATAAAATTAATATTTTTGAACAAAATTTTATCGAAAACGGTGACGTTCAAATAATTGACAAGGAAATTCAAAAAAATCTGACTGATACAGAAGCGAAAATTGTTGTAAAATATACATTGGAGGGGAATATTGGCTGCGAGCGGGAGATATTCAGCGGGAAAAATGATTACTTTTTTTCGGAAACACCGTAAAAGTTTTGAAAAATGCGGTGAATACTCTTTTATTTTGATAAATAATATGGTATAATACTTTTAAAATGCTTTTGAATGGAGAATGCAGATGTCGGAAGTAATTCTTAACGTAAACAACATTGACGATATAATATCTCTTTTTGGCAGCTTTGATGAAAATGTCAATCTGCTTCAGCGGCAGTACGATGTCAGTATTCTCAGCCGCGGAAATGATATTCGCATAAACGGCGATGAAAAGGCGGTAAAAGAAGCGGCAAGTGCTATCAATACGCTTCTTGAAATGATACGCAAGGGTGAATCGGTCAGCGAGCAGAGTATCAGATATGTTTCCTCAATGGTCAGCGAGGGGGCACAGGAGGAGATAACTCAGCTTTGCGGGGACGGTATATGCGTTACGGTCAGCGGCAAGGTGGTCAAGCCGAAAACCGTCGGTCAGAAGAAGTATATAGACGCAATTTCCAAGAACACCATCGTTCTTGGCGTCGGTCCTGCGGGAACGGGAAAGACCTATCTTGCGGTGGCTATGGCAGTGAAGGCGTTCAAGGCGCATGAGATAAACAAGATCATTCTCACAAGACCTGCGGTTGAAGCGGGCGAGAAGCTGGGCTTTCTGCCGGGCGATCTGCAGAACAAGGTTGACCCCTATCTCAGACCGCTTTATGACGCACTTTTTGATATGC
>CAMCRP010000096.1 GCA_945877315.1 uncultured Ruminococcus sp. | reverse complement strand
TGATATATCCGACCGGCTAATGCAGATAGTCGGTTTCCGGACTCCTTGTTTTTATTTGATTTTGCGGATCGTTTCACCGAGCGGTCCGCAATTTTTTTTGTCCGCAAATTATTAAAAAACTATTGACAGGGGTTATTATACGTGATATAATATCATATATACCAAACACATTTATTAATGGAGGGTGTAAAATGGCTTCAACGGTAAAAGTTACAAGGGATAAGGACGGGAATGTTGTTTACAGGATAGATAATATCCCCGACAAACTCGCTCCCGATTTGTCGGCAGTTGGGACGGAATTTCGTGAGCTGAATGTAAAGGGCTTGTTCTGCTATGGGTTAAAGGTCATAGTAAAGCTTATAAAGCATTTTGGATATGATTTCGGCAAGTGGCGGGAATTTCTCACGGGAATGAGCGATTACACCCTCATAGACGAGCAAAATGGCGTAGGCGGGAGATGTTCAAAGCATTGGGAGATATTCGATTATTCGCCCGCTGAAATACTTATCCCCATAATTTTTCCAAAGAATAATGTCAAGAACTTTTATCCATGTGATAACTGCGGGCAGGCAAAATGGCTTTACGGTGCGTATGAAGATGAATCCTTCTGTCTGAATTTCAAAAGCTGCGGTTATGTAAGGGATCATTACCGTTATAATCGTCCCGACAAAAACCAATATTCGGTGGGGAAGTATAAGGAGTATTATGACCTGTATATGGAAACGGATATTGACCTTCTGCGGGTGATCTACGATACAATGCTTATAACAGACTACTCCTCGGCATATGAAATGTTTGACGGTGACCGTATGCCGATAATTGCGGATATTTTGGGCGTTTGCAAAAGGCTGGGCGTTGAGCCGCCCGATTTTGGAGGTATTCCCGAGGAGGGTTTTGATAAGGACAGCAAATGTCTAAGCTTTGATTGTATTTCGCTGATTGAGGGTGTATAAAATGGGTGTTATCAAAAGCATACTTGGAACGCTGTTTATATACTGGATATTTTTCATAAAAATGCTTGTGGCAATATCTCAGAAAAGCTTTCGTGTTTTTGAGAAAAACGTTTTAAGATACGGCTATGGTGTCACAAAGCAGTTTGACGAAGCAATACAGAAGGGCAACATCGAATGGCTTGATGAAATACTTACCAAGTGTCCGAAATTCGATGTTAATTACTGCGGCACCTTTGCCCGTGAGTATGGTCAGTCGGGAAGATATGTCCACGAAACCATAATGCAAGTTACCGCTGACGGGCACGGCGGTAATATGAAGGTTTTAAAATATCTTATGGACAAAGGGCTTGACATTAATATCGGCATAAGGACGAAGGGCGGGAAAAATATACTTCATCTTGCAAGCGAGGGGGGCAATACCCGCCTGTTTGATTTTCTTATCGAAAACAATATCAAGATAAACACATGGTCGGACGCTTTGCTTCACCGTGCAATAAGAGATTCTCTTAAAAAGACAAAAACTTTGCTGGAAAAGGGTGTGCGGCTCACGGCAAAGACCTTTGACGGAGTTGGATATGAGCTTGGAAAGGACCCGAGAGCTTTGCAGTATGCACTGAAATATTACAGAGCTCACGGCGGGAATATGAACATACTCCCCATGTCAAGGAAGGAAACATTTGCCATACTTGGCGAGGACGAACTGCTTATTAGGGAGCTGAGAAACAATCCAAAGTTTGAGCCTTATGAACCAACTGCGGTTCGGAATTTTATTTGCTGCTATTGTAAGCTTGAAACGCTGAAGGTCTATGAAGAGGTACGAAAAGAACAAGCATATTTCAGCTGCGATCTTATCTCAAAATTGTTCAGGCTCAAAAGGCATGAGATAATAAGGTATGCTGTTGATAATAAGCTTATTGGCACAGACGGCAGAGGCACTCATGTTATAGACTTTTATTTGGGCGAAAATGACCTTGAAATGTGCGACCGTTTAATAGAACAGGAGATATATTCAAAAAACGCTACAGGTGCGGAAATGCTCAGTGCGGCATTTGAAAGCGAAAATATTGACACATTTATCTACGCTGCCCAAAAGGTAAGCGAGCTGTTCGGTCTGAATGAATTTACATTCTTAAATGTCAGAGGGCATATAAAATGGAGTGATTTCACAAAAGCGGCTTTTGACCATTTGCGGGAGAAGTACGGGCTGACTATGCTTTGTATCCCGCTGAATGTTGTTGATGTGAAAACGGCAGAGTATCTGTACGATAACGGAAAGGAGCTTTTTCCCACAGACCTTTGCAAGGCGGTAAATAAAAACGACCCCAAAATGGTAAAGCTGGTTCTGGAAAAGGGTGCAGACCCAAATCAGGATATGTATCAGGCATTTGATTTTTTCGTGTGCGGTGTCGGTTATAAATATGATACTTCATATAAGGAATTTATAGCTGCTCATGAGGGCGAAAATGCTAAGAAGAGCAGGTCGCATGTATCGTGCATATCCTTTGCCGTAACAGAATGCGATACGGAGATAATTCAGTTGTTGATAGACTACGGTGCGAATATGAATGACGATGAATTGTTATGGGAAGCGATCTGCTTTTCATCAAAGGCAGCCTTTGATGTGCTTTTCAACGGGGGTGCGTCCACGGGTTACAGAAATGACATGGACAGAGAAACCCTTATTGATACCGCAAGAAAAATGGGCAGAAAGGATATTTTAAAAATGCTCAGAAAGAAAAAAGTCAGGTCATACTCTCCATTCAGATTTATTTCCTTGAAAATTCAGCAGATGTATGATAGAATGGTTTGGTAATATAAGTGTATAAAGGGGATTTTTATATGGATTCAAAAAGGATAAAAGCACTGCTTATGGCGGGAGTGACGCTTTTGGCTTCGGGGTGTTCGGCTGTTTCGGAGAGCGGGTATTTGGGGTATAAGAAAAATGAATTGAAGTTTGGGGAGGGGGTAACAAGGCAGTTTCAAAGAGCTGTTTATAATGCAAATGTGGAATGGATTCAGGAAATTCTTGCAAATTATCCTGAGTTTGATGTGAATTATTATGGAAACAATAAGACAAAATATCATGGATATGATAATGAAACCCTCAAAGCAATGTGTTTAAATAGAAACTCTGATACTTCATATGTGAGTACAAACAAAACGTTGGAATTTTTGCTTCAAAATGGTTTGAACCCGAATTTAAAATTTTCAAATGGTCATTATGCTATGGATTGGTTTTGTGCAGATTATAATTACATGCCGTTTCTTGTAAAAACAATGCTGGAGTATGATGCAAATCCCAATAATGCACAGAGTGCAGGCTTTTTCAATACTGACCTGGGTGATTCTAAAAAAACAACGACCTATTTTCCTATATACTGGGCAATATATAAGCCGATGTACACAAATGCCGAGGATTTGTTGAACCATGGTGCAGTAGTGAACTATGAAATTCTTGACAATGTTCATGGTCACAATATAGAGGGTTCTGCAAAGCCGTATCAGCTGGCATTTAAAAGCTATATGGAGAAAACGGGTGAATCTCCATTTACAAAAGCAGAAGAATATGCGATACTCGGTCAAAGTGACAAGCTTATTGAGGAACTGAAAAACGGTAAGGAGCTTGATGAAGAAGCTGCGTTAGTCGTAAAAAAATTTATATGCAGTTTTTGTAATGTGGAGGCTTTAAAAGTATGGAATGATATTTACTATGATAAGGTAAAAACGAAATTTACCACATATCTGCTCATGATTGCCGCTAATGAAGGAAATTATGAGATCATTAAATATCTGTTTGACGAAGGTATGGAAGGCTTTACCATTAATGAGGCATTGAAAAGAGCGGCACAGGCAGGAAACTATGATGTATGTAAATTCTTGATTGAAAATGGTAGCTTAAAAGAGGAAAAAAGTTATACAGAGTTCTTAAACGTATCTTTTCAAGGAAAAGATGCAGATACATTTAGATTGATTGCAAATTATTTATCCGAAAGAGAACTGATTAATGAAAAGGATATATATTCATTTTTTTGGAATCAGACCGTGGAATGGGATTCGTTTACCAAAGACGTAATTGACTGTCTTATAGATGATTGCGGTTTTACGATGAGTTTCTTTAAGTGCGATCATGTTGATTATGATACGATGAAATATCTTTTTGATAAAGGCAAGCAACTGTCTGTTTTTGATTTGCCGATGGCAATTGCTTCAAAGGATACGCAATTGGTTGAATATATTTTTGATAAAGGTGCCGACCCAAATCAAGGTATACGTGAAATCGGTATTGACAGTGAAGAGAACAATAATATGTTTCTTCCTTATGAAGAAGCATTGGCAGCTATAAAAAGTGATGATTCGGACTGTATAAAATATGCTGTAAAATACGGCACTTCTGAAATCGTTCAAATGCTAATTGACCACGGCGCAGACCTTAGCGACGAAAGTATTCTTGCCTGTGCAATAACCGATTCATCAAAGGCGACCTTTGACGTTCTTTTCAATGCGGGTGCATCGCTTGATTACAGAGATGATGAGGAAAAGGAAACTCTTGTTGATGCCGCAAAAAGCATGGGAAGAAATGATATTGTAAAAATTCTAAGGAAAGCCGGCGTCAAGGGATATGGGGGCTTTTAGTATGCAAAATCCTAAATTTGCCGATTCCTATTGAAATAATCAAAAATATCTGATATAATAAGTTAGAAATATCGCCCGAAAAACGGGAGAACGGAGAAATACTATGTCGATTAATTACAATGAAGCGTCAAAAATGTTTTCGCTTTACGCCAAGGACACACTTTACGCATTGGCTGTTGTTGATGAAGGATATCTTTCCCATGTTTATTACGGAAAGAGCGTTCCCGACAGCGACCTTACATATCTGCTGAGATTGGACGAGGGTCCCTTTTATCCCTCGAAAAACCGCCGTGAAACAGCCTCCTTTATGGACTGTCAGCCCTTTGAATATCCCTGCTACGGCACGGGAGATTACCGTGAATCCTGCCTAATGGTTATGGACAAGGACGGTATGTCCGCCTGCGACCTGAGATATGTTTCCCACAAAATTTACAAGGGAAAGCCCAAGCTTGAGGGTATGCCCGCAACATTTGCAGAGGAAAGCGAAGCTGAAACTCTGGAGATAACCATGCTTGACAAGCATCTGGGAATGGAAGCTGTTCTGGTTTACACCGTGTTTGAGGAGCTGAACGCTATTACACGTTCCGTTAGGATAACAAACAAGGGCAGTGACCCCTTCAAGCTGACAAGAGTTCTTTCCATGTGCGTGGATTTCGATACTGATAAGTTTGATATGATAACGCTGAACGGTTCGTGGGCGAGAGAACGTGCCCTTGAGCGTGCAAGGCTGCATTGCGGAAAGCAGTCTGTTGACAGTGCAAGGGGAGAGTCCTCACATCAGAGCAACCCGTTTTTTGCTCTTGTTTCTCCCAATGCAGACGAGGATATGGGCGAAGCATACGGCTTTAACTTTGTTTACAGCGGAAACTTTTTTGCACAGGCAGAGGTAACGCAGTTTGAGCATACCCGTGCGGTTATGGGCATAAATCCTTTGGATTTTGCGTGGCTTTTGGAGTGCGGGGAAACCTTTACCGCTCCCGAAGTTGTTATGGTATATTCCGCAAATGGTATCGGAGATATGTCCAGAACATTCCACGACCTGTACAGAAAGCACCTTATCAGGGGCGAATACAAGAACAAGCGTCGTCCCGTGCTTATCAACAACTGGGAGGCGACCTATTTCAATTTCGACACGGACAAGCTTATTTCCATTGCAAAGGAAGCGTCCAAGCTGGGCATTGAAATGTTGGTTATGGACGACGGCTGGTTCGGTCACAGAAGCAGCGATGATTCCTCTTTGGGAGATTGGTTTGTCAACGAAAACAAGCTTAAAGGCGGTTTAAAGTATCTCGTTGACGAGGTAAACAAGCTGGGAATGAAGTTCGGTATCTGGTTTGAACCCGAGATGATATCTCCCCACAGTGAGCTTTACAGGGCGCACCCCGACTGGGCTATTCAGATCCCGGGACGTGTTCCGACTCAGAGCAGGGCACAGTTTGTTCTTGACTATTCCAGAAAAGAGGTCAGGGACCATGTTTACGGAATGCTGAGAAATATTCTTGACAATGCAAACATTGAGTATATCAAGTGGGATATGAACCGTCAGCTGACTGAGGTGGGTTCGACCGTTCTGCCTAAGGACAGACAGCGTGAGCTTTGGCACAGATATGTGCTGGGCGTTTACGATTTGCAGAACCGTCTGACTACCGATTATCCGCATATTCTGCTGGAAAACTGTTCGGGCGGCGGTGCGAGATTTGACCCTGCTATGCTCTATTATTCGCCGCAGATATGGACTTCCGATGATACAGATGCGGTTGAGCGTTTGAAGATTCAGTACGGAACATCTATCTGTTATCCGCCTTCTGCAATGGGTGCGCACGTTTCCGATTGTCCCAACCATACTGTCGGACGAGTTACGCCCTTTGAAATAAGAGGATATGTGGCAATGGTGGGAACCTTCGGCTATGAGCTGGACGTTACGAAAATCCCACAGGAGGACAGAGATGCTATTCCCGGACAGATTGAGATGTTCAACAAGTTCAATCCTCTCGTAAGAAACGGCGATCAGTACCGTATCGGAAATGTCAATGAGGACAATATGTGGGACGCTTGGATGTTCGTTGCAAAGGACAAGTCCGAGGCAATGCTGACTGTTGTTCAGGTGATGGCTCGTCCCAATTACAAGAGCAAAAATGTTAAGCTTAAAGGTCTTGACCCCAAGGCTATGTACAGAAACGAGGAAACAGGCGTTGTTCTCAGCGGTGCGGCTCTCATGAACTGCGGAATGAATTTCCAGTTCTGGGGAGATTTCAAGGGAAAAATCGTTCATCTGGTAAGAGTTTGACGCAGTTTTTCGGGAAATTTTCATTAATCTATTGACAAATTCTCAGCTTTAGTGTATAATATTAATGTTATATTGATTGCTTGGCAGGTTTTCTCTCTGCCAAGCAATCTCTGCCGCTGTGGTGAAATCGGCAGACACGAGGGACTTAAAATCCCTTCGCAGAAATGCGGTACCGGTTCAAGTCCGGTCAGCGGCACCAGTTTATGCCCCGTAAACGACGTAGA
>CAMCRP010000095.1 GCA_945877315.1 uncultured Ruminococcus sp. | reverse complement strand
GGGAACATATTACATTGACGCAAAAACAGGCGTTCAGTGCTGTTATAACGGTGAAGCTCTTGATGTTAAGGACGCAGGCTATACCGACATTTCCGAACATTGGTGCAAGGCATATGCGGAGAAGCTTCTTGAATACAACATTTACATAAATTCCGACGACGGAAAGCTTCTGCCTAACAATGCCATTTCCCGTAAGGATCTGGAAGAACTCATTTCAAGGGTTTTCGGAGATGTTACCCCTTACAGAACGGCGGCTGATTCCGAAACGGCTTCAAAAGCACCCGTTACCTACCGTGATGCGGTCAAAATGTATGTTGAATATGCAGGCGGGGACGATTTTGCAGAGTATAAGGGCATCTACAAATCACCCTTTACGGACGTTCCCGAAAGCGACCCCGATGTGGGATATTTCGCCCTTGCATACGGCGCAGGCTTTGCAGTTCCCAACAAGGACGGCGGCATTGATCCCGATTCTCTCGTTTCCAGAGGTATGATCCTTTATATGCTTTATAATTCTCTGAAATAATTTCCCGCAAAAAATACGGCGGCTCAATCATCATTTTTTGGTGACTGAGCCGCTTTTATTTTTTCGTTATGCTCTTATACTAATTTCTAATCAAAGTATAGACAAAATCAAAGATTTCAAAATCCGCACAAAACCCATATACGCAAGCTTTTGCACGGATTTTTTGTCAACTTTATGATAGGAAATTAGTATTAGACAATATTTTTCGCAACAGACAGATTCGTCCCCTACCGAAGGCGGGAAATCACAGACTCATAAATGAAAAATAAGTGAAAATTGAAAATATTTCAGTTATTTTCAGATTCAATTAAGCAAGGGATTGTATAATCTAAGTGAAAACCAAGTAAAAACTAAGAGCGTATCTCCCGCCGCAGTTGGAGAGATACACGCAAACCTTGTTAAAAGGTTGGTTTGGTATTCAAAATAGATTTGGAGGTATAATGATGAAATTCCGTCATGAATGGAAACACGAGATAAACTACTCGGATATGCTCGTTCTGCGGCATCGTTTGAAAGCCGCAGCCCGCTGCGACCCCAATGCGCCCGACGGGAGATATTTTATCCGCAGCCTGTATTTCGATACGCCCTATGACAAGGCTTTGAAAGAGAAAATCAACGGCATCAGCCGCCGTGAAAAATTCAGGATAAGGTATTATAACGGGGACACGTCCTTTATCCGTCTGGAGAAAAAATCCAAGCTGGACGGGCTTTGCAGCAAGGAGGGAGCGTCACTGACAGCAGATGAAGCGCAGTCAATAATATGCGGCGATATTGACTTTATGCGAACTTCCGAAAACGAGCTTGTCCGTGAGCTTTACGACAAAATGAACTCGCAGCAGCTTCGTCCGAAAACTATTGTGGATTACGACAGAGAAGCCTATGTCTATCCTGCGGGAAATGTGCGGGTGACTATGGACTGTAACATTCGCACTGGGCTGTATTCCACGGATTTTCTGGATATGAACTGCGTTACCGTCCCCGTGACGGGTGCCGTTATCCTAGAGGTGAAATGGGACGAATTTCTCCCGTCAACAATACGGGACGCCGTTCAGTTAGAGGGCAGGCACACATCGTCATTTTCAAAATACGCAGCCTGCCGAATTTATGGTTAAAGGAGATTTTTACTATGACTTTCAACGATATTTTTAAATCAAGCTTTCTGGAAAATGTTGCAAGCGTGACGCTTCTCGATATGGCAATTGCTCTTGTTCTTGCATTCGGCATAGGAATGTTCATTTTTATGGTTTACAAAAAGACCTTTTCGGGGGTCATGTACTCATCAAGCTTCGGCGTTACGCTGGTTGCGCTGACTATGATAACCACCGTTGTTATTCTGGCGGTAACGAGCAATGTTGTGCTTTCTCTCGGTATGGTCGGTGCGCTGTCCATCGTTCGTTTCCGCACGGCTATTAAGGAACCTCCGGATATAGCGTTTCTCTTCTGGTCCATCGCTTCGGGAATTGTCCTCGCTGCGGGACTTATTCCGCTGGCGGTTATTGGCAGCGTTGTTATTGGCGTTATCCTGCTGATTTTCGTAAACAGAAAATCTCACAGCACACCTTACATTGCCGTTATCCGCTGCGAAAATCACGATGCCGAAACCAAGGCAAAGGCGCATCTCGAAAAGAATTCCGAACGCTGCATTGTCAAGAGCAAGACCGCTCAGAAGGGCGAAATTGAGCTTAATATGGAGCTTCGCCTTCGCAATGACAACACCGATTTCATTAACGAAATTGCCGATATGGACGGCGTAACAAGTGCTGTTCTCGTAAGCTATAACGGCGATTATATGGGATAGGAGGCACACTATGTCCGCAAGTAAGCATATCGACAAAATATGCGCTGTTGTGACTGCTTTTGTTCTCATTTTGACGCTGCTTTTTATGAATGGCAGCTCCCTGGGAATAACCGCCGTTTCACGGGAAATGGGCTACGAAAGCCGCATTTTCGACACATCACGGGTGCATACCATTGACATTGTTATGGACGGCTGGGAGGATTTTATCGAAACATGTGAGAATGAGGAGTACGCCGACTGCACTGTTATTGTGGACGGTGAAGCGTTTAAAAACATCGCTATCCGTGCAAAGGGAAACACATCTCTTCGTAATGTTTCGCAGATGAACAGCGACCGTTACAGCTTCAAAATAGAGTTCGACCATTACGACAGCACACGCACATATTACGGTCTTGACAAGCTTTGTCTGAACAATATTATTCAGGACAACACCTATATGAAGGACTATCTCGTCTACCGTTTGATGGCTGAACAAGGGGCGGCGGCACCGCTTTGCAGCTATGCGTACATCACCGTCAACGGCGAGGATTTCGGGCTGTATCTTGCTGTTGAGGGCGTTGAGGAGTCATTCCTTCAGCGGAATTTCGGCAGCGATTACGGAAATCTTTACAAGCCCGACAGCTCCGATATGGGCGGCGGCAGAGGAAACGGCAAGGATTTTGATATGGAAAATATAATGCCGTCTGAGAATAATGTGTCCAATTTTACGGACAGAACAAATTTCACTACTGCCGACCGTTCTCAGATGAAGCAGCAGTTTGGCGGCAAGGGCGGAGGCATGGGCAGCGATGATGTGAAGCTGAAATATACCAACGATGACCCCGAAAGCTATTCAAACATTTTCGACAGCGCAAAAACCGACATTTCCGAAGCCGACAAAGCAATGCTGATCTCCTCTCTGAAATCCCTTTCGGAGAATGAAAATATAGAGCAGGTAGTTGACATTCAAGAGGTAATTGACTACTTTGCCGTGCATAATTTTGTCTGCAACGGGGACAGCTACACGGGCAGCATCATCCACAACTATTACCTTTACGAAAAGGACGGCGTTCTGTCCATGATACCTTGGGATTACAACCTTGCTTTCGGATCATTCCAAAGCGGCAATGCTTCGCAGCAGGTGAATTTCCCCATAGATTCGCCCGTTTTATCGGGTGACACGTCCGACCGTCCCATGGTTTCGTGGATATATGAGAGCGAAGAATACACCGAGCTTTATCACGAAAGCTTAGCCCATCTGGTGGAAAACACCGATTTTACGGCAATGATAGAGGAAACAGCCGCACTCATTGATGAATACGTTGAAAAAGACCCAACAAAATTCTGCACATACGAAGAATTTCAAAAGGGCGTGACTGCAATTTCAGAGTTCTGCCGTCTGCGTTCGGAGAGCGTTAAGGGACAGCTTGACGGAACTATTCCGTCCACGTCCGATGGACAGTCTGCGGACAGCTCCGCACTTATCGACTGTTCATCGCTGAATATTTCCGATATGGGAAATATGGGCAGCGGCGGAAAGGGCGGCTTTGGAAATATGGGCGAGCGACCCGACTTTGCGGGCGGAGGTTTTCAGCGTCCGAATGGTGGGAATATGCCCGAAAATGGCGATTTTCAGCCGCCTAGCGGTGGGAATATGCCCGAAAACGGAGGTTTTCAGCCACCAATCGGTGAACGAATGCCCGAAAACGGAGATGATACAGCCGAAAATGGAGTTGTCGAACCGTCAAACGGCAATTCCCGTCAACCAAACGCCGAAATCGGACAGCCCACACAGTCACAGCCCCAAACGGGCAGCAGCGGCATAATGTTTGTTGTTTCAGCAGTCGTGATGCTTGCGGGAATACTGTTTGCCGTAAAATTTAAGAGATAAAAACAGCGGACGCAGCCCAAAAAGCTGTGTCCGCTTTATATTATTCCGAGATTATCTTGTAAATATCGCTTTTCTTGAAGCCTGTCCGCTTTGCCGCTTCTTTGCAAGCTTCGGCGGGCTTCATTCCGTCGGAAATAAGGCTTTGTGCAAGCTCGGCAGCCGACTCCAAGGTAAATTCCTCGGAAATGACGGGGGGAGTGTAGCCCTCAACTATGAGTACAAATTCACCTCTGGGATTGACATCTTCGTAATACTTCACCGCTTCGGAAAGTGTCGTCCTGATGACCTCCTCGTGAATTTTCGTAAGCTCACGGCAGATAGAAATTTTCCTGTCCCCGAAATATTTCAGCATATCTTCTAGTGTGGTTTTCAGCTTGTGGGGGGCTTCGTAAAATATCAGAGTGTGAGTGTCCTTTGCCACCGATTCAAGATGTGCGTAACGCTGCTTTTTTGCCACGGACAAAAACCCCTCAAAGGCAAACCTAGAAGTGGATAGTCCGCTGACCGCCAATGCAGAAGCTGCCGCCACGGGTCCCGGGACAACTGCCGTTTCAATGCCAAGCTCGGCGCACATTTTTACCAGATCCTCGCCCGGGTCGGAAATGCAGGGCATACCCGCATCGGTGACAACGGCGCAGTTTTCGCCCTCGGAAATGCGCCTTACAATACTCTCGGAAACGTTCCTTGCCGAATGTTCATGATAGCTGACAAGGGGCTTTTTTATGCCCAGATGGTTCAGCAGCTTGACCGTAACTCTCGTGTCCTCGGCGCAGATAAAATCCACCTCGGACAGTATCCTTGCCGCCCTAGCCGTAATGTCCTCAAGATTGCCGATGGGTGTTCCCACAACGTAAAGCTTGCCTGCCATTACTTTACCTCCTGTCCGTAAATTCGCATTAGTTCGTCCGAAAAACCGTTTTCGCCGTTGATATACAGCTGGGGCAATACCTTCATAAAGGGCTTGGAGCCTTTTTTGCCTTCGATAAGGAACAGCCATGGAGCGGTTTCGGGGGTCTTGCTGACAAATCGCAGAGCTTTCGGTTCGATATGGTTTGCTTTCATAGCGGAAATAACGTCCGCAAGCCGTTCGGGACGGTTGCAAAGGCACAGCTTTCCGCCGAATTTCAGAAGCCTGTCCGCTGCTCTGCAAACATCATCAATGCCGCACATTATTTCGTGACGGGCTATCTTTTGTGCGTCCAACTCGCTTTCAATTCCGCAGCTTGCAGCCTTGTAGGGTGGATTGCAGGTGACAACATCAAGCTGTCCCAAGGGTGCGCCGTCCCAAAGCTCCTTTAAATCGGCGCAGATGGGGCGAAGCTTTGATAGATCGGCGGTGCAGTCGGGGTTTGCCGACGATTTTTCCATAGACAGTTTAAGCTGTTCAATGGCTTGCTCCTGAATATCAACGCAGAAAATCTCCTTCGGTGAGAATTTTATCTCCATAAGCATGGGGATAATTCCGCAGCCCGTTCCTAAATCGCAGACTCTGTCCTTATGGCGGAGATCGGAAAAATCCGCCAGCAAAAAGGCGTCCGTGCCGAAACGGTGTTCCTTTGTAACGCACAGTTCTACGCCGTTTTTCAGCTTTTCATAGCTTATATCAGTCATATTCTTTCTCCTAAAATTCAATAAAATGTATTCAAAAGTATGTCCCCACGTATTTGGCGAGGGGACACACAAACAGAAATCTTACACAAACAGCTTGCCTTCGGGGATAACTTCGTTTTTGGGACGCTTGTCCGCTCCCAGCGTAAGGGAGATGGCGAACGAAACGGGTCCCACACGTCCGATAAACATTGTCAGACAGAGGATAAGCCGTGAAAACGTGTCGGGGACAGCTGTATATCCCGCAGAAAGTCCGCAGGTGGAGAATGCCGAGGCTGCTTCAAAAACAGCGTCAATTACGGAAATATCGTAGGATTTTCCGATATGGACGAATATCAGCGAGCTGACAATTGTAACAGTTGCCGAAAGGACGATGATAGAAAGGGATTTGTAAACAAGATCCTTGCTAATGCGTCTGCCCAGCATAACCGTGTCGGGCTGATTGCGGACAACGCTTATAACCGTGCAGATAACGATAGCAACGGTGGTTATCTTGATACCGCCGCCCGTTGAACCGGGGGCAACGCCTATGAACATATAGCATATTGCCGCAAGCTTTGTAAGGGGTTCGGCTTTGCCTATGTCAACGGTGGAAAAGCCCGCTGTTCGGAAGGTTATGGACTGGAAAAGGGAGTGTACGATCTTCTGTCCCGTGCCGCAGTTTCCGATGGTTTCGGGGTTGTTCCATTCGAGAACAGCGAAAATAACAGTACCGCTGACGATAAGGATCGCTGTCATAATAAGGACAATTTTTGTCTGCATTACCAGCTTTTTGGTTTTGCCGTAATTGCGGATATCCGTCCATACCACAAAGCCCATACCGCCCGCAACTATAAGTGCCATTATAGTGAACATTACCAGCGGATTTGAGGAAACGGGTGCAAGGCTTCCCCCCGGGACTTCTATTCCCATAAGGTCAAAGCCGCCGTTGGTAAATGCGGAAATTGCGTGGAAAAAGGAGAAAAATATGCCTTTCGGGCCGTATTTCGGAACATAGTATATCATCAGCAGCACAGCACCGATGCTTTCGCAGATTGCCGAGATTATCATGACAGATTTGACAAGCTGCTTAACGTCGGAAAAGCCCGTGGTATTCACCGATTCGGACGCTGCCTGCATAGACCGCAGACCCATTTTCTTTCCCGAAACAAATGTGAAAAAGGAGGTGAAGGTAACAAGTCCCAGACCGCCTATTTGCAGCATAAGCATAATGACCACCTGACCGAAGGTGTTCCAATGGGAGTATGTATCGTAAACAGCCAAACCTGTAACACAGGTTGCGGAAGTTGCGGTAAACAGGGCGTCTATGGGGTGGGTGAAGCTGTGGTCGCGGGAGCTTATTGGCAGCGAGAGCAGTATGGTTCCCGTAACGATAACGAGAAGAAAGCTCAGCACAATAAGCTTGGTGGGTTCTATTGTTTTTTTCTGTTTTAAAACGGGCATGGCGATATCCTCTTTTTGATAAATAATACTATACCATTATACCATATTTTCGGGGATTTACAAGGGATTTTGCGAAAATTTTATTTTTCCGATGTTTTGTTGGGATTTTTTGAATGTGTTAATTGTGAACAAGCTATTGTAGGGGACGGGTTTCCCGTCCCGCATATCCTATGTTGGCTGCGGTTTGCAACCTGTTTGCGGGGATTTGATTAGTTTGTGAGAACCCTCCTTTTGCCGCCTGTCGGCGGTGTGAAAAATTTGTAAGGCGTGGACGCCTTACAAATTT
>CAMCRP010000094.1 GCA_945877315.1 uncultured Ruminococcus sp. | reverse complement strand
CTTTTCTTGCAAGATGGCAGTCTTTTTTCTTGGGGAGTTTTTTTACAGCCCCTTTTATAACGATTACTATAAAATCACTTAACATTCGGAACTAATAATTTCACTTTTCACTTTTCACTTTCCACATTATTCCGAAAGGCAAGCGTCAAGCTGCTTCTCAATGGCTTCTCTGTCCATCTTCTGACCGATGAAAACAAGCTTTATCTCACGGTCGCCGTACTTTTCGTCCCAGTCGGCGGCTATTTCGGGGTACTGTCTGAGAAGCTGCTCTCTTTCCGACTTGGGAGCGGCTGCAAACCATTTTCCCGACATTGTTGCGGTTATCTGAACGCCTGCCTGCTCGAAAACGTAAGCCTCGTCGGGGCTGTTGGAGAACCATAACATTCCCTTGCAGCGGATAATGTTTCTCTGCCAATGAGATGCCCATTCATGGAATTTTTCCTCGTCAAAGGGACGTCTGCGTCTGTAAACGAAGGTACCTATGCCGTATTCCTCTGCTTCGCCTTCGCCGTCGTGGTGATGGTGGCAGTGGCATACACCGTGTTCGTGGTCGCAGTGGGAATGATCCTCATGCTCGTCGTGATCGTGGTCGTGGTCATGGTGGTGGTGATGCTCGTGCTCATGCTCGTCATCATCGTCATGGTCGTGGTGATGATGGTGCTCGTCCTCGTCCACACCGTTTTCGTAAGCCTGTGCCCAGCCTGCGGAAACAACGGCTTCTTCGAAATTGTAAGCCTTAGTGTCCAGAATATCCGAAACGGCAACCTTTCCGAAGCTGGATTCGATAATGCGTGCCTTGGGCTGGAGAGTGCGTATCATAGCCTTTACTCTGCCCAGCTGCTCGGCGTCCACCTTGTCGGTTTTGTTAAGGATAATGGTGGAGCAGAATTCTATCTGCTGTATAAGGAGATTTTCAATGTCCTCCTCGTCAACGTTCTCGCTGAGAAGTGCGTCGCCGCAGCCAAATTCGGTAGCCATTCTCAGTGCGTCAACAACTGTAACGATATTGTCAAGGCGGCAGATAGCGGGGCAACGCTTGTCCGTCTTGCCTTCCAGCACGGCAATGGACTGCGCAATGGGCATAGGCTCACAGATACCGCTTGCTTCGATAAGAATGTAGTCGAACCGTCCCGTTTTGATAAGCTCGGTGATCTGGTTCATCAGGTCAACCTTCAGGGTGCAGCAGATACAGCCGTTGGACAGGGGGACAAGGTTATCGTCCTTCTGTGTAACTGCGCCGCCCTTCTGGATAAGCTCTGCGTCGATATTTATCTCGCCGATGTCATTAACGATAACAGCGACCTTGTAGCCCTCCTGATTGCTGAGGACGTGGTTGATAAGAGTGGTCTTTCCTGCGCCGAGATAGCCTGTCAGCAGGGTAATGGGGATAAGCTTTGTCTGTTTCAATTTACTCAGTTCCTTTCAAAAATATGGCTTTCGTCAAATGTTGATTATACCACTTTTTCCCCCGTTAATCAAGGGATTTCACGTACTTTTCATAAAATATCCTATAAATTGTCAGGAAAAATAATCGGACTTATGGGCGATAGGTCTTGAAAAATTTTTTGTGATATGATATAATGATATCGCACAAATTATATTGTAATATTTATTGATAGGTTGAATATATCGACGTAAACGTTTTCGCAGTCCGATAGCTCTGGAGGATATTAAAATGAAACGCAAAGCCATAGCCCTTTTTGTTACAGGCTTTAATGCTGAATATGAAACAAAGGTCGCCGCAGCTGCTCGCAGACGCTGTGCGGAGAGGGATATAAATCTGCTGATTTTTGCTTCGCTGCTGACACGTCCCGACCTGAACTCCGACTTTGTGCTGGCTGACAGTACCGTGCGGGGCGAGTCGGAGATATTTAACCTTCTGAATTACGACCTTGTTGACGGAATTATCGTGCTGGGTGAGTCCATCGTCAATGAACGTACCCTTGACGATCTGAAAAGCAGGGCTGCCGAGAGAGGTATCCCCGTTGTCAATGTAAATGATGACGGTCATGTTTTTGACCATAATGTGGTGCTCAGCGACAAGGCGGCTATGGAATTTGTAGTGGAGCATCTGGTGACGGAGCATGGCTTTACCAAGATAAATTTCATCGGCGGATTTCCCGGGAATTTGCAGACGGAGGAACGCCTTGCCGCCTACAAAAAGGTGCTGGCTGCCCACAATATCCCCATTGAGGAGGACAGAATAGCATACGGAAAATTCTGGAAGGCTGCTGCGGATTGTACCGAACAGTTCCTTGCATCGGGCGAGATACCGCAGGCTATTGTCTGCGCCAGCGACACTATGGCATTCTTCTGTATGGACTGCCTTAAAGCCCACGGCCTGCGTATACCCGAGGACATTGCCGTGACGGGCTTTGACGGCATAAAGGACTGCGAAGCGTACAAGCCCGCTCTTACCACCGCTCAGAGGGATTTTGACGGTGCGGGCGTTATGGCTGTGGACATTATTGCCGACGGCTGGGACGGTGTGCGTTACGAGCAGGCTGTCAGCGTAGAGTCCAAGCTCATATGCCGTCATTCCTGCGGCTGTACCGAGGTCAGGGAAGAAAGCAGCTTTTACGATTCCAACTACAAGGTCATCAACGCATATAAGCAGTTCAATCGTGATCTTACCGTTATGAATACAAAGTTTCCCTCTGCAAAGACCTCAGAGGAGCTTTATGCGGGTGCTGCGCCTATTGCCAAGTTTTTCAGGCTGGGGCGGGTGTTTATCTGTATCTGCAAGGACGTGGAGGAGTTTTCGGGAAATGACGGGTCGGACAAATCGGGACTTGTCTGCGGCGGCTTGACGGACACAATGATCTCCATGCTGCAATATAATCACCAGGTTCCCATAAGGACGGAATTTCCCGTTAAAAGGCTTGTTCCCGCCGATATTTTGGAAGATGAGAAGGCTGTGTGCTTTGCCTTTTCTCCGCTTTATTTTGATAACCTTTTTCTTGGATACATCGCATATGAAACGCCCGATAATTTCAGCAATTCGGCAGTCGGCGATTTGTTTTCCACCTGGACCATGGCAATTTCCAACAATGCAGGCAGCTTTTATATGAAAAATGAGCTGGAGGACGTTGTTGTTAAGCTGGAAAATCTTTACATACGTGACCCGCTGACGGGACTTTACAACCGCCGCGGAATGGAAAAGCTTGCCGATCCCATGATAGACGAGGCAATACGTCTGAAAAAGTCTGTGACGGTAGTCTGCGCAGACATCGACAGTCTGAAGCCTATCAACGACATTTACGGGCATGAGGCAGGGGATAATGCCATTATGCAGACTGCCCATGCGCTGAATATCTGTATGCCGAATAACGCCATATGCGTAAGGACAGGCGGCGATGAATACTGCATTATCCTGCCGGAAACAAGCAGCGATGAGGTCTGCGAGTGCATTTCGCAGGTGGAAAGGCTGCTTGAGGAGTATAATCATGCAAGCGGGCTGCCCTACAAGGTGGGCTGCAGCTGCGGTTATTTCACGGGAGTTCCCGAAAGCCTTGAGGGCTATGATGAAATAGTCCGTCGGGCAGACGAGGAAATGTACAAGGTCAAGTCGCTGAAAAAGGTCCACAGATAAGCTTATATCTCCTCTGTCCTATGGCAGGGGAGGTTTTTTTAGTGTGAAAAGTGGAAAGTGGAAAGTGAAATTTATTAAATGGACAATTGATAATGTCATACTTATTATTAATTGTCAATTATATATTATTAATTCGCAAAATTCCACTTTTCACTTTCCACTTTCCACATTTATAGAAGCTTTTCACATTTATTATATCACTAAGAAAGCAATGCTGCTATAATCAAAATCTATATCAAAATATAGAAAATATGAATTTGACTTATAGCTGTTCTTGTGTTATACTACCCTCAAAGAGAAAACACAAGGGGGAGATATTATGAAAGACCTGCTATGCTTCGGAGATTCCAATACCTATGGCTACGACCCCGAAAGCAAGCTGCGCTACGGTTTCGGCGAACGCTGGACGGGTATTCTCAGCCGTGAGCTGCTGCCATTCGGCGTCCGTGTTGACGAGGAGGGACTGTGCGGACGGACTACCGATTTTGAGGACAGAACCCGTCCCGGAAGAAGGGGCACCGAAGTTTTGCCCGGGCTGCTGGAAAGCTATTCCCCCGAGGCGGTCATTATCATGCTGGGGACAAACGACTGCAAAAGCTGTTTTGGGAACACTCCCTCCACTATCGCCGACGGGCTGCAAAAGCTTATCGGTCAGGTGCGGGAATACAGCAGTCAGGCAAAAATCCTGCTCATATCTCCCATTCATCTGGCAAGCGGCGTGGGTGAAAAGGGCTTTGATGAGGAGTTTGACGAGGATTCCGTAAAGCTGTCAAGGGAGCTGCCTTCGGTGTATTCCGAGCTGGCGGAGAGGACGGGCTGTGAATTTCTGGCGGCGTCGGACTATGCGTCGCCCTCCGCCGCCGACTGTGAGCATTTGGACAGAAGCGGTCACAGGGCGTTGGCTGCGGCAATATTTAATAAGTTAATAAAGGAAGAGATTATATGAAAAAACTGATAATTTCCATAATCACGGCGGCTTTGCTGCTGACAGGCTGCGCAAAAACCGACGGCGGCAGTGCCGTTTACACCTTTACCGATTCGCAGGACAGGACGGTTGAGGTAAAAAGCTTTGAAAAGACCGCTGTTCTGTCGGGAAGTCTGGCGGAGGTCTGGCAGCTGGCGGGAGGTGAGCTTTTCGGTATCACCAACGACGCCTATGACGGGCATACTCTCGACATTCCCGAGGACGTGAAGAATTACGGAGATGTGAAAAATCCCTCAGTTGAGGGGCTTATTGCCGACGGTGTTGATTTTGTCATTCTGTCGGGTACTATTGCCAATCAGGTGAAGCTGGAGAAAACGCTGAATTCGTCGGGGATAACGGCTGCTTATTTTGATGTTGAGAATTTCGATGATTATCTGTCCATGCTGAAAATCTGCACTGATATTACGGGAAGAAGCGACCTTTATGCCGAAAACGGTGAAGCTGTCCGTGAAAGGGTGGAGCAGTCCGTTGAGCGTGCAAAGGATAAGGAGCACCCGAAGGTACTGCTTTTGCGGTCATATTCCACAGGCATTAAGGCAAAAGGCAGTGACAATATGACGGGGCAGATGCTTGCAGACCTTGGCTGCGAAAATATTGCCGACAGCGAAAGCTCTCTGCTGGAGGAGCTGAGCCTTGAAGCGATCGTCCGTGCGGACCCTGATTTTGTGTTCATCACCACTATGGGCGAGGACACGGAGGCTGCCATTGCGCAGTATGAGGAAACGCTCGGTTCAAATCCCGCATGGCAGGAGCTGACTGCGGTGAAGGACGGAAGGGTGCATGTCCTGCCGAAGGATATGTTCCACTACAAGCCCAATAACCGCTGGGGCGAGGCTTACGAATATCTTGAGGAGATACTTTATGGCGGAAAATAGGACAGTCGGAAGGATTTTCGGCTGTATCTGCATACTGATAATTGCGGCAGCTTTCGGCATATGCTCGGGGACGCAGTGGATATCCCCCGTGAAGCTTGCCGCCGATATTTCCGCAGACGGTCTGTCCCCCGATGAACGGATAGTTTTGTACATACGGCTGCCCCGAGTGCTGGCGGCTGCCCTTGCGGGGGCTGCGCTGGCAGTTTCGGGAGCGGTCATTCAGTCTGTTTTGGGAAATCCGCTGGCTGCGCCCAACATTATCGGCGTAAATGCGGGGGCGGGGCTGTTTACGGTGCTTTGCATGGCGTTGTTTCCCGCAGCGGTGAAAATGCTGCCTGCTGCGGCGTTTCTGGGTGCGCTGTTTGCGGTGATGACGGTCTACGGAATTGCCAAGAAAACGGGTGCGTCCCGAATGACCATTGTGCTGACGGGTATCGGTGTTTCAAGTTTGCTGAATGCTTTCATTGACACGGTGACTACCGTTTTCCCCGATTCGCTGTCGGGGATCTCCGCTTTCAAGGCGGGAAGCTTTGCGGGGGTGACGGTGGGAAAGCTGTTTCCTGCGTGGATATTTATTGTTGTGGGCATAGGGGCTTCGCTGATGCTCAGTCACGACCTTGATGTGCTTGCTCTCGGCGAAAACACGGCGGAAAGTCTGGGAATGAACGTTGGTGCGGTTCGGTTCGGCTGCCTTGCTGCGGCGGCTGTTCTGGCGGGAGCGGCGGTGAGCTTTTCGGGGCTTATCGGCTTTGTGGGGCTGGTGGTGCCGCATATTTCCCGTAAAATTGCGGGCTGCTCGGAAAACACGGCGGTGCTGCCTGTATGCACGGTGCTGGGGGCGGCGTTCCTTATTATCTGCGACACGCTGGCAAGGACGCTCTTTTCGCCCTATGAGCTGCCGCCGGGGCTGGTGGTTTCATACATAGGCGTTCCGTTTTTCCTTTGGCTTCTCATTCGCAAAAAGGGGGCTTCTCACAATGCTTGAGATGAAAAATGTCAGCGGTGGCTACGGAAAGCGCATAGTGGTTTCGGAGATAAATGTCATATTCCCAAAGGGTGAGATAACCTCGGTAATCGGTGCCAACGGCTGCGGAAAAAGCACCCTTCTTATGCTGGCGGCGGGGCTTATTCCCTGCGAAACGGGGACGGTCCTTGCGGACGGGGAGGACATTTCCGAAATTTCCCGAAATGGGTTGGCGAGAAAACTCTCCTATCTGCCGCAGATGAAAAATCCGGGGAGTATTTCCGTGCGTTCGCTGGTTTCTCACGGGCGATTTCCCTATCTGGGCTATCCGAGAAGATATACGGAATTTGACAGGAAGAAGATAGACGAGGCTATGGCGCTGGCGGGCGTTTCGGAGCTTGCGGACAGGAATTTTTGCGAGCTTTCGGGCGGTCAGCAGCAGCGGGTGCGCATCGCTATGACCCTTGCTCAGGACACGGGAATTATCCTTCTGGACGAGCCGCTGACCTATTTGGATATCCGCCACAAGCTGGAAACTGCGGAGCTTATCAAAACGCTTCGGGAAATGGGCAAGACCATTGTTGCCGTAATGCACGACCTGGATATTGCCTTTGCTTTCTCGGACAAAATTGCGGTAATGGACGCAGGACGGCTTACGGCGTTCGGTGCCCCCGATGAAATCGCAGAAAGCGGGGCTGTTGAAGAAGCCCTCGGAGTTCGGGCTTTGTACAGCGGGGAGTTTGGGAGATACTTTTTTGTAAAGTGAAGAGTGGAGAGTGTTAATTATAGTAAACGACAAAAATATTTTTACTTTGAGTGTAATTTGAGTTATACTAATTTCCTATCATAAAGTTGACAAAAAATCCGTGCAAAAGCTTGCGTATATGGGTTTTGTGCGGATTTTTTGTCTATACTTTGATTAAAAATTAGTATTAGGTATATATTTCTACCCGCCTTTGGCGGGTAGAAATATATATGACGTTTACTATAAGAGAATGCCGATAATCGACATTTCTGCTTTTACTGTTGCCTAAGTGACCTACCTAGTCGGGCGTTCCCCCATTTTCGGCGGGGGAACGCCTATTATACTAATCTTCTATCAACATATAGACAATTTTGCAAGTGTATCCCTATGATGAG
>CAMCRP010000093.1 GCA_945877315.1 uncultured Ruminococcus sp. | reverse complement strand
TTACAAGGTCCTTCCGAATGATTGGAACGGAGCTGAACCAGATCGCAAAGGTTGCGAACTCTACAGGCGAAGTGACAGGCAAGGCTGTTGAAGAAATCAAGCGGCAGTATGAAATTCTTGAAGGAGTTTTTGAGAATTATCTGAAGCCTTTGAAGCCCAATGTTATTTTGTGAGGTGCAAAGTTGCCAATCATCAAGTATGTTGCTGTGCATGGTTCTCCGCTGAAGCTTCTGAAATATGTGACCAATGAAAACAAAACAGAGGACACCCTTATCACAGGGCTGAACTGCTCAACGGATTC
The DNA here is from genome assembly GCA_945877315.1 of uncultured Ruminococcus sp. Classification (GTDB taxonomy): domain Bacteria; phylum Bacillota; class Clostridia; order Oscillospirales; family Ruminococcaceae; genus UMGS1889. The sequence continues at coordinate 8,140 of CAMCRP010000093.1, read as the reverse complement.
AAATATAGCATACAAAGAAATGGAGCAGAACTTTGAACTTTACAGCGAGGAACGCTTCTGGAAAAAGTCCTTGTTTATGAAAAAGGACATTCTCGGCGGAAAGGAAAGAGTGCGGCTTCATCATTACATACAGTCCTTCAAGGCGGGCGAGCTTACAAAGGAAGAAGCTCACCGAATAGGTCTGGAGTGGGCGAAGGAAATGTTCGGGGATAAGTTTCAGGTGCTGGTTTCCACACATACAGACAAAGGACATTATCATAATCATTTCGTAGTATGTCCGTACGATGATGACGGAAAGCTATGGAGAGCCGACAAGAAATCTCTGAACAGGGGCAAGGCTATTTCCGACAGAATTGCTCTTTCACATGGACTCAGCATAATCGAGCATCCGAAAAAATCCTACAATCATAAGTATGGTGATTACCTGTCACAGAAGCGGGGCGCATCTTGGAAGGAAAATCTGAAAGCCGAGCTGGACGAGCTTGTTATGAGGGAAGATGTGCAAAGCATTGATGATCTTGTGGACAAGCTGAAAGAAAAAGGTTATGGCATTCGCATGAAAAAGTATCTTTCCATACAGGTGAAGCCGAATCGAAAACCGATACGGACATATCGTCTTGGTGACGGATATTTCCTTGAGCATCTTGCATATCGCATCGAGCATAAGAATTTTGAAATGCCCTTGTCGGAGATTGTAAAGTATGACGGGATTCAGAGAGAGTATGCAATTTGTCTGCGGCAGATTCAGATAATGCTGTATAAATCTCCCGAAACGGACAGACCCCATTATGTTTCCTATCGGACGGTGCTCAAAAATTATGAGCTGCTGTGTTATCTTCACAACAACAGTATTCATTCAGTTGGTGAACTGAAAAGTGTGGTGGGTAAGGCAGAGGGGAAATATTCGGAGGTGCTGACGGCAAAGAAAAAGCTGGAGGACAGAATTTCCGAGGAAGAAAAAATCATCGGAGATTTTCCGAGATTTACGGAGCTTGTGAATAAGAATCCAATGACCAAATCAGAAAGGGAAGAACTGAAAAAGCTCAGCTATCTTGCAGACAAGGGCGTTTTGTCAAATGATGATGTGGCAGAGCATAAGGCGATCCTTGAAAAGCTCAGAGGTCAGGTTGAAGGCTGTTACGAAAATATCAAGGCAGCCAAAGACGAGAGGGACAAGCTCACCGACTATTTTGATACATATACTCAGCAGGTGCAGTGCGACTATGATTTCCTGCTTGAAAAAGCAAGGGAAGAACAGGAGCGAAAGGCACAGGCTGTTCAGATAGAAGAACACGAACAGGAAAGGAAGAATTATCATTATGAAAAATAGAAGAAACCATTCATCACATGAGGAGGAATACTTTTTCAGAATTTCGCTTCATACTATATCCGATGTCAATGAGTTCTGCAATGTTATGACAGGACTTGAAAGATTTGTAGTTGCGGCGGAGGTCAGAAGCGGCACATATATTGTGGACGCAAAAAGTCTGATGGGGATTTTCTCGCTCAACCTCTCAAAGCCCGTTGAGGTCTGGTTCAAGGTTGAGATGAACGATCAGCTCCGCAATATGGATATGGACAAGTATTTTGCAGCCAAAATTGAAAAGTGGCTTGTCGGAGAGAATGCCAATGAATGAAATTCAGCTCAGGGACTATCAGCAGGAATGTGTTGATATTATCAACAACACTGAAAGCGGCTCTTACCTTGTTGCTGTCGCAACAGGCTTAGGAAAGACAGTCATCTTTTCACATATTTCAAGACGGGGACGTATGCTTATCCTCTCTCATCGTGAAGAACTTGTATGGCAGCCAAAGAAATATTTTGACTGCTCATACGGAGTGGAGAAGGCAGACATTCACAGCAATGGTGAAGAAGTTGTTTCGGCAAGTGTTCAGTCACTTGTGCGCAGGCTTGACAGCTTTTCTCCCGATGATTTTGATATTATCATCACCGATGAAGCCCATCACGCTGTTGCTCCTACATATAAAAAGATATATGAGTATTTTAATCCGAGGCTGCATATTGGATTTACCGCAACACCCAATCGTGCCGACAATGTAAAGCTGGGAGAGATATACAGCAGCATAATTTTTGAGAGGAACCTTAAATGGGGTATCAAAAATAATTATCTGTCCAATATCCGCTGTCTTAAAATTGATATTGGCTATGATATTTCCGAGGTCAGCAGTCAGAACGGCGATCTGAATGTGGGCGAGCTGTCAAGTGCAATGGATATTCAGAAGCAGAACAAGGCGATAGCCGAAGCGTATCAAAAGTATGCGGTGGGTCAGACGCTTATCTTTGCCACCTCCGTAAATCACGCACGAAATATTGCAATGGAAATTCCCGGGGCAAGAGTAGTGACGGGCGAAACGGAGAACAGGGACGAGATAATCGCAGATTTTACGGCAAGAAAAATTCCCTGCATAGTAAACTGCATGGTATTTACCGAGGGAACGGATATGCCGCTGATCGAAACTGTGATAATCGCAAGACCTACACGAAATGCAAGTTTATACGCACAGATGGTCGGACGGGGACTTCGGCTTTATGAGGGAAAGAAGGAGCTGCTTCTTATGGACTGCGTTGGTGTTACGGGCAAGATAAAGCTATGCACAGCTCCGAGCTTGTTCGGAATAAGTGAGGTCCCCGCTTCAATTCCCCAGGAAGAAATTGAGGGGCAGCTCATAACAGACATTGAGGACAGAATTAAGTATGAGATGAACAAGCCCCAGGACTGGCAGATAAATGCTCACCTTGTGGATATATTTGAGGAAGAGAACAGCTATGACACTCATGATGTGAATTATGTTATGCTCCCCGACGGTGATATGGTCTGCTCATACGACAGGAACAGCTGCATCAGAGTGGAAAGTGAGGATATGACGGGGAACAGCCGGGCGGTTCTATATGAAAACAAGCTGCCTGTGAAAACAACGGTGAGAATGTATATGCAGAATGTGCTTGATTTTGTGTATAACTTTCTTGTCAACAATTTCCCGAACAACCATAAGCTTTGGGATATGAAAAGCGTAAGAAAGTGGGGCGGTCAGCCTGCTTCCGACGCACAAAAGCGGCTCATTTACCGAAACCGCAAAAAACTCTCTGACCTTGATATAGATTATGATAAGCTGACTAAATATGAAGCCAGCGTTATTATAAACAGAATTCATAACTGAAAGGAAGATATTTATGGCTAACAATTCATTTATCAAGCTTGATTTATCAGGCGGCTGGTATGATGTTCTGAAAGAGAGCATAGCAATGAATACCAGGCAGATGAAAGTATCGGGAACGGGTGATGACGATGCCGAAAACAAGGTACTTATCTACCGCAACGGCAGAATCACCGAGAAGCTGGAGCATTATATACGGGAGGATGGGACTATTTCCATTTTTCCAAGCGAGCTGAAGGTTCTGTTCTGGATACTTATGGAGAATATAGTGTACTTGTTGGCGTATTATATGGACACACTTGCTAACGCAAAGGAGTGTGTTAATATGATGAATAAATACAAGGAGCTTCTTGATACCATAATTGACGAATACGGGCTTGATATAGACGAGGACTAAACAAAAAATTCACCGCAGGCGTGATGCTTGCTGCATCTCTGCTTGCGGTGTGATAAGTCAGGCTTTGTCCTGTTTCTCTTTTTCAGCACAATACTTATCCAAAATATCATGAATATGGTTTTTGAGGTAAGCACCGGGAGTTGTGTGATTTTCGGCACAATACTGCTTGAAAAGCTCCGCATCTTCTTTGCGAAGGCGGCAGCTTACGGAACGCATATTTTCAAGATCCCATTTCTGATTTGAAGCCTTGTGTTTTTCGCTTACCTTGCGGGCAGGTTTCTCCTGTGAGTTATTATCCAATAGTATCAGCTCCTTAATGGTATTATCTTATAGTATATCATATTTTTGTCACTGTTGACAGTGCTAAATTGCACAAACTTTGATATAAAAGTTTGTTAGAAATTAACCTTGCACAACACTGTTGACAGTGCTATAATAAAACCGTAGAGAAAAACACAACACATCGAAAGGGTGGTAAAAATGGACAAGGATACCGAAAAGCTGCAAACGGACCTCAGATTTGCGGCGGCATTTCTGAAAGCGCATGAGGAGGTCAAGGCAAACGAAGCGGAGCGTCAGAAAAGGATCTATGAAAAGGCGGTGATCGCAGCCGAGAACAGGCGGAGGAAAAAGGCAGAGGAAGAAGCCTACTTTGAAAATCTCAGGAAACACCCGATTGAACCCAGCGAAGAAATAAAGGAAATTTTCAGGAAAAACTGCGGAATTGACCTTGACAAACCAAAAACGGAGGAATGAACTATGTTAAGAATTTCAGATGAAAGCTATGAAAGAGTACAGGACATCATCGAGGACATGAGCTATTGCTGTGAGTTTGAAGATGATTACGACCAGTGGGAAGATATTGCCGCTTCATCAATGGCAAGCTTCCTTGATGACCTTGATGGTGAGCAGCTTGAAATGACTGTTGCTGCCCTTGAGGAATACATTATCGACAAGGCTGACAATGACCTGAACATGGCTATGGGCGTTAAGACCGCACTTGCAAGTTATATGAGAGAAAGACTTGAATACCTTGATACTTATATTGTTCCCGATGTAAAGCTCAGCCTTGATGAAGATGAGCCTTATGAGGATACCGATACGGCAAGGTATGTCAATGTGGTCAAGGCTATGCAGAAGAAAGTTGAAATAATTCAGATAGGGGAGTGAGATTTATGGGAAAGATACTGACCGTTTGTAACCAGAAGGGCGGAACTTCAAAGAGTACGTCCGTGGTGAATTTAGGTGCAGCCTTGCAGCTTATGGGCAAGAAAGTCCTTATTGTGGATATGGATCCCCAGGGCGATGCTTCTACATATCTCGGATTTGATGATGAAAATGCCGATACTATCAGTCAGATGATAGAGCGTTTCATAAGGGGAGAGCAGATTGACCTTCACGATATTATTCAGGTAAGTGAGAAGAATGGCGGTGTTGAATATATCCCCGCCGACCTGTCACTTGCAGGAGCGGAGATGTATCTTGTATCTGTAATGTCAAGGGAAACGGTGCTAAGAAGGCTGCTTTCGACTATTCGTGACGAATATGACTATATCCTTATCGACTGCCAGCCTTCTCTCGGTGTGCTTGTGCTGAACGCTCTTGTGGCGGCAGACGGAGCAATTATCCCGGCACAGACTCAGGAGTTTTCACGCAAGGCTCTGAAAGCCATAACGGATATTATCGGACAGGTTCAGGCAACTATTAATCCGAATCTGAAGCTGCTTGGAATACTGCCCACAATGGTGGATAATACGGCAATGTCAAAGGACACCCGAAAGGTGTTTGAAGAAAATTATGGCGAACTGGTATTCCCGATGAACATATCCCGATCGGTTACGGCGGCGTATTCAAGCAAGGAGAAGAAAGCACTATGTTTCAAGGCAAATTCAAAGCTTGGCGAGGAATACAGGCAGTTTGCAGATGAAGTTGTAAGGAGGATAACCGCATGAGCAAGTTTGACCTTAATTCGTTTATCGGAACTCCCGATGTTATGAAAAATGCTGTGCAGAACATTGACATCAATAAGCTGGTGCCGTATAAAAATCATTGCTTTAAGCTATATGAGGGCGAAAGGCTTGATGATATGGTGAGGAGTGTTCTGCAATACGGGATAATGATTCCCATTATTGTGCGTACCGTTCCCGACAGCGATAATTATGAGATACTTTCAGGACATAACAGAGTAAATGCCGCAAAAATTGCAGGCAAAAAAAACGTCCCCGCCGTTGTAAAGGAGAATCTTCCCGATGAATTTGCGGAAGTTTATGTTATTGAAACAAACCTTATCCAAAGAGGTTTCAAAGAACTGAGAATTTCCGAACAGGCTTTTGCGGTGGCTATGAGATACAAGAGGCTCTTTGACAAAAAGAAATTGCAAGCAATTTCCGATGAACTTACGGTATTGGAAAACGGAAACAAGCTTCGTGCTCCACTGGAGCACGAGAAAGAAAGTGGATATTCCGACAATTACGTCCGCACAAGAGATGTGACCGCAGAGGAATATGGTATCAGCCACGCAACGGTTGCCCGACTTCTTCGCATCAATGAGCTTACTAATGAACTGAAAGCTATGGTTGATGATGGAAATATAAAAATACGTCCTGCGGTGGAGCTTTCATATATTCCTAAAGAAATGCAGGAACAGCTTGTAAGAGCAATGTCTGAGCAGGAAGTATCGGTCATTGATATGAAAATGGCAAAGCAGATCCGAGAGATCGCAAGCTCATATGCAAGTCCGTCGGAGGAAATAATTGCCGAGGTATTATGCGGTACTTATGGCGAAGATGAAAAGCCAAAGGAAAAGGGCGAAAAGGTCACTATTCCAAAGGCTACATATTCAAGGTATCTCGGCGGCTACTCAAAGAAAGAAGCCAATCTAATCATAGAAAAGGCTCTTGCATACTATTTTGAAAATACGGAAGGAGGAATGGCAGCCTGCTGACTAAGCAGCAGGTTGCCGGCATAATGGAAAAGAAAATGATGATAACAGGTGAGATCGTTAAGAAGCCCGAGCATATTGAGCTTGGAAAGTCAATGTGACTGTCAGAACGAAGGGCGGCAAGGAGCTTATTGTTCAGATCGACAGCGAGGGCATTGATGAAAGGCTTGAGGTCGGCATGACGGCAGCTTTTACAGCGACAATGGTTGATGATGTTATTGTGGCGGATAAGGTGAGTTATTCACGTAAGGGATAAAAGTATCAGAAAATCACGGGCATTTGTATGAATTGTTCGTGGTTTTTTCTGTGTTTTTAGTTTACGTTGTATTTGATTTTATTTTTATTATGTGGTATAATATTTCAAGATGAAAGTTATGTGTAATAATTTGAGGTGAGAAAAGTGAAGGAAAAATTTCAAGCTATTAATTTCCCTAATGGAATAGAATTTAATAATAAACTATTTCAGAGTATTGGCGTTAATTTGGAAAATGTGGAAAATGTTGATATTGATGCCAAGGCTTATCTCATTGAACAGTTGGGTATAGAAGATAATCAACTGAGAGATGATAGTAAAAATCTGATACAGAGGAATTTTATACATCTTATTTGTCAGGTGCGTAATGATTTATCTACTATTGAAGAGAGATTGAAGAAATATAAAAAAGAGAGAGCAGATTTAGATGGAGTAAAATCGAATGAAGCTGAATATAGACGCAGAAAATTAGAATATTTTACAAAGATGAATAAATCGGCGCAGAATGATATTGTCTTGTTTTTAACTAAAGGAATTACGGGTTATTTGAAAGAAATACAGTATGATACTTTGCAAAGAGAGTGTGCTAAAGATGATTGTGGTAAGATATTCAAAAATCGACGTTATTTGTTTGCACAGTTTCCAGAATACTATGATGCTGATTTTGATTATTCGACAGTTGTAAAAATGTCACAATTACCAGGTATTAATTTGATAGATGTACCAAAAATAGAAAAGAAATATCTTGAAATGCATAGAAATAATCCGGAAAAGTACTATTGTGAAATCAAAAAAATTATTAATGTAAAAAAGGTTCAATCTGCCCAGGTCGAATCTCAAACTGTTGAGGTGAAAAGAAGTAAAACAAAGGCTACTGAAAAGCTCTTTGACACTCTTTCAAGTTTTTCAAACCAGGATGACGGCGGCGTGATTATATTTGGCTTGTATGAGAATGAAAATTTTACGGTTACCGGCGTAGACGATGTTCAGGCTCTTCAGAAAAGTGTTATGGAACAGTGTGAACAAATGGAACCAACAGTAAGAGCTGTTTTTACGGTGACAGAAATTTACGGGAAAAATGTTGTTTCAGCCGAAATTCCACCGATAGATATAACGGAACGCCCTTGCTATTATAAAGGAAAAGGCAGATTAAAGGGTTCCTATGTGCGGGTAGGGGATTCTGATCAGCATATGAGCGAATATGAGGTTTACAGTTACGAGGCATATAGGAAAAAGTATCAGGATGATATACGCAAAGTGAATGCTCATGTACGGTAAAGAAGCAAGCAACCGAAAACAAGAGATAGACCGCCAGCACCACACTATTCCGAACCAAAGAAAACAAAGACCAAAAGACAAGCATTGTGGAAAT
>CAMCRP010000092.1 GCA_945877315.1 uncultured Ruminococcus sp. | reverse complement strand
GATGTTACATCGAATGTTAATTGATTGTGCTTGGTTTATCCAATAGTATACTACTCGAAATTGAAAATGTCTATTGACAAAGATGCTAAACATGTATGGGACATTATATACATCATGTACAATTGTTCTCATGTAAAATACCATGTGTTCCACTTTTGTTACAAAAATTGCACCACTATTGTAACACGAACACTTTTCTGATCATCATTTTTTGCAGTGCCCTATCATAAAAATATCCATGCAGTTTTTGTCAGTTAAAGCTTGTAATACTAGTGGATTAACTAAACATATTGCATAAGGATTTTTAATAACAGAAAGCGGTGTCGGGACACCGCTCGGTTCGGTTTTAAAGGGTTTGAAATAATACAAAGAAAGCATTCACGTGCTGTATCTGAATAATTTTCATTCCCCGAGATAACGGCGTTCGGGAACGCCGCGGTTCGTTTTTAAAGGTGTTTAAGGAAACAACGGCAAAGCCGGCAGCTGTTAGTTCCTTGATTAACCTAAATAATTTAAGAAAGGTGGAAACCCACAATGAAAATCACAGAAGTAAAGGTCAGAAAGACCTTCCCCACAGGCAATCTTAAGGCAATCGTATCAATTACCATCGACAACTGTCTTGCCGTACACGATATTAAGATCGTACAGGGCAATGGCAGGGTGTTTGCAGCTATGCCCAGCCGCAAGGACGAGAACGGAGTTTTCCGTGACATCATTCACCCTATCGATCCCGAAACAAGAGATGAGTTTGACAGTATCATTCTTTCGGCATACGACAAGCATGTTGCTCTTGAAAAGATCTTTAATGATATGATCGCTGACGACTAAGACGTTTCTGATCTATCATTCCGCAAACCATTGCAGTCCTTGTTGTATTAAACGAGGGCTGCACACATTATTTTTAACACGAAAGGACAAACATTTTATGAAAATCACTAATATCAATGTAAGAAGAACATTCACCGAGGGTAAGCTCAAAGCTCTCATTTCCATTACCATTGACAACTGTCTTGCAATCCACGAGATCAAGATCATTCAGGGCGAAGCAAGGCTCTTTGTTGCAATGCCGAACAGAATGGACGGAAACGGAGTTTTCAGAGATATTGTTCACCCTATCGGTTCGGACGCAAGAAACGCTTTGGAGGAGCTTATCCTCTCTGCATATGAAAATCACATGAGGGTTAAGGCTGAGTGTGAAATGGTGAGCATTTCTTAAAAGTGGGTATGCAGTTTCCGCTTGATTTCGTCGGCGTTTGTGCAATTTGACATGGCAGAATTCCACCGTTTTTGCTGATTTCACAACATTTTCTTCTCATATATGAGGAGAAAATGTTGAAAGTTGGGGTAGTTGAAATCAGATGTTGATTTTGACGGTTTTAGTGCATTTTAACTATTGATTTTCGTATAAAATCATGATACAATTTGTGTGAAGGCTCAGACAAAAAGCTGTTGAATCAGCATTTTATTTCTACAAGTATGACATACATTATTGACGATGATGAAAAGACAGTTGAGATACATATCAAAAATATCTGACCGTATCATTGTCGGCGTATGTGTATGCCAAATTGATAACGGTCATTTTTTATGACCTATTGTTTGACTCTTCATGCAGAATATCCGACATAATCTATTGACAACGAATCGAGGGATCATCATGAAAGACAAAACACTCAGCGAACTGAACGAGAAGTATAGCTCCTGTCCCGTTTATGTTCGTGAATACGACATTGACAACAAGAAATATGTTGTTCATTCGCACTTTGTAGGCAGCAAGGATATTGACGATGTTATCTCGTCTATTGCGTTCAGACAGGCGTTGTCCGAAACGCTTAACGATCCAAACAGGGCTGCATGATAATTAGTTTTGAAGCAGAAATATCCGACATTCAGACCAGATATAGCTGCTTTGAATCAGAAAGGAGTTTTTATGCAAAAGCAGATAATTTACAATACAGGGATATATGTCAGGCTTTCTCAGGAAGATGAAAGGTCGGGCGAATCCTTGTCCATAGAAAACCAAAAGCGTATTCTCACAAAGTATGTCAACGAGCAAGGCTGGAACATCATTGATACTTATGTTGATGATGGTTACAGCGGAACGAACTTTGACCGTCCCGGAGTAACACGTTTGCTTGAAGATGCAATGGCGGGAAAGATAAATCTTATCATTGTTAAAGACCTGAGCCGTTTTGGGCGTAATTACATTCAGGTCGGACAGTATATTGACTATATCTTCCCGACATATAATATCCGTTTTATTGCCTTGAATGATAACGTTGATACCGCAAATTCCGATACAATGGCAATGGATATGATGCCCATAATGAATGTGTTCAACGAGTGGCATGCAGCAAACACGTCGAAAAAGATACGGGCTGTTATTGAAGCAAATGCGAAGTCGGGTAAGTATCGCACCACCTTTGCTCCTTATGGCTATGTCAAGGGAAATGATGAGAACCGTCTGCCTGTGGTAGATGAGCCTGCTGCAAGTGTTGTGAGAAGAATATTTGAAATGCGTTCACAGGGTATCAGTCCAAGACATATTGCAGACGCTTTGAATGCAGAGGGTGTGCCGACTGCTTCGGATTATATGTATGCTAAGCTTGGAAAGCCTAATCCACGAAGGACGGGTCATCTTTGGAGTTCAGAAAGAATCAGAGCTATCGTGAATAATCCGACCTATCTCGGACATTTGGCACAGCTGAGAACTACGACTGTGTCCTACAAAAACCACAAGGTCATAAAGAAAGATCCTTCGGAATGGAGCATTATTGAAAATACTCACGAACCCTTGGTTTCACAGGAGGTTTGGGATAAATGCAGAGAAGCCGAAGCTTCGGTTAGTCAGGGTAAAAGAACCGCTACGGGATTTGTTGCTCCTTTGAGTGGATTGATGTTCTGTGCTGATTGCGGTGGAAAGATGCGTTTAAGCTGGAACAACACCACCAACGGCAGCAAGAAGAAGCCTCGCAAGTACATTCGTCATAACTTTAACTGCGGAAATTATAACCGTCACGGGAAGATCGCTTGCTGCAGTCATTACATCAAGATGAAGGAAATTGACGCTATCGTGCTTGCGGACATTCGCTATATGGCATCGCTTGTTGTGGAAAACGAAGAAGAAGCCCGCAACAGGTTTCTTGCACAGAAGGCACAGGTCAATGAACGTCAGACGGCAGGAGAAAAGAAGCGTTTGATTGACGGTAAATATCGTCTTGAAGAATTGCAGAAGCTTATTCCGTCCATTTATGAGGATAAGGTGCTTGGCAAGATTCCAGAAGATGTGTGCGTAAATCTTTTGGAAAAGTATCAGGCTGAGCAGAAGGCTTTATCCGCACAGGTGGAGGAGCTTGAAGCAAAGCTGTCCGCTGTAAAACAGGACGAACAAGACGCCGAGGAATTTATACGCCGTTTGAAGAAGTACACCGATGTTCGGGAGCTTACCCGTGAGATGGCTTTGGAACTTATTGAGTACATCACCGTTGATGCGTATGCAGCCGACAGACCCAGGGATATTCATATTTACTACAAGCTACTGGAAAAGCCGCTGCCGCATAAGAGGTATATTGAGATTGGTAAGGGTGCTGTTGAAGGGGATAACTGATTCTATATGAGAATAACTGCTTGTTACGGCTTTTAGCTGGAACAGGCAGTTATTTTTTTCGGGTGTGATGAATGGCGTAGAATGTGGGGTTGTGGGTATTGGGGTGGGTGTGCCCATATGCGATATTGAATACGCTTAACAAATATGGGCATGTTCTGGCAGACCATCTCCGTTCAAGCATGGAGAAGATACGGCCTATAAAGTGAAAACCGTCCTATACGCTAGCGAGTGGCGTATAGGACGGAAATTTTTTTGCCTTGATTAGCTCTTGGTGCAAATATTGATAAATACGCATAATAGGCGTATAGTCTACGAATTACTATCCCGGATTTCGATAATAACACTTTTGGGGAAACTATTTTTAAAGAAAATATTGACAAAAAGGGAAATATGCCGTATAATAAATTCATAGGGTAATAGTCTGCGTTCACAAATCGTTTACATTTTGCGGAACGATTTTATCTTAACGGCATCTTAAAAATTACGCAAATACGTGGTTTGTTGTTAGATACCCTCTGACCCACCCCCTACACCGTAAGGTGATTGAAACTAATTAAACCGCTTGAATGATGTAATGTTCTTCTCCTCTGACCCACCCCCTACACCGTAAGGTGATTGAAACTCGATAAATTCAGGCCATGACAAAGCCGTAATTTCTTCGTCTCTGACCCACCCCCTACACCGTAAGGTGATTGAAACAGTATTTTGTCGATCTCAATTGTCTCAACTTTTGATTTGACTCTCTGACCCACCCCATACACCGTAAGGTGATTGAAACACTAATTATTAGTCGCCGATAATGCCGATACATGTATCATCTCTGACCCACCCCCATACACCGTAAGGTGATTGAAACCCTGTTATCAGGGATACTACTGAGATTGCGTTCAGGATACTCTGACCCACCCCATACACCGTAAGGTGATTGAAACACTTCGAACTTCTGCGTTTCAAGAAGCTTATCGTCTCTGACCCACCCCCTACACCGTAAGGTGATTGAAACAATTCGTTTGTTTGTAGTTTCCATATCTTTTTACCTCCACTCTGACCCACCCCCTACACCGTAAGGTGATTGAAACACGTGTTCTTCTGTTCCAACCCCCATTTTTTCAAGTTCGGCTCTGACCCACCCCCTACACCGTAAGGTGATTGAAACACTTTTAGACGAAGAATGTCGTTCTCATTACTGCTGAACTCTGACCTACCCCCTACACCGTAAGGTGATTGAAACGAAAAAAGTCCTGTTCGATGTGAACAGGACTTTTTATTATATTAAGATATATCCCGACAGTTCAAGCTCTGTGAGCCCGGGCATCTGTCCGATATCTGTAATGCTGATATTGTCATTAAATGAATATATTCTGAGCGAGTCCTCGGCAGAAAGAATCTTTTTTAGCTTAGTCGTGATTTGCTTAAGCGATGAGGCTGTCAGCGTACATTCAAAAGCAGAGTATTGTACTCGTATTCCTACGCTTTCAAGAAGTTTAACAGCCTTTCTGCGTCGTTTATCATTTCTTATATCGTAAATTATCAGTGTCATCAGCCGCACCTGCCTTCTGTCTGAGCGTTGATGTCTGCACCGATTCTGTCGGCTGCAGCCGCTAATTCTGCAACAGTTTCTTTTATGCTGCCCTTCCGAGTTTTAGCAAAGCCGTTTTTTACATATATTTCAGGACAGTCTGTATCAAGAATATCAAGAAAATCCGAACAGAAAATTTTTCTGCCTTTGTCGGAAAGGTAAACAGCCGTCCCTTTTTTTGAAAAGAATGAACTATCACATTTATTGAGAAAACACACCGCAGCGCGATCGGATACCGATGCTCTGAATATTTCCATAAGATCGCAGGCAAGCGTGTATCTTGAATATCCGTTTTCGTGAAGAAATCCGCAGTAAGGGTCAAGACCTGCACCGACGATTTCCAGCACAAGACGATTGTATAACAAGGTATAGGAATAGCTCAGAACAGAATTAACTTCATCTTTTGGCGGATGTTTGAGCCTTCCGTTAAATCTCATTTTTTGGGGGAATAGCGCTTTTAGCTCACTATAATATTCTTTTGCAGCTTCTCCTTCAATACCGAGCAGTGCAAGCTTGTTATTGCATATCATGACTTTTTCGGATAATGCTTTCAGACGTGCTGAACCTTCGTCTGAGCACTGCCCCATAGAAACGAGCATTTCTGCCTGACTGTCTATTTTGGCACGGATTATCCTTTTTGAAATGTTTAAAGAAGCTGCTTTATCATCTGCCATTCTGTAAAGTCCTTTTCTGCGGGTGCAGTAACGAGGACTGTCAGCGGAAGTGCAGCATACGATCTCATCAGCCATGTTTACCCATGTGATCTTAACGCCCTTCCTTGAAAGAGCTGCCACAGCCTGTGAGCTTATCTGTACAGATGTATGCACTACGGCCGACTCTATCAGACCTAATGGGAATTGTGCAAGCTCGGCACCCTCCTTTGTGACAACAAGCTTTCCGCCGTCAATACCAATCTTTGCACCGTATTCTTTTACCTCAATAAACATAAAGATACTTCCTTTCAATTTTGTTTTCAATATATATACCATAATAAACGGGGAGAATTAAGTTTTTTTGATAAAAATATTGACAGGTGGCAGGATATGCTGTATAATAAATTCATAGGGTAATAGTCAGCGTTCACAAACCGTTTACATTTTGCGGAACGATTTTATCTTAACGGCATCTTAAAAATTACGTAAATACATGGTTTGTTGTTAGATACCCTCTGACCCACCCCCTACACCGTAAGGTGATTGAAACTTCGTCGTCATCATCGAAGTGATGGTGATGAGGATGACTCTGACCCACCCCCTACACCGTAAGGTGATTGAAACACCTACTTGGAAAATATTGCTGAAATCAGAATTTCTTTAGTCCTCTGACCCACCCCCTACACCGTAAGGTGATTGAAACTCTCTTATCAACCCCTTTACTTCAACAACTTTCATATCAGCTCTGACCCACCCCCTACACCGTAAGGTGATTGAAACGAGATTTTATCAACCGAATTATTGATTTGATTTACCTCTGACCCACCCCATACACCGTAAGGTGATTGAAACATGTGATATCACATTCGCGACAGTACGGTTTTCAGGTCTCTGACCCACCCCCTACACCGTAAGGTGATTGAAACCGGCTTATAATAAACGCGGTTATTATGGCCATTGCCCTCTGACCCACCCCCTACACCGTAAGGTGATTGAAACACCCATCGCGTCGCGAAGTCTCCTACGTTGGGTCCGACTCTGACCCACCCCCTACACCGTAAGGTGATTGAAACGATTCGTTTCTTTCAGCATCACTTGTAAAATTCATAAGTCCTCTGACCCACCCCCTACACCGTAAGGTGATTGAAACATCTCCTTTAGCTCGGAAACCTGCTCTTCTCTGCTATCCTCTGACCCACCCCCTACACCGTAAGGTGATTGAAACCATTCTTCTAAGTTCCTTCATTGTCATGATTGAACACCCCTCTGACCCACCCCCTACACCGTAAGGTGATTGAAACTCCGTATTGTCAGTAAAATGCATAAGCTTCATAAAAGCCCTCTGACCCACCCCCTACACCGTAAGGTGATTGAAACGAAAAAAAGTCCTGTTCGATGTGAACAGGACTTTTTATTATATTATGATATATCCCGACAGTTCAAGCTCCGTGAGCCCGAGCATTTGTCCGATATCTATACCGACACTCCAAATAATCAATTAATTCAGTGATTTCCCGGCATGGAGAAAATACGGTCTATAAAGTGAAAATCGTCCTATACGCTTGGTGTGGCGTATAGGACGGAATTTTTTTTGCTTTATTCAGTTTTTTTCACGGACTAATATATCTGGACGGAAGATAGGGAAGATACTATTCTGAGCGGGTAGTACAAGATACGTTATCGCATATTGGGGTCAAAAATGGGGTCAATTCGGAAAGCAGCAAATTTTGGGGTAAAAGAAAAACCTCGTAGATGACGTATCTACGAGGTTTTTAGTGGTTGCGGGAGCTGGATTTGAACCAACGACCTTCGGGTTATGAGAAATAAATCGAAATGATCGAAATGATAGTGTATCACATTCAATGATGTGATACACTATCATTTTTTTATTAAGAAAGCCGAGGGACGTATATGGACATACAAGTTATAATGCAGCACCGCAATCTTACGATGCAGGCGAAAGCAATGTATTTCTATCTTGTTGGAGTAGCAGATGGGGCGCAGGAATTCAAATTGAAGCCGCCGACCGAAATCAGAAATGAGCTGAATATTGGGGACTGTGCATATCACAGCAATATTAAGCTGCTGCAAAAATATGGATTTATCGAAATGATACGGACGAAAGACAGCACAGGAAGATACAGCGGCATTGTTTGTAAGATATGTTCGGAGGTGATATGATATGAAACTTCAAAAAAAGATTGAACAGAACTTCACAACGGTACATAATGGATTCATTAATGATACCAATCTTGGCATAGCAGAAAAAGGCTTGCTTTTGTATATGCTGCATCTGCCTGATAATTGGGATTTCTCAATTGTCGGTCTTGCGAAAATTCTTGACGAGGGAAAGTGCAAGATTGCAAGTACCCTTTGCAAGCTCGAAAGAGCCGGGTATCTCAGAAGAACAAGAGTGACCGATGAAAAGGGCAGAGTGACAGATTGGGTATATTCTTTTTCGGACGAACGTCAGGAAGAATGGGTAAATGACGTGTCCGATGATGAACATAATGACAATGACTCTGATGTTGATATTAATACGCATAAGTCTGGTTATTCAGAGAACAAGCGTTCTTGCGAAGAAAAGCCACATACCGATTTTCGGCATCTGGAAAAGCCAGTTCTGGAAAATCGAGCACAAA
>CAMCRP010000091.1 GCA_945877315.1 uncultured Ruminococcus sp. | reverse complement strand
TATATCTCATTGTTCTTTTATTATACCACATTTATCTTGTGAAGACAAGTTCTAAGAAAAATAGTCTATCTGCTCCTGCCATATCTGCCACGGGGTGAGAACGCCGTGAATGAGTATCATAATTTTGTTTTCGCTGCTGCCGAATGTGTGAAATCGCATATTATACACCCTTAAACCGCATTTTTCTCAACACTTATAGATTTGCCCTCTATTACCCGCATTGGTAACCGTTACTGTCAGCACATCGTTTTCTACCGTGTACAAAATGCGATAATCTCCGACCCTCAGCCTAAAATATCCGCTATGACCTTGGTAAACGTCAATATCTCCGCTGTAAGGGAGATTTTTTATCGCCGAAAGTATGCGCATCTGCTGCTTGGGCGTCTGCTTATCGATGAATTTTTGAGCCGCCTTTTTTATAACGATTTTATAAGCTGTCATAATCAATACCTAACCTTTTGGCGTATTCCTCAATAGGTTCGGGAATGCTGTCGTCCGCTTCCGCTTCGGCGATCATTTTCAAATCGGTTTCATCAGGCTCAACCTCATTATAAACATAAGAAAAGCCTTGAAGAAGTGCCAATAATCCGTTTAACTGCTCTTCCGTAAGTCTGTCAAGCATGCTCGTAACCATTTCTTTTGTACTCATATTTGCTCTCCTTTCACAGCGATACAGCTATATTGATTTTCTGAGGAAACACCCAACTAAATACGTCACTCAGGCAACAATAAAAATGAAATTGTTGATCAAATCAGTGATTCCATAAATATATATTAACATCTATTCTTGTATTTGTCAACACTTGTTATATCAATTTTCCCTCAAAATGGTCCATCTCATGCTGGATTATCTCCGCATCAAAGCCCTTGAAAACCTGCTTTTTCCGCTTAAAACGCTTGTCCAGATACTCCACCTCAATTACCTCAAACCGTGTGACCGTCCGCTTTCCCGTCAGGGACAGACAGCCCTCCTCCGCTTCATAGGTTTTCTTTGAACTGTTGACAATTACGGGATTTACCATAACAGTCAGCTTGTCCCCGATAAACGCCGCAAGAATAGTTTTGCTGACACCTATCATATTCGCCGCCATACCAACACAGCGGTCGGCGTTGGCGTTCAGAGTGTCGCACAGGTCGGTGATGACCTGCATATCGTTTTTATCCGCCTTTTCTGCCTTTTGGGACAGGATAAGCGGGTCCTTTACTATTTCCTTTACCATATTCCACACCAAAATATCAATTATTTATTCAACCTTTTTCTTATATCCGTCAGTATTTCACCGTTATATAAAAAGTATGCGCCTCCACGCGCCGAGGAAACTTTAAGCAATTTCTGAGCTAAACCGGAAATAGTATAGGTCTTACCTTCATATTTAACTTTATTATCCATATCAACTGTCACACATTGTATATCACTGTTTTTTATATATGTTAATACAGAACCAATAGGAATATTTAGCATCTCAAAGGTCATTCTTGGAGCTTTCTTGGGCTTATCAATGTCATTCGTTATTTTCTTACACTTACTAAGTTCTGCAATGTATTCATCAGAAAAAGGATTTAACACCAACTGTTCATCACTGCCGTTTATCTGTGCAATTGCATCCAAAATGTCATAAGCTTTATTACAATCCATCTCATAAAACTCTCTGTTCTTTGCATGACGCAAACTGCTATCAAGTGTATCTATAAGAGTATGTAACCTCAAATCCTCAAGACGTTTTTTGACCTTATAAATAGCAAAGCAATGGTAAGGGTCTGGCAAACCTGAACTATTATTTAATGACTTCAGACGTTTCCACACATCATCTGCGTAACCTATTTTTACAAGGTTTGAAAAAGCTGGATTGACCATAATATATATAGCTCCGGCGTAATCAGTTTCTTTATTCCAACCGAGTGTATATCCACGATTTTTTAATTCAGCTACTATCTCCATAGTTACCAAATCTTTTAATTCCTCATCTGAACACTTCGTTAAGTCAAACACTGACAACACTCCATTTTCCTGAAATAATAAAGTTAATCTGCTCAAATAATAGCTTAATCCGGCTTCTGCCCTCTGACGGACTTTCTCCGCCGCTTATCCTCGTACATTCTTGCGTCAGCGGTTCGGATAAACTCGTCAATGCCGTTTGCAAGAGTACCCGTGACCATAGCCCAGCCGCAGCTCATTCCGACCTTGTACGGCTTTCCGCTCGAAGCGTTGAAATCATCAAGATACGCCCTGACACGTCCCATATACTCCTCGGGATAATTATCTCCGCCAATACCCGCAACAGCAAACTCGTCACCGCCGAACCGTGCGCATATCTCCTTGCCGCAGCAGGCGTATATGAGAGCATTTGCCATAGTCTTGATAGCCGTGTCCCCCTCGGTATGCCCGAAGGTATCGTTGATATATTTGAGATAATCCATATCCACGGAAAACAGCCAGACCTTGTTACCCGAATTTTCCTCGGCGGAAATGTTCTTTACATATTTATAGAACCCTCGGCGGTTGTAAAGCCCCGTCATGGGGTCATGAACGTGAAGGTCCGCAAGCTCGGCATTTACCCTTTCAAGCTTCTGCCTGTTAATGAAATTTTCCAGAACCTGATTGGTGTGGCTGATATAGCGCCTGCGGTTAGCAAATGTAGGGCTATTCATGCCCATTCCCGCAGCCGCATAACCCAGCACCTCATCACGAAAATGCAGAGGCGAGAATAAGATGATATTTTCACGCTCAAGAATACTTTCAAGATCTGGCAGCAGCTCTTTTGTGGGGAATATAACGCCATCGGTATTTATGTAATTAATATGCTCCCGCCTGATAAGGAAAGCATTCATATTCTCGGTGAATACGTTATGGAAACGATTTTCCTCTTTTTTATCGGACAAAAGGTCGGTGTTAAGACAAAACCATTCGTTATAGTCACCGTAAGCCGACATGACATCGCCTATCTCCTTCAGGGAAGAACATTCAGTTGTTTTTGAAAGATAGGAGAACATAAAGGTTTCGTGGCTCTCTGCATTAATAACACGGTCGTAAAGCTCCTGTATCTTATTGACAGCACTCTCAGGGTCGGGCTTTTCGCAGTTGCAGGACTGAGAAATTCTCATAGAGTAGGGTATCTGCGTAATATGGGGACATTCCTCATGATTTTTCTGCTTTTGGATAAGCTGCATGGCAATATTTCCGATAGCGGAGAAATCCACCACACCCGTAGTAAGTCTGGGAGAAAAGTATCTCTCCAGCTCAATGCCGTCAAAGCCTGTAACGATAACGTCATCGGGCACCTTATAGCCCCTTTGCGACAGATATTTGCAGGCAGCGATAGCCATAGAGTCGTTGGAACAGATTATAGCTTCGGGAAACGGCAGCTTGCTAGCCATAAATGCGTCCATAACGTCAATGGTGGGCACCTCCCAGAAGTTTCCGTAGCCCATACGTTCTTCCTCGAAGGGAATACCGTTTTCCGCAAGGACACGCTTATAACAGTCAACACGGTTTTCGGAGAACTCATTGTCCTTTATTCCCGCAATGAAGTTGACTCTTTTGCAGCCGTGATCCTCAATAACGTGCCGAACAATTTTCTCAAAGGTAGATGTATAATCGAAAAGTATGCAGGCTGAATCCTTGAAATCCCTGTCGATAACAACGGTCGGCAGATCAAAGCTCTTTGCATACGCAATAAGCCTGTCCACCAGCTTGTCCGATTTGATTGCTTCGGGAAGGATAACGAGAGCATCAAGCATTTCGGGGTTTACCAGATTAAAAACAGCCGCTTCTCCCCGTGTATCGCTGTTGTCATAATAAAGATCTGTAAAGCTGGAAATAAGCATTATCTTATAGCCCTCTGCAATAGCTGTATTGCACACCGAGGTTACTATATTGCTTACGTCCTCACTGGTGATATTTGAATAGCAGATGCCGATTATTTTGTATTCGTTTCTGACGCCCTTAAACATACCGAGCATTTCCTTTCAATGTTATTTTCCTGATATATAGTAAACTGCCAAAATTATTTTACTTTGATTGAAATTTGATTTATACTAAACACCATTTAAATCACGGAGAAGAAATCGGCGTAAAAAGCGAAACTGTTGAAAAGAGTTTTGCGTTTATGGTTTTTTACGCCGAGAGATTCCCGTGATTAATGGGTGTTTAGTATTATACTAAACACCATTTAAATCACGGAGAAGAAATCGGCGTAAAAAGCTTGCGTTTATGGGTTTTTACGCCGAGAGATTCCCGTGATTAATGGGTGTTTAGTATTAGGTATATTTTCTGTCCGCCCTCAGCGGGTAGAAAATATGTTATGTTTAATATGATTTTACCATATCCTACAAAATAAGTCAAGATTTACGAAAAAATTTTTGTTGACTATGCACCGATAACAAAAGCTATTGATTATTCCGCAAAAATATGTTATAATATACTCGCAAGAGGTGATACCCATGGACTTGAACATTGACGAAAAGCGTTACCGGGCGCATCTGAAGCGGCTTGAACAGTACCGTCCGTTAGATGATGATTTTATGCGGGAGCTTTTCCGTGATAATATTCCACTGTCGGAAATGGTTTTGCGCATTATTACGGGAATAAGTGATTTGAAAATAACCTCGCAGGAAACACAGTTTGATATGAAACGGCTTCTGGGAACACGGTCAATTTGCCTTGACGTGTTTGCCACGGACAGCGAGGGACGGCTTTACAATCTTGAAATACAGCGTTCCGACAAGGGCGCACCCGCCAAAAGAGCGAGATACCATTCAAGCGCAATGGATATAGAGTTTCTGAATTCGGGGGACGATTTTGAGAAGCTGCCAATTACATACGTTATTTTCATCACGGAAAATGACATCAGAGGCGAAGGCAGAGCGGTCTATCATTTTGAAATGCGTGATTCCGAAACAGGTGAGCCTTTGGACGACGGGACCCATATCATCTATGTAAATGCGGCATATGATAAACCCGATGACACTTCCGATATTGCAAAGCTTATGCACGATTTCCGCTGTTCAAAAGCAAATGAAATGAGCTTTGACCTGATGGCAGAAAGAACAAAATATTTTAAGGAAACCAACGAAGGAGTGAGATTTATGTGCAGAATTAATGAAGAGATGTGCAATGAAGCCAGAATGGAAGGCATTATAGAAGGCGAAAAAGGAAAATCAATTAAGATCGCTCAACAGCTTCTTTCAATGGGAGTGGGTACTATTGAAGATATTGTCAAAGCAACAGAACTCTCTGTTGATGAGGTGCGGTCATTGGCAAAGAAAATAAAATCCGAATAACTCCCAAATCCCCAAAAGGAGTGAGATTTATGTGCAGAATCAATGAAGAGATGTGCAATGAAGCAAGAATGGAAGGCAAAAAGGAATCATCCATTGAAATTGCTCAGCAGCTTCTTTCAATGGGTATGGGTACTGTTGAAGATATTGCCAAAGCCACAAAACTCTCCATTAAAGAAGTACAGGAATTGGCAAAGAAAATCAAATCCGAATAAAAAAATCAGCTCCCACGGCAGCAATCCACCGCCGTGGGAGCTTTTTTTGATCCGAAAAGCCGTCAGCCCGCAGGCTCGGAGGTTTTCAGAAAATTATACTGCCTGGCGATCTCCCGCCATGTTACGGGACTGACAACCCCCGAAACAGGCAGCCCGAACAGCCGCTGGAAGGTATAGACAGCGTCCCGCGTCTGGGGACCGAAATAGCCAGTTACGGGAATCTGCGGAAGGTCACGGTAATATTTTCCAATGAAGGAAAGATAGGTTTGCAGATCGGTCACGTCCTGACCCCTCATTCCCTCGGACAGAACATATCCCGGGTACAGCTTTGCATAAGTGCTGCCCTCATAGCCCTCGGGCAGACCCGCCAGAATATCCCGATAGACCTCGTTAAGCTTCAGCCACGTCTGCTCGGCAACAACGCCCGTCACAGGCAGCCCGTAATACTGCTGGAAGGTTTTCACGGCGTTCTCGGTGGATTCCCCGAAATATCCGTCCACAGGCGGCATATCCAGAGCGGGATTGAAATACCCGATAATACTGAGATAATACTGAATGACCGTCACAGGCAGCCCCGACATTCCCAAGGAAACCTCCTCCGTGTACGGCACCTGCGCCTCCTCGTAGCTGATTCCCTCGGAGATAAGCTCCGTCAGCTTCTTCACAGCGGTGTAATACCGTTTGATGAGATACCAGGTCGCCTTGTCAACAACGCCTGTCACGGGAAGGTCGAATATCTCCTGAAACTTTTTCACCGCATTTTCCGTGGACGTACCAAAAACGCCGTTTACGGGAGAAATTTTCGGAATAGCGGGATAATTTTCGGATATTCGGTTAAGCTCAGTCTGAATGATCTTTACGTTATTTTGCGAATCTCCCAGACGCAGTGGATAGCCGGGGAAGCTTTCCTCAATGCCCGCAACGGGAACGTTTGTCACAATGTCAATATCATCTCCGTAATAATACTGCAAAATTTCGTATGGCGTAAGACCCCTATTTGCAAGGTCAACCGTCCCCCATTGTGACAAGCCCTTGCACTTTACAGTCGTACCGTTGCAAAACTGCGTAAAATAAGGCTCGATGGAACCTCTGCGGACAACATAGCTGTCGAAAATCTCGTCAACAATGTCACTAATATTACCGAAAATTTCCCTGTCCTTAACAAAAGACTGGTCGAACTGAGTGCTGCTTGTAATGTCAAAATCAAAGCCCCTTGAACGGTACCATTCGGTGTAAATACGGTTGAGCGCATATGTAATAATAACGTAAATATTCGCCCGCAGCGCACTTTCGGGCCATGTGGGAAAAATCTCGCTGGACGCCACATTTTTCACATAGTCGATAAACGGCACCGTAACATTTTCCGCAGGGGAGTTTGGCGGTCCCAAATGAACGGTGATAGTTTCGGGAATGTAAGGGTAATTCACTATGGGCATAGGCTCACCCCCTACAAATCGTAGTCCGACTCATCAGGAACCACAATATCTTCCGTACCGTTTGCCGCCGAAGGAGAAGTCAGCACCACGTCCTGAACGGAATTTATCCCCGCAAACACGGGAACACCAAGGTTAATATGCCGCAGATACCCCGCCGCATCTATTACAACGCTGTATGTCGCATAAGGCTTCTGCACGCTGTCGGGCGTTTCGGAAAGCTCCGCAGAGGGCGTTTCAAGGCGGAAAACAGCCTTTCCGCTTTCGTCCGTCTGCGCTTCACCCGCCAACTCGTAATTCTCATAGGGTCCGAAAAACACACGAACTGTCGCCCCTTCAACGGGAAACAGTCCCCTTGTTGAGCTGACATTCACCGTCAGCGTACCGTAGGATTTTTCCTCGTTCAGCTGCTCGGAAATATCGGCGGGCGGCACAATTTCGGGGATACCCATAGGCGGCTCGTTCTCATTGGCTTCGGGGACAGGCAAAGGCGCACTTTCCTCATTCGCTTCATTGGGCGACCGTTCGGGGACACTCTGCATCTCAGCCATAACAGGTGCTGCTTGCAAACCGTTCTCCGCCTGCAAATGCGCCTTGTACATCTTCATCGCCTGGGACATATACCGCTGCATTATATCGGAATTCATAAAAATCCCTCCTGACACAGAATTTGTTCATAAAACATTCTATGTCAAAAGGGAAATTTTGTTACTTTTTCAGATGATCAATAAGCCGCTTTTTAAAGAAATCCTTGTCCACAGCCAACCAGAAAAGCGCCTTGCGAAACAGGCTCTTATGCTCCATTCCGCTCTGAACATACAGCCGATACGCCTTGTCGCCACTGACATATTCTTCCTGATTAGCGGTATTGTTCCCGACCTTGAAGAAGGGCACAGTGCCGTGGTATGAGATGGCGTTTTTCCAATATTCGGTCAGGTTAAAGCTGCCGCCTGCCCACATATCGTCCTCAAACTCAAAGCAGTCAAACATATGGGAATCCGCATCAGTGAGATTATGCAGGAAATATTCGTAGGGATAGGAAACATCAAAGTTACGCATATCCATAATATCCATAAATTCACCAAAATCCGCACAGAAGTCCGATATAAACCGCAGCACATTTTCCCGCAGCCGCTCTGTCATGTACGCCCTCGGATATTCTGCGGAAAACTCCTCAAACAGCGGCTCTGCACCCTTCTCCCCGACCTTATAGCCAACGCAGGAAGGCGCATATTCCGAGAACATCAGCTCCCGAACGCTGCCCGTAACAGACGGGGTGAACTCGTAAAAGCTATGCACGTCAAAGCCGTATCTGCGCTGTTTTTCGGGACATTCACCGCCGTTTGTGTGAATGTAGAAGGCGTCCGCAGACTTCCCCGTCAGACGGTAAAGCAGCTCCTGCGTCCTGCCGCTGTAACCGACATCAACGCAGGCGCAGTGACCGTCCATCTGACCCGAAAGATACTCGGAAACAGCCTTTCTGTACGCCGCAGCCTTTTCGGGAGCGAAGAAATTTTCTCCGAATATCTCTGCCAGCCTGCAAAAACGGGAGTAATTTCCAATGGGCTTATCGCGAGAAATACCTGATTTTGCCAAAATACGGCTATCGTATCCGTCCAGCACGGGAGCAAGCAGCCCAGCCAACATATCGGGTGTGCAAACGTCCCCGTTAATGCAGTCCCATACCGAGAAAATGTCCTCCTTGCGTACGATACCCGCCGCCAATGCCGCCTTGCGTGAGGTGTAAAGATAGGAAAAATCGGGCGAATTGGGGAAATACCGCCGCAAAATTTTGTACGCCTCCA
>CAMCRP010000090.1 GCA_945877315.1 uncultured Ruminococcus sp. | reverse complement strand
CCGTGGGGTGCGCCTTGTAGAACTCAAGGTTATGCTTATACTGAGCAAGGTCGCCGAACATGGACTTGTCCCGCTGATTATGCCCGTAAAGCACCAGATTTTCCGAACGCTCCTTGGCATTAAGCGTTGCTCTGTAATCAAGGAAAATGGTACCCGCTTTATTGGACGAACCGTCAAAGGAACGGGTAAGGTAATACTCATTTCCGTCAGCGGATTTTCGCTGAACAACGGGGAGATTGACATTTGTGCCGTCAATGACCACCCAGCCAACCGTGTCGGGGTTAAGCTGCAAAAGCTTTTCGGCTGCGGGAGTAAGCGTATCACCGCCGCCCACAGCATCGGAAACCGCCGTGGAAAAATCCTTAACAATAGTCTGCAGGGAGGAATTCAGCTGAAAATTTGCAAGCATTAGCCTTGCTTCATTTCCGAGGATAAGTATACAGCCCGCAAGAACCACACAGGCTATCTGGGTGATTATCTTGCTGACTATTTCCTTGAAGCTGTCGCCCTTTTGTATAAGAAGCCAGTGACCTCTTTTTTTCTTTTTCTTCGCCTTGACAGCCTTTTTGTAAGCTGCCTGAGCGGATTTGGACATTGCCATCTGCTCACCTCATTTGCAGAAAATCAGTAAGAAAACAGCAAAACCGACAAAAGGTTACACTTCTCCCCCGGTTTCTATATAATCTAATAATACTACCTTGTAACCATTTTGTCAAGTTTTAAGCCGTTTTATTGTCGATTTTAACAAATATCAGTCGTTTGATTTTACGTTTTGTATATCTTTTTACCCGCGGTAAATCCCCCGTATACAATTTGTATTTAAGAAAATTATAATTTGATAACTTTAAGCTCAGTATTTTCCACAGCCTCTGCGATAAGGGGTTCAAAATCAAAGCTTTCCTGTGCCTTGACAACTTCTTCCAAAATGGGACGTGTCTTGGGGTGCTTGGGCGTGAACACGGTGCAGCAATCCTCATAAGGCTCGATGGAGGTTTCAAAGGTATCTATTTTTCGGGAAATCTCGATAATTTCCGTTTTGTCCATACCGATAACGGGACGGAACACGGGGATTCTGCAGGCAGCGTCCGTGCAAACCATTGCCCCCAGCGTCTGGCTCGCCACCTGACCGACGCTTTCGCCCGTAATGAGCGCCATACAGTCCTCCTTGGCGGCAACTCTCTGAGCAATTTCCATCATCAGACGACGCATTATTATGGTAAAAAGCTCCTCGGGGCAGTTGTCCCTGAGTGCCTCCTGAATTTTCGTAAACGGAACGCAGAAAAACTTAATGTCGCCGCAGTAAGGGGTCAGCTTTTCGCAAAGCCGCTCCACCTTCAGCCTTGCTCTCTCGGAGGTATAAGGCGGTGCGGCAAAATGTATGGCTTCAACGCAGATGCCCCGCTTTGCCATCATATAAGCCGCCACGGGGCTGTCGATTCCGCCCGAAAGCAGCAGCATAGCCTTGCCCGAGGTTCCCACGGGAATGCCGCCTGCGCCGCTTACACGAACGGCGTGAACATAAGCATTAGTGTCCCTTATCTCGACTGTTACGGTTATTTCGGGATTTTTCACATCTACGGAAAGATTTGTAAATTTCTCAAGCAGTATACCGCCCAGCTCGGCGCATATTTCGGGAGATTTCAGTGGGAAATGCTTGTCGGAACGCTTTGCTTCAACCTTGAAGGTTTTCTTGCAGGACAGCTCGTCACCGAGGTATTCCACAGCCGTTTCCGCAATGCTTTCCATAGACTTTTCGCAGACCACCGCACGGCATACCGCAGCAGCTCCGAACACCTTGCAGCAGCGTGAAAAGGCTTCATCAACGTCAACGTCCTCCTCGGGAACAACATAAACCGTTGACTGTGCCCTTGTGTATTCAAACTTTCCGAGAGGCTTTAAGCGGTGGCGCAGATTCTTGATAAATGCCTCCTCGAAATTCCTTTTATTCAAACCTTTAAGGGCAATTTCGCCCTCTTTAAGAAGAAAAATCTCTTTCATTTGTTTGCTCCTTTTATCTTTTAACTTTTGCAAGACTTTCGTAACCTGACTGTAAATATTTAACAAGCATATCAATGTCGCCATAGGTGGTCATTCGGCTGAACGATGCACGCAAAGCAGAATCCGCAAGGCTGTCCTTCAGCTTCATAGCGGCAATAACAGGGCTTTTTGCGCCCTTTGAGCAGGCAGAACCGCTGGAAACATATATCTCGTTGGACTCCAGATAGTGGAGCATGGTTTCCGAGCGAACGCCCTCCGCCGAGAAATTCAGTATATACGGGGAATTATTCTCCGCACGGGAATTTATGGTAACAAACGGCAGCTTTTCCAGATTTTTCCGAAGATAGCCGTTCAGCTCCTCCGCATTGGAATACGCCGTTTTTATGCCGGGACGCATGGAATTCACCGCCGCCCCAAATGCAGCAATAAGCGGCACCGACTCTGTTCCGGGACGGAACCCCTTCTCCTGTCCCCCGCCGTAAATTAGCGGAGCAACTCTTGTACCCTTCTTCACAAACAGCGCACCTGCGCCCTTTACGGCATGAATTTTGTGTCCGCTGACGGTGATAAGGTCTGCGCACAGGTCGGCAGCCTTAAAGGGGATCTTCATGAATCCCTGCACAGCGTCGCAGTGGGTGACACATTCGGGAAAGCTTCTCTTGACCGCCGAAAATATCCGCTTTACGGGGTGTATGGCACCTGTTTCATTGTTTACAAGCATACAGGATACCATAAATGTATTCTCGTCAACAGCGGCAATAAATTCATCTGCGGAAATTTCTCCGCTTGAATTTGGATATATCCGAACGACCTCGTACCCCATCTCCTCCAGATGCTTTGCGGGGGCAGCCACGGAAGAGTGTTCCACAGCGGAAATTACCAGCTTTTTGCGGCGTTTTCCGTAGTTTGCGGCAATTCCGAAGAGAGCGGTATTGTTGCTTTCGGTAGCACCCGAGGTAAAATAAACGCAGTCGGGCTCGCAGACAAGGGCAGCAGCCACCGCCTTTCTCGATTCCCTGATGACCTCCTCAGCCTTGAGTCCCAGCTTATGCAGCGAAGACGGATTTCCGTAATCCAGTGTAATATTGTTAATAACCGCCTCGACCGCAGCCTCACAGGGCTTGGTGGTCGCAGCGTTGTCAAGATAAACTGCCATATTATCAGTCCTTTTGTGATAGTAGGGTTTCGCATAACCCTTTTATTATAGCACACTATATATAATAGTTCAAGACCATTTTTTTGACATTTTCGGAAATAAAAACAGCCCGAGAACCCTCGGGCTGCCATATATGTCACTTGACGGTATGTATTTTCTCAGATGAATTAAGTTTCTCAGTAAAGACCGCAGAAGTTCTTAAGGATCTCACAGATAGATGCGAAGAAATTGCACATATTTTTTACCTCCTAATGTTATTTCCCTTGGTGGGATAATCTAATTATAACAAAACGGTTACAAAAGTTCAATGCAAAGATTTTCCCATCTAT
Source organism: uncultured Ruminococcus sp. (assembly GCA_945877315.1). Lineage (GTDB taxonomy): Bacteria > Bacillota > Clostridia > Oscillospirales > Ruminococcaceae > UMGS1889. The sequence continues at coordinate 5,284 of CAMCRP010000090.1, read as the reverse complement.
GGGAAATGATGCCTTAATAGCAGTACCTTCCTTCAAAGTTAAGAAATCACCGAGAATATCGACAATTTCATTTTTCCTGTTACCTGAGTGACGTATACGGGCGGAGGAACACCCATTGATCGGAATTTCTTTAATTTGACAATACAAGTTTCCAAAATTTTGTAATTTCAACTACAAAAATATACAAATATCGCTTGATTTAAACGTTTAAATATGCTATAATGACCATATTATTCTATATAAGGACTGATAAATAATGTATCTCTGCACCCCGAAGCAAATGAAGGAAATTGAAAAAAATGCCGCCGAAGCGGGCATTTCCTACTCTCAGATGATGGAAAACGCAGGACAAGCGGTGGTCGAAGCCGTTACCGAATACTGCGTCGGAATCGACTACGCCAAAGGTGCCGTTATCCTCTGCGGCAACGGAAACAACGGCGGGGACGGCTTTGTCTGTGCACGGCTTCTCGGCGAAATGGGACTCAAGGTCACAGTAGTTCTCACCTGCGGCGAACCGGAAACGGAAACTGCTGCCGAAAAGTATTTTGCTCTTGGCGGGACAAGCGCAGAGGTGCTTACCTTAAACGACAATATCGACAAGGCGTTCGCCCTTTTTGCGGAATGTGGGCTGATAATCGACGCTGTTTTCGGCACGGGCTTTCACGATGAGCTGCCCCCCGCTGTCAAGGCGTGCTTTTCCTACATGGCAAGAGCATCGGCTGTCAAGGTGGCTGTGGACGTCCCCTCGGGGGGAAATGCGCTGACGGGCGAGGTTTCGGAAAACACCTTAAAATGTGATTACACAGTGACCTTCGGCTGCCAAAAAATAGGCGAAGCACTCTCTCCCCTTTCGGAATACTGCGGCGAAATTCTTACCTCTGAGATCGGAATTTCCGAAGTGTGTATGGAGGGCGTTAAATATCTCCCGAAGATAATCGACGAACGGCTTTTTGCGGACATTATCCCCGTTCGGAAAAGAAATTCCCACAAGGGCGATTACGGCAGACTGCTGAATGTTGCAGGCTCGGAAAGTATGCGTGGGGCAGCCACTTTGTCAACGGCCGGCGCACTGCGTTCGGGTGCGGGACTTGTTACTCTGGCATCGGTGGAAAAGGTCATAGACACGGTTTCCGCACAGCTATCGGAGCCTATGTATATGAAGCTTGACTGCGATGAAAAAGGCTTTTTATCTCCCGAAAATAATTTTGACGAATTAAAGGAAAGGCTTGCAAAATGCAGTGCTGTTTCCATTGGCTGCGGACTCGGTGTTACAGAAAATACCGTGAAGCTGGTTGAATTTGTCATTGAAAACACAAGCTGTCCCATAATTCTTGACGCTGACGGCATAAACTGCGCCGCCTCCCGCATAGATATGTTAAAGAACACGGGAAACAGGCTTATCTGCACGCCACACCCTGCGGAGCTGGCACGGCTTCTGGGCGTTTCAACGAAAGAAATTCTCGCTGACCGTTTCAGCGCAGCCGTGAAGCTGTCCTCCCTTTATGACATTACGGTGGTGTCAAAGGGCTGTCCTACATACATTGCGGGCAATGGCAAGGCTTATGTCAGCTTCGGTGGAAATCCTGGGCTTAGCAGAGGCGGCAGCGGCGACCTGCTCACGGGCATTATTTCTGGACTTGCCGTTCAGGGCTTTTCCCTGACAGATGCGGCTGCGGCGGGCGTTTATATCCACGGAAAAGCAGCCGACCTTACCGCCGAGGAGCTTTCGGAATACGGTATGCTGCCCACTGACGTTATCAGCAGAATTCCCCTCGTGTTCAATAGTTTATCAAATTATTTATGAACACAAGAGGGAAATTATTAGCCAAATAAAAAAATCCCTCTGTAAGTAACGGAGGGATTTTTTATGCGCAAATATTTGATTATTCCTACAACGATTCTGCTTTCAGCCGTTCTGTTCACCGCCTGTAAACCGTCCGAAAAGCAAAAACGCCCCGACCTGAACCTGCTCTACAGCTGCAAAGCGGACATTCTCTGGGGTGAAACGGAGGCAGAAGCAGAATTTAAACGTCTTGGAAACGGAGATTGGGACATTGCCTTCACGGGTCCCGACACGCTTTCGGGGCTGACCGTTTCCTTTCGGGACGGTACGGCACACTGCGAGATGAACGGTGTATCTGCGGACGTTTCGGGAGAAAATATCCCCGACGGTTCGATGTTTGACCTAGTCTGCGGCGCACTGGACAGCGGAGCAAATGACACGGGAGATTGTGTTGCCGATGAAAATCTGCTTATCGGAAAGGGTCATAACCAAAACGGCGATTATGAACTTATTTTCACCGCCGATACCATGGAGCTTTGCGGAATAAAGATCCCCGACAGCGGACTTGAAGCCGTTATCGAGGATTTTCAAACTATTGATGTTCCGCCTGTGGAAGCCGCAAGCTGACCTTATTCACCGTCATTTCTGCGGCGTTCAACCTCACGCATATTTTTCTTGAATTTGTCCCTTGCGGGCTTATATTTGAAATAGTTTACGATTTTCGTGATAAAATCCCCGCCGAAAAACAGGATAAAATTCAGCATTACCGCAACGATGGTTATCTTGCCCACAAGGCCCGAAAAGATGAAGCTTATAAGCATAAAAATTCCCGCAACCATACCAAGCCATTTCATCTTAATGGGGATAAGGAAATAGAAGTACAGCTTTTCTTCGGGAAACAGCACGGCGTATGCCAGAAATATGGACAGCATCAGATAATAGTTGTCGGTGTATCCCATAACAAAGCCCGCCGCAATGTTGAATATTGCGCCCATAAAGTAATAAACGGTAAAGCGGAAGGGACCCCAAGTCCTTTCCAGCGATGAACCGAAGGCGTATATGAGAAGCGTTCCGAAAATCATGCTGATAATACTTGTGGAGGTCGGCATAATAAGAAAAGTCAGCACTCTCCAGACCTGACCTTGAAGTATCAGCTCCCTGTCAAAATTCAGCATTGTAAGTATGTCGGGATAAAACAGTGCGGCAACGAAAACCATTACCATTGCCCCTACAATATACAAAATAAGATTGTCAATGCCGAAGCGGCGGTATTTATATTCCAATCTGTCTAAAAGCTTGTTCAAAATAAAATCTCCTTTCATGCGGCACGCGGCGACCGCGCTGTCGATTCGCGTTTTAGTTTAGTGACATCCTTAATTTAGTTCACGCGGCTGTAGCTTTTGCTGCGGCTACTGCTGCACTTTATTTTTATAGTATAGCACAAATAATAAATTTTTTCAATACATATTGCAATTTTATTTTATTTGAGGTATAATATACTTATGCGGTATTATACGCATTGATTGCAAAATTTACGGAGGTAAAAAATTATGGCTAAGATCACAGAAGATATGATCATCGGTGAAGTTCTTGATATGGCTCCTCAGCTTGCTCCCCTTTTCATGGAGATCGGTATGCACTGCCTGGGCTGTCCTTCCGCAAGAGGTGAATCTGTTGCAGATGCCTGTGCAGTTCACGGCGTTGACGCTAAGGAGTTCATTGAAAAGCTGAACGCTTCTCTCGCTTAATCGACAGCAAAAAAATTGTGTGGTATTCCCTTCCGAAACAGGCAGCAATATGCTTCGCCCTTTTGGAGGGGAATATTTGTAAAGGAATGATCTTATGCTTGACAAGCGACTTTCCGCCTGTTATGACCTTGTTTCGGGAGATGTTGCCTGTGATGTGGGAACAGACCACGGCTATCTTGCGGCGGAGCTTCTGAAAACGGGAAAATGCCGCTTCTGCTATGCCTGTGACGTAAACGAACAGCCCTTGAAGGCTGCCGAAAGAACGCTCTCCCGTCTTAATATGGACGATAAATGGAAATGTATTCTGTCCGACGGTCTGACCGTCCCCGATTCTATGGACATTTCCAATATTACCGACGTTATCTGTGCGGGAATGGGCGGCGAGCTTATTGCAAAGATAATCGGCGTTTCGAATATTGCCAAAAAATCGCAGCTTATTCTACAGCCAATGACACAGGCGGCATATCTCAGAAGCTTTCTGTGTCAGAACGGTTTTCATATACAAAAAGAAGTTCCCGTTGACGACGGAAAGCATATTTACACGGTAATTTCTGCCGTTTATGACGGAGTGATAAGAAGCATTTCCGAAAAAGAGCGGCTTTTCGGATTCTGCTTGGAAAATGAACCCGATTATAAAGCATACATAACCAAAAGTGCGGGACGTATCATGAAAGCGGCAGAGGGAATGTTAAAGTCCGACCCAACGTCGGAAGAAGGAGATCGACTGAAAAAAATTGCGGAGGAGATACTGAAATGAGCGGATATACTGTAAAGGATATTTTTGCAGGACTGGACGAAATTGCCCCATTTTCCAATCTGCACAAGGGCGATAATTCGGGGATAATCGTAGGCGACCCAGACGACAAGGTAACACGGGTGCTCACCTCGCTTGACATTACAATGGAGGTGGTTGCGGAGGCTGTGCGCAAAAAATGCAGCCTGATAATCTCCCATCACCCCGTTATTTTTAACCCGCTGTATACTCTCAGCACGTCCGACCCTGCGGGCTATGCGCTGGCAAACGGCATTGCCTGTATATGCTCACATTCCCCGCTGGATATGGCAGACGGCGGTATCAACGACATTATCCATGATATGCTGAAGGAACCGCTGGGACTGTCCGAACGTTTGAAGGTGCTTGAACCCATTCACCCCGACGGACGGGGCTACGGCATGATATGCAGCTGTTCAAAGGAGCTGTATCCCGAGGAGCTGGCGGCTGTTCTGAAAAAGGTCTTTAAATGCACCGTTGTAAGATATACCGATGCAGGTGCGCCCGTTAAGCGGATAGCATTCTGTTCGGGCGGCGGCGGAAAGCTGTTTTCCGAAGCCTTTCATATGGGCTGCGAAGCCTATGTTTCGGGAGATTTCAAGCATGACCAGTTTGTTTCAGCAAATAATATGGGCATTTCCGTTTTCGACTGCGGACATTTCCACACGGAGGACATCGTTATCCCCTATATCACGGAAAAGCTGTCGGAAATGTTCCCCGAGATAAAGATAACTCAGGCAGAGGCGGACGTTGACCCTGTGAATTATATTTGATATGCCTTGATTTTTCGGGGACAGTATGATATAATCAATATAGTGGGAGGTGTTTCCGATGGACAAAACATTATCCGAAAGACGCAAAAAGCAGATTGAAATAATCAAGCAATTCAGATTAATAGACGATACGTTCATGTCAAAGGTTTTTGAGGACAAAGCCTGTGCGGAACTGCTTCTAAGAATTATTCTCAAAAAGGATGATTTG
>CAMCRP010000089.1 GCA_945877315.1 uncultured Ruminococcus sp. | reverse complement strand
TTTCGTCCATTACCTCAAGGGTTTCGGAGTACTGCTTCTTGTCTATCCTGTAAATGTGCCGAAGCAGTTCAAAGGATTCCTCCAGACGCAGATCCCAGTTAAGCTGCGTCCGCTGACCGAACACAACGCCGATGTCCTTAACAGCTTCCTTTCGATGCTTTGTGATGTTCTGTCCGTTTATAAGAACTTCTCCGCTTGTGGGAGTGAGAATTCCCGTCATCATCTTGATGGTGGTGCTTTTCCCCGAACCGTTAGGTCCGATAAATCCAACGATTTCGCCCTCGTTAATGTGAAAATTCAGCCCGTTTACAGCGTTGACAGTCAGCTTTTCCGACTTAAAAAGCCCCTTGACCGCACCGCCAAGTCCTCTGCCCTTTTTCACAACGTGATATTCCTTATGTAAATCATTTACCCGTATCATTTTGAAACCTCGCAATCAATTTCCCGCACTCTCGTATCGTCTTAATCCTATCTTAAACAGCAGCCCTGCCGCCAGCATTACAACAATTCCAACAGCGAAGGTTATCCACACATTTCCCGAACCGATACCAACAGTCGTTTCAATGCCCATCAGCCCCGAAACGGGATAGAAGGACACCCAGCCTATGGGTATCAAATATGTCAAAATAAACTGCAGCGATTCGGGGTACATGGAAATGGGATACATTGTGGATTTGTCGAAAATTTCCTGTGTATACTGCCCGAAATCGTTGGCGCTTTTCGTCCAGAAGGAAGTTGAACCCAGCATTATGTACAGTCCCCCACGGATAAATGCCGCACCGATTATCATAACGATTATGCCGACAGCATTTCCGAACGTAAACCGAAAGCCCGTTTCAATGCAGCCGTAGATGAACACCACTATCCCGGGGATAAGGTCGGTTATTCCGAAAATGTTGAAGGTCGTAAAGAAGAACTGATATAGCACTCCCAGCGGTCTTGTGAGATAACGGTCAAAATCCCCCTCAATAACGGAGTAGCCCATAAACCAGCCCTGAACAAAAAACATCATAGAAACGGCGTGAGAGATAACCGAAAGTCCATACAAAAACGCCAGCTGTCCGTAATTCCAGCCGTTGATTTCACCAAACTGAACCACGACAAATTTTATGGTGGCAAATCCCACAATGAACTGAATGGGGTTTGAAATAAGCCAGCCTGCAATGTTTGCGGGATATTCAATAATTACCATCAGCGCAAGCTTAATGTTGCAAAGGGTAACATCGATATAATGTCCCAAAGTGTCCAAAAGTTTCCGCATACCTTAGCCTCCCTGCACCATAACTTTTCCCAGAACTCGTTTTTGAAGCATAAAGAAAACCGTCCCCAGCACTGCAAACCATATTACCTGAATGACCATTCTGCGGAGAATATCCTCCGTCAATGTGCTGCCGACGTAAATGTCCAAGGGCAGCTGATAAATGTATACAAACGGCAAAGCTTCAAGCACCGTCCTAAGGCTGTCGGGAAAAAACCAAATGGGGATAATGCTGCCCGAAAGCAGCCTGAGAAGATGCTTTTTCACTTGAATAAGTGCGTCCATTTGGACGGCGGTAAACGCCCACATTCCGAAAATTGCGGCAAGCAGCCAGTTTATCCCCATGGACAGCACAAGGCTTGCAGCAAACATAGGTATCGCCGAAACGGAGGCTATAACAGGCACCTTTATGACCAGACTTCCGATGATGATTATAGGCAGCAGATTCTGAAAAAGCAGTGCCGCGATGGTTCCCATATCCTCCGCAAAATACACGCCGAACACGTTTATGGGGTGTATCATCTCGACGGAAATGCTGCCCAGTTCAACGCTTCTTTGGATCCTTCGCTCAACGCCTGTGGTGAACAGCACCGACATTGCCGAGGAGATTATGGTGTAGGTCAGCATACTATCGGCAGTCATACCGTTGCTGAAGGTGCTGCTGCCAAACAAAGCCCTCCAGAAAAACGCCGTTGTCACCATAATTATGGTCTGCATAATTATATTCCCGTAAACGTCGAAACGGTAGGTAAAGCTGCGTATCAGCTGCGTTTTCATCACATACAAATAGCTCATTTCTGCTCCCTCCTTCTGAACTCCAGCGGGGTAACTCCCAGCTTTTTCCGAAAGGTTTCCGCATAAAAGCTTCCTCCCGAAAAGCCCGTTTCAAGGGCTATCTCGGTGACGGACATATCCGTTTTCAGCAGCAGCTCCACGCTTTTCTTAATGCGGTAGTTGATGACATATTCAATTGCGGAACAGCTGACATATTTCCGAAAAAGCTCCGCACAGCAGGTTTTTCCCACACCACCCGCTCTGCACAGGTCGCCCAGGGTAATCTTCTGCTTGTAATTGTCGTGGACAAACCGCAGCATCTGACGAACAACATTCAAGCTGCCGTCATAACGCTCCTTATTTTCGGACAGGTCAAGATTTTTATACAATGTCGTCCACAGGGCAAACAGCGTCTGCATCATTTCCGTTTCGCTGTTTTCTGTTTTCGAAAGCTCATATAATTTTTTCTGAAACTGCAAAATATCATTCTGCCAACTGACCTTTTTGCTGAGCATTATGTAAGGAATGCTCTCGTTGGCAACTATGGGTGCAACGAATTTTTCCTCGATATATTTTGACGAACAAAGTACAGTCGGGTGGAAAATTATGCAGTAAAGCCCGCAGTCGGAATTTTCGGAAATTATAAGATGAAGCTGATTTGAGTTTACAAAAATCCCCTCACCCGCCTTCATAAGCACACGCCTGCCGTTTAGCTGATAGCTTGTTTCCCCCTCAAAAACGTAAATAAATTCAAGGTCGTTGTGCCAGTGAATGGTCATTCCCGGGAAACAGCTGTTTGCGGGGTTAAAATTCTTTCGGCAGAACAGCTGAAAGTCAAGGTTATCGTAATGTATCTTCTCCGAACCGTTATCGCTTATATCGGGCGTATCATAATGGTAATCTTCCGTCATATAGCTCCCTCCTTCTTTTGTGTGTCATTATTATATCACGTTATTTTGCAAAAATATATAGCTATTTGCCGATGTTTTATAACATTCTTCCGAAACAAAAAAGACCCGCCCTTTCGGACAGGTCATTTTTTACATTCCGCTTTTTGCATAGTCAATAAAAGAGATGTTCATATCAACTTCCGTTTCAATTCCGTCAATTTTTCCGTCGCTTGCATACTGCCACATGGTAAATATGTAGGGATAGCTTGGCTCGTCCCTGTATTCAGCCAGCCAGAAATCATATTCCTTCAAGCGGCTCATATTCATCTTCATAAGCGCAGTCCGACGGTTTGCGTAGATCATCGCCGTATAGCCCGACTGCCTGATATAATCGCAGAACGCCACGCAGCATTGATTGAGCACCTCGGGGGAAACCTCGTCGGTGCGGGCTTCGCTTGTGCCTATCATCTCCCAGTCGTAAACAACGGGATATGCTATCTTGTACTCTTCAAGCATTTCGGCAACAAACTTCGCCTCCTCCAACGCCTCCTCTGGGTGGACAGCCTGCGAAAAGAAGTAAACGCCAACATGCAGTCCCGCCGCTTCTGCGCCCTCGATATATTCCGCAAAACGCTCATCAACATTGATCTTTCCCGACTCGTAGCCTCGGTAGCCGATACGCAGCATAACGAATTCTATGCCGCTTGCCTTGACCTTTTCCCAGTCAATATCCCCCTGGAAATATGACACGTCAATACCCGCTCGTGAGGATATGCCAAGCTCCTCGTCATTGTAGCTCATAATGCCGTTTTCAATAGTGAAAAGCTCGCTTTTATAGGGATTTTCGGGAACATCTGTCAGCCTTGAAAGCCACACATCGCCCATTGCACCGTCATCAAAGCTGACCGCATTTTCGGGGGAAATAACGCTGTCCTCCATAGCGTGAAGCTGTGCGCTGACAGCAACCGCACGCTCCTCCAGACTGTTCAGCCGTGACATTACAACGCCGAGAATTATCCCCAGCGCAATTATCGCCGCCGTCTGGACAAGCATAAAAATATTTTTCGGCTGTTTAAGCCATTCCTTTATTTTGAAACTCACTTATTTTACCATTCCTTGAAAAATTATCAAACCGCCTGACGGACAGCCTTTTTCGCCTGCTTTTTGCTGTACATATCCTGATCGGCTCTGAGAATAAAGCTTTCCGCCGCTTCTTCCCCGCCGCCGCAAAACTGCGTTATGCCAATGCTGAGGGACAGGGAGAAAACCTCGCTCTTTGCCGCATTAAAGCTTTCAACGCCGCTTTCGATACGCTCGACCATTACAGCTGCATTTTCATATTTGCAAATTATGGCAAACTCATCACCGCCATATCTTGCCACAAAAGCGTCCGTATTATGGCAGGATTTTTTGAGTATCTCGGAAACGCAGACCAACGCCCTGTCGCCCTTAATGTGACCATAGGTATCATTTATCGCCTTAAATCTGTCAACATCTATCATCAGCAGGGCATATCTGTCGGAGGGACTGTTTTCCGCAGCAAGCTTTGCAAGGTATTTGTCAAAACGGTATCTGTTGTTAAGCCCCGTCAGACTGTCTGCGGATATCTGATTGTCCTGTACATTGACAAACACCATCAGCAGCGAAAGCACTACACTTATCCACAGCGTAGATGTGCCGTAGAAAAGATACTGAATTATCAGCGCAGTTATGGGCAGCACCAGAAATGAAAGCATAGAAAGGCATTGAAGCCGTTCCGCCTTAGTATGGAAGCGTTTTATCATTGCAAACGAAACAATAGCCGCAGCCGAAAGATATATCAAAGACACTGCATTCATTATCCACGACATTGAGCCGCTGTAATTGTACACGCTTTCGTCAACATAGAAAACCCAACGAGTCTTAAAGCTTGCCGCCGTGCAGACCGCCGAAACAACGTAAGGCAGGACAACGGGAATTTTCAGCCGACCGTCCAGAAAATATTCCACATGGAAATAAACCGCCGTGTAATACATCCACAAAAACGGTATCATACAGTAAATTATGTAATAGGCAAGGCAAAGGGCGTTATCCACATAATATGCCCCCGTAAACTCCGCACCTCTCATAAGCCAAATTGCGGAATCCAGCACAAGCTCTGCGGCAGTCAGCCTGACAAGCAGGGTGAAAACACGCCTGACCTTGTTTTTTCCCGCAGATACATTTTTATTTGCCATCAAAATTACCATAATGATAAGTCCGATTATATTTACCTGTAAATAGTAGAATGTTATCAAACATATCCCCCCCAATGCTGCGGAAATTATGCTAAAGGTTCATATTAATATTTTATCACAATAATGACTAAATGTCAATATAACATGTTAATATTTTTTGACAAAAACTGATAATTTTTCAATATTAAGGAACTACTGATTAAATCAACAATTTCATTTTCTTGCTGCCTGAGTGACGTATCTATTCGTGTGTTCCCACGCCTTAGGCGGGGGAACACACACTAATCAGTATTTCCTTAATGACAAACGGCACCGCCTAAGCAATGCCGTTTGTTGGGGAATTATGATTTATTAGATAACTGTGGGAAATGTCAATTCTGTCCTGAACTGGTCGCCGTCAATGACCACATTGAAGCTGCCGCCGCAAACTGCCGTAAAGCTTTCCGCAATGGACAGTCCCAGCCCGCTGCCCTCGGTGGAACGGGACTTGTCACCTCTTGTGAACCGTTCCTTTATCTCGTCGGCGGTAAAGTCCAGCTCATATGCGGACGTGTTCTTAACGGAAGCCTTAACAAGACCGTCGGTTATCTCCGCTTCAATGAAAATTCGTGTGCCCTTTAAGGAATATTTCAAAGCATTGTCAATAAGATTCTGGAACACACGGTAAAGCTTCTTTCCGTCCGAACGGATAATGACAGGGGCACTTGGCAGCCTTGTTTTTATGGTCATTCCCGAAGCGTTCACCCTGTCGTCCATATCCGCAAGTGTCTGGACAATAAGCTTGCAAAGGTCAAGATTTTCAAGCTCAACACTTGAATTTCCGCTGTTTGCCTTGGCAATGTCAAACAGGTCGGAAACGATGTTTTTCAAACGTTCAGCCTTTGCGGAAATTATCTTTACATAGTCCGCAGCTTCGTCGGAAAGCTCCGTTTTCGACAGCAGGTCAACATAGCTGATAATGGACGTAAGCGGCGTTTTCAGGTCGTGGGAAACGTTCGTCACAAGCTCTATCTTCATACGCTCCGACTTTACCTGCTCCTCAATGCTCTTCTTCATTCCCGCATCAATGTTGTCAAGGTCAAGATAGATATGATAAAGCGGCGAATCGGGATAGATTTCTTTCCCCACGGGCTTTTCATTCTTGGAGATAGCTTCTATCTTTGCGGCAAGCTTTCCGATATCCCGATAGGTGCTGTAAAGGAAAGCCATATACATTCCGAAAAAGATAAAGCAGATAATGAAGAAAATTACCGCTATCTCCTCGGCATTGTCCAAAAGGCACAGCAAACATATCAGACCGCAAACGACCTCCGCACCCAGCCAAATAAGCGTCATTTTAAGCATTTTCTTCTCAATGGGAATACGCTTTCTGAAAATCTTTTCTCTGAAAGCCTGAGCAACGCCCTTTGCAAATTCGGCGGGAGTCAGCCTTCCGCTCTTTTTTCTTGCGCTGTTTGCTTCCTTTATCTTTGCCGCAAAGCCCTTTACCGAACGAATTACCCACGCCGTAAATCGGCAGATAAATGAATTGGAAACAAAGCCCTTTGTTTCAATAAGCGAAAGTATCTGAACTATCAGCGAAAAGCAGAAAGCAAAGGTCACAAAGACCCAGCCAACCATTGCCCCACGGTGAAGATTCACCGAAAGACGTGTGAAAGCCTCAGTACTGTTTACCCAGCTTGTCCAGCGCATTTCATAGGTCATTACAGTCAGCTGAACCGTAAGTATTACCGTAAGCGCAAGGGTTATCTCCAGCGGTATACGGCTGAAAAATGACAATCTAACGGACATTTCACCGTTTTCATCGGGCAGCTTTTTCAGACTGACAGCACAATAGCATATGAGTGACAGCAAAGCTCCCAGCACGCAGCAGCCGATTGTCACGATTATGGGGATAAGCCGCTGACGTTCCGCAGTCCACGCAGCCTTGGCATTTTCCAAATATTCCGCCTTGGGAGCAGCCGCAAAATAGCAGTCGGAATCGGCACCGAATTTGCTCATAGTATAGCTTACGCTGTCAGGAAGGCTGTCGTAAACAAGAGTTGTCGGTTCACTGATAAGATAATAGTTTGAAGCAATATTGCCCGTTAAGCTGTCGCTGAAGGTGTCATTATGCCGAACAATGCTGCCGCCGTTTTCAAACACCGACTTCGGGGCATTGCAATAAACAAAGGTCAGCAGGCCGTCATAGCTTGTGACAGAGCTGTAAAAGTAATGATCCGACACGTCCTCGGGGATTTTCTTTGTATATGTCCGCCTGTAAATGCCGTCATCACTGACAGCTCCCTGAAACCAAATGTCACCCGCCTCGCTGTCGGAATGTATCAAAATACCGTCCTCCGAATGTGTCAATGAACCGCTGTCCGAATCCACTGCCGACAAATAACAATAGCTGTCAAAATCACGGATAAAATCCGCAAGCCTGTCAATTGACCGTGAATATGCAGTCACCGTTTTTCGTTCATATTGAGAGCTTTTGGTATAATCCGCTTCAATAAGCGTTTCGGGGTCAAATCCGCCCTCATATGTACAATACGCCGTAAAAAACGCAAAGCAGACCGCCGCACAGCCTATGACAAGCCAGAATATCCGCAGAAAGCCGTTCAGCCTGTTTTTGCCCTTCTCAGAGCTTTTCGATTTTATATCCAATTCCCCACACCACCTTTAAATATTTGGGTTCCTTTGGGTTGATCTCTATTTTTTCACGGATACGCCTGATGTGTACCATGACCGTGTTTTCAACCGCAAAGGCTTCTTCGTTCCACACCTTTTCGTAGATCTCCTCGGCAGGATATACTCTCCCCGCATTCTCCATCAGCAGACGCATTATCTTGAACTCGGTCGCCGTCAGACGGACAGGTTCGCCGTCCAGATACAGCTGCTTTTCGCCGATATTCAGAGTCAAACCGCCCACAGTTACAGCGTCCTTCACCGCCTGAGAGGACTTCACATCTCCCAGATGAAGATAACGCCGCAGCTGAGAACGCACCCTCGCCACCAATTCCGCAGGCGAATAGGGCTTTGAGATGTAATCGTCCGCACCCATAGACAGCCCCAGAACCTTGTCCGTGTCCTCGGTCTTTGCGGACAGGATAATTATGGGGATATTCTGCTCCTGACGAATGCGCATAGTAGCGGACAGACCGTCCATTTTCGGCATCATAACGTCCATGATTATAAGTTGGATCTTGTTTTCCGTAAGTGCCTCCAGCGCCTGCAGACCGTCATATGCCTTTATGACACGATAGCCCTCCAGCTCCAGCAGACGGGCGATACCTGCCGTTATTTCCCTGTCGTCATCTGCAACGAGGATAGCTGCGTTTGAATTATCCATTTATATTTTCCTTTCCTTGCTTTGCCGGCAATTATATAATAACACGCTTTTCTGTCGTCCCTGCTGACATAAAGCTTACAAAATTCTTACGATACCCACAAATAACATTATAGAGCATTTTGGGGGAATTTGCAACACTAATGTGAAAAGTGAAAAGTGGAAAGTGAAAAGTTTCGTCCACCTTTTTAAAGGTGGCAGGGTCGAGGGGCAGCGCCCCTGTCGCTCTCCGCAGAGAGCGAAATCCCTTTCCAGTCACTAACAGCCAAAGCTTAGCAACAGTAAAACGCACAAAAGCAACAGCCCCAAAAAGCACCGCACACAAAAATAACAGTAAAGCTACAAACTAATGATAACAGCAAAAGCAAGAAAAAGCATCAAAGTGTGCGGTGCTTCGTGAAAAATTTGTAAGGCGTTCACGCCTTACGAATTTT
>CAMCRP010000088.1 GCA_945877315.1 uncultured Ruminococcus sp. | reverse complement strand
CGAGCGAACCAACGATAGTTCTTCTGAGGAGTTTGCCTTTAAAGAGAGCTGTGAACGGGAGCTTCTTAACAGGCTTTGGATTTGTAACTTCAACGGGTGGGAGTGGCTTGCCTGTTGATTTTTCAATTTCTTTCTCAATGCTTGTCATAATTTCGTCAGCTTCGTCAAGTCTGCCCTGTGATTCGAGCCATCTCGGTGATTCGGGGAACTTAACATAGATGAATATGCAAGCGATAATTGAAAGGATTGAAGGAATCATAAACTGGATTCTCCAGTTCATATTCATGCTTACGCCTGTTGAAACGATAAGAAGAGCAATACCGTTGCAGATTGGGTGAGCCCAGTTGCCGATGAATGATGTACGGCTTGACCATGTACCACGGTTCTTACCGGGAACATACTCTGTGAAGCCTGCGAAAAGAACTACGAGGAGAGCGCCAAGTGCAAGACCCTGGAGAAGTCTGAACACATAAAGAACTGCAATGTTCGGTGAAAGAGCGCCGCCGATCATAGCAATGATATGGATAATTTCGTAAAGAAGGATACTCTTTTTACGGCCGATTTTATCACCGATAGGTCCGCCGATGAGTGCGCCGAAGAGCTGTCCTGCTGTGTAAGTTGTACCCCACATTGCGAGGAGTGTTGAACCGGGTTCGAGCCAGTGAAGTTCGTTCAAAAGAATGTTCTGAACGGAACCGCCGATACCGTTTGACCAGCATACTAAGAGTGCAAAAGCTGTAATCAGCCAGATCTTAACATGCCATTTTGATTGGGGCAAGCGGTCAAGTCTTGCGCCAATGTTGACATTAGATTTGTTTCCCATTATTGTACTCCTTATCATATTTTTTCTTAATTGATATTTTTATATTTTTCTTTCGGCACCGTCAAGCTCCTGTTCGAGTTCATTTTCCATAATTGACCATGCCTTTTCAAAGTCTGCGTCCTTATTCCACAAAGCAGGAGGTCCTAAAACAACCATATCTGCGCCTGCCTCGTACAGAGGACGGTATAAATCCTTGTTCATAGAGCCGTCGGCTTCAATGAGGAAGTTAAGTCCGAGTTCTTTTCTCATTTTTGCAAGACGGTTAATTTTTACGAACATCTGAGGGTTAACAGGTTGTCCCGAAATACCGGGGTCAACAATCATAATCGTTACCTTATCAAGTAAAGGGAGATAATATTCAATAGTGCTTAAAGGAACCGAGGGGCTTAACGCAACGCCTGCCTTACAGCCTAATTCCTTTATTTTGTTGATTGTTACAAATGCGTCTCCCTCAATGCAGTCTGTGTGAGGTGTTATGTACTCTGCACCCGACCTTGCAAACAATTCAAGGTACTGCTGAGGGTGCTTAACCATAAGGTGAGCGTCCATAGGCTTGAGATTATCAATGTGCTTATTAAGATAGTCAAGATAATCGGGGCCTATACCGTAGCTCGGAACATACACGCCGTCTTTGATGTCCATATGAAGATAATCTGATTTTTCGTTTATCAGCTTAACCTGTTCTTCAATATGGAATAAATCACAACAGCCTACCGACGGAGCAATCATTAGCTTTCTCATTGAAATTACCTCCAATCAAATCATTTACCGATTAATCATCATAGTCATATGTGAAAATAACTTTGATTGCTTCTTTCTTAGCCATTGCGTCAAAGCCTTCTCTCCACTGTGAAAGACCGAGACGATGAGTTATCATAGGCTGAACCTTAATCTGACCTGACTGGAGAAGTCTGATACAGTTTCTCCACGAGGTTGAGTCGTAAGCCATATGACCGATAATGCTCTTGTTCCATGAAGTGATGTCGTTGATTGAGAATTCAAGAGGCTTGAAGCCCATACCTACACGAACGATTTCTGCGTTCGGTCTTGTCATTTCAAGAGCCTGTTTCAAAGCGATGTTTGCGCCTGAGCACTCGATTACAAGTCCGAGGTTATCTCTTCCGCAGATTTCAGTACATCTTGCAACAACATCTTCCTTTGAGCCGTTTACACAATGTGTTGCGCCAAGCTCCATAGCTACAGGGAATCTTACGTTTACATCCTCTTCAAGACCAACCATAACAATGTTTACTGCGCCCATAAGCTTTGCAATCTGAACCGAGAACAATCCGAGAGGACCTGTACCGAATACTACTACGTCCTGTCCGGGAATCAAGTGTGATTGCTGAGCAACTGCCTTGTAAGCGTTGCAAATCGGGTCGAGCACTGCTGCTTCTTCGTACTTAACGCCCTCGGGGATTTCCCAGATAGCGTGCTTGTGAATTGCAAGGATTTCTCCGGGGACCTTACAATACTTTGAAAATCCGCCGCCCCAGGTATTGTTGTCAAGTCCAAGGTTTACCTTGTGCTCGCAACAAAGGAAATCGCCGCTTTCGCAAGCAGGGCATACGCCGCAGACATGAGCGCTGTTGTCGGAAACCACTCTCTGACCTACGTGCCAGTCCTTTACGTTCTCGCCGACCTGAACGATTTCGCCTGCAAATTCGTGTCCTCTGACTGATTGCTGCTGGTCGGGTGTGATGTTGGTGTCATCATAACCGTTGTCTACATTCCAGTGCTTCATATCAGCACCGCAGATTGCGGCAGCCTTGATTTCAATGATAAGGTCGTCGGGTCCGCATACGGGAACCGGATAATCCTCCATCATTTTATAGCCGCCGAAAGCCGTTCCAAATCTTTTTAAAGCATGCATAATTTCTAAACTCCTTTTCTCCGCTCGCAAGCGGTTTTTTATTTGACACCTATATAATATCACCAAAAAATGTGGAAATCAAGTATTTTTTTGATTATTTCGCAGATTTGTAGAAGTAAACAAAACAAAGGCTGTTTTCTTGTGCATTACAACAAATACACAAAATGCTTTTCACATCTATTGTTATTTTATAGGAATATTTTGGAATTTAATTTGCTTTAAATCCTTTATTTTACCTCAAACAGTACTTTTTTGTGATTTTTACTGCATTTTTAAACCAAAAAGTAGTTTTCTTTGTTTCCAACATTTAATAAATGTTTAAAGCATTATGTTTTTTATTTATGTGGGATTCAAAACAGTTTTATCCGATACTCTCAATTAATCTCGCTGATTTGCGATTATTAATGCTGAATAATCATTTTTCAATACTAATATGAAAATATTAGATGATTATTTCTTTGTATTAAAGATATTTTCGTCTGTTTCAGTAATAACTTGGATAAAATCAATAAAATTAAAAAGCTATTTCCGCTCAAATTCTTTCTAATTAACTCTTGTAAGTAAAAATACAGAGTACTACAATAATATGGGTAAAAAATTAATGGGAGATAATGGGTAAATGGTTATAGCTAAAAAGCTTGTAAATCAAAGAACACACCAAACCAAAAGATGCGAAAAAGAAAAAACTCATCAGGTTAATATGCTTGAAGGTCCGTTGGGCAAAAAGATATTGTTCTTTGCTCTTCCTTTGGCAGGATGCAGTATATTACAACAGCTTTTCAACTCAACCGACGTTGCAGTTGTCGGAAGATTTTCGGGCAGTCAGGCAATTGCCGCAGTCGGCAGCAACGGACCGCTTATCAATCTTATGGTCCTGCTCTTTACGGGTCTTGCTGTCGGAGCAAATGTGCTTATTTCAAGATACATAGGACAAAAGGAAAAAGAAAAAGCAAATGAAGCTTCTCACACCGTAATTTTACTGTCTGTTGTCTGCGGATTCTTCCTGCTTATTATCGGACAGTTCTTATCTAAGCCTATACTTGTTCTGATGAACACTCCCGAAGATGTTATTGAGCTTGCGTCTGTGTATCTGAGAATATACTTTCTCGGAATGCCTTTTGTAATGATTTACAACTTCGGATCCGCAATTTTAAGGAGTATCGGAGATACGGGACGACCACTGTACTGTCTGATTATATCGGGAATCGTCAACGTTCTTCTTAATCTGCTTTTTGTAGTTGTCTTTGATATGAGCGTTGCAGGAGTAGGCATTGCAACGGTAATAGCTGACGGAATAAGCGCTGTGCTTGTTATGTATTTTCTGTTCACCGAAGATAATGAATACATAAAAATCAATCTGAAAAAAATCCGTTTTCACAAACTCCATCTGAAAAAAATGCTTATGATTGGAGTTCCTGCGGGAATTCAGGGAATGGTGTTTTCAATTTCCAACGTATTTGTTCAGGCGTCAATAAACAGCCTTGGTTCAGACGCTGTTGCCGGTTCTTCCGTTGCACTTAATTTTGAATACATCACTTACTATATAATCTGTGCTTTCAGTCAGACCGCCGTAACCTTTACAAGTCAGAATTACGGTGCACGAAAATATGACAGATGCAAAAAAGTATTCCGACTGTGTATGTTTTTCGGCTGTTTAATCTGCGGTATTACAGGCGTGATTTTTATATCAGGCAGTAACTTATTTTTAAGCTTTTTCACCGACAGCACCGAGGTTGCAAAATACGCATTCCTGCGAATGGCGATTGTAATGCTCCTTGAAATACTTACGGGTTCGTACGAAATAAGCTGTGCCGCTCTCCGAGGATTGGGACACTCCTTGTCGCCTGCGGTTATTACGATTTTCGGCTCGGTTGTTTTCAGAATAGTATGGATATATACGGTGTTTAATGCTTACCACGATTATTGTGCTTTGCTTATCGTCTATCCGATTTCGTGGGTATTGACAGGCACGGCTGTAACACTGGCATATTTTCGGGTAAGAAAACGTGAATTTGCTAAGCTCAAAAGCAAAGTAATCTATAATCAATAATATTAAAAACGGGGCTGTTACTGCGACAGCCCCGTTTTTAGAGATTAAATATCTCTCACCAGAACTTTCCTATATGCGTCAGAAATATATCAATCTCATACTTTGCTCCGGGGTTCTCTTTATCGTTTTCGTGTATGGTGATTTTGCTTACGAAGGTTCTCAGTATCTCGGATGTCAGCTCTTCAATGTAGATGTATTTGTTTGCAAGAGCTATGAATCTGTCAACATTGCTTTCCTCTGTTTTGATTTCATTTATCTGATTTTGCAGTTCGGGTATCTTTGCTTTTAGCTCGTGCAGTTCAGAAGTATAACTGTCGGATAATAGCCTGTACTGGTCATCTGGAATTTTACCAAGTGCGTTATCTTCATACAGCTGTCTGGATCTTTCTTGTAACCATATGGAATATGCGAACCAATGCGTTTTCCCCGTTCTGCTTTAGACTTGATAACCGCCCTAATCTTTTTGCTTGTATCTCGTGCAAACCATTCATTGAACAGATTTTTGAACGGTGCAAGCTCATTTGACGAACTGTTCATATCATTGCTGTCGTAGTTATCGTTGACAGCTACGCAAAAACGAGAACACCTCCCTACGGCGTGTCATTCGACGAGGTATGCAAAGTGGTAATGGGCAGCAAACAAAAATCTCAGCTCCGCAAACTGCTGAACTTCACCTTTACAAGACATCCGTCAATTAACCTACCCGAATAACGCCTGACGGCGATTGAATCGCAAATCCATACAAGAGCACGGGAATTGATGTCGATTCCCAACTCAAAATAAATATAAAGAGCGTGTAAACAGACAACACCTGCTTACACGCTCGTTTTTCTTTTTCGTTGAGAACTTCACTAACAAATAAGTGAAGTTCTCAATGGGATTGTTGATAAAAGACCTTAATTGTATATCAACTCGGTATTTACAACCTCTCTCGCTCGTTGAGCGGAGTTGTTCATCTTACGAACCCACAGCATTTGATTGGTGGCTTTGAGTTGTTCGGTGCAGCCCTCTTCCTTTGCGAAAGCCCGCACAAGCTCGTCGTACATCTTCTGTGCCTGTTCATCAATGTCGGTAAGGTATTCGTTCAGCCTATATTTTGTGAGCAGGTTGGTATAAAGAATCGGGCGACTTCTTTTGATATAGCAAAGATGTTGTTGTCCCCACAATCCGATTGGTCGGTTATCCTGTTCGGGGAGCGTTAATTTCGGCAGCAAATAGTCGCCTTGCATTGTATATGTGATTTCCATTTTCAGACCTCCTTAATCTTGATTTTCTTGACTTTAGCTTTAGTGAACTTGATTATGAGTTCATCTATGATGTCGATGTACTTACCTCGTGAAATGAGATTGTTTCTCAAATCAATCAAGCTGTTGATAACGGCTCTGCGTTCCCCTGCTGTGAGGTAAATATGATATTTATCTCTCATAATTCAAACTCCGGTTTAAAATAATTCAGCGGGCAATTCTTCTACCATTTTTCTACCAAAATTATACCAAAATGATTTTACATTATCATTTAAACTGTTATGCAGGGGTATCTGATTTCCAATCAAAAAACAGAATATAAAACTATATAACGTCACAGGTGATTAGATAACATTTGATTAAATCCTCATTCCGCTTCAAGTCCTTCTGCCCCTGCCAGTATTAGTGTTGATAACGGACTTAAGTTATCAACACTAATTTTTTATTCAATTTCATCCGGTTTATGTGGTGAGTGGGTTTAGTACCTGCTCACCTTTTCCTTTATGCGGATTTAGCAGGGATATATTCCACCTCTACGCCTACCCTCGTATCAGCCTTATAGTTTTCGTCTTCCGCTTTCTCCGGGATCTCTATAAAACCTACAAAGCGATAATAGATGACGATACGCTGGGTATAAGTTTTCTTGCCGCCTTCTTTTTCATATACATCAATGTGGTCAATAAGTTCCCGGAGCATTGGTCCGGTTAAAGATTCCATCTCCATAAATTTGCGAATGACCTTAATAAAATCATCCTTGTTCTGTTTGATTTCTCCGATTTTTTCAAGACGTTCACGGCAATCTTTGATCTTATCCTTCAACTCCATTCGTTCGACTTCATATTTGTGGGACAGCTCCATAAACATTTCGTCGCTTAGTTTACCGCTAACATTATCCTCGTACAGCTTTGAAAATATATTGGTAAGATTCTCATTACGATACAAAGAAGTGCTGAGCGATTGTTCGAGAAGCTTTTGCTCTGCAATCATATCAGAATTGGTTTTTTCGGAAAGCATCTCTGCAAATTCTTCTTCGTTGTTCTCAAGATATTTTGCTAATCGCCGAAGCTCTAACATCACTACCTGTTCAATGACATCAGCTCGGATATAGTGTCGTGTTTCGCAATCCCCACGAGTATCCTTTTTATAGTTGGAACAGCTAAAATAATGAATTCCTTTGTTGTTGGTATTAGTGTGATACCAGAGTTTGCTGCCGCAATCGGCGCAGTAAAGTAAATCTGAAAACATATTCTTTTCGCCGTTTTCTGCCTTTGGAGCACGGCGCTTTGTTTTCTTTGTGTACTCCTGTACTCTTTCAAAAGTTTCTCTGTCTATAATAGGCTCGTGAACATCTTTGAATATTACCCATTTATCGGGAGGGTTATCACGGCGAGTCTTATTTTTGAAAGACTTTTTGTACGTCTTGAAGTTGATGATATCACCACAATACTCTTGCTTTGATAAGATGGTTTCAACAGTTGAGTTATTCCATTTATACGGATCAAGGTTGGTCTTTTTACCTCCTTTGCGAATACCCTTTGAAGCCCAATAAGCTGTAGGAGTTAGCACTTTTTTCTCCTGTAATATTCGTGCGATTGTTTCATTACCCTTACCCTCAAGGCACATTTTGAAAATGTCTTTGACAATCGCTGCTGCTTCGGGATCTACAATCCATTTTTTAGGATTATCGGGTGATTTTATATATCCATACGGTGGAAGAGATAACGGCTCACCGGAGTTACCTCTGATACGATAGGATGATTTCACCTTCCTGCTAATATCCCTTGCGTACCATTCATTAATGACATTCTTGAAGGGAGCTATTTCACTTTCACCTTCGTCGCTGTCTATATTGTCATTGACAGCGATGAAGCGAACGTCCATATCAGGAAAATATGTGTCGGTGTAATAACCAACCATATCATACCGTCTGCCTAGTCTTGATAAGTCCTTGACGATGACAGTTGAAATATAGCCAAGTTCAATATCTTCAATCATCTTTTTAAATCCCGGACGATTAAAGTTTGTACCTGTATAACCATCGTCTACGTAGTAGCGAGTGTTATCAAGACCGTGCTCTTTTGCAAACTGCTTTAACAGTTTTTTCTGATTGCCGATGGAATTGCTTTCGCCCTCTGCGCCATCGTCTCTTGACAGACGACAATAGAGAGCTGTAATACCAACATTAGCTTGCTTCTTTTTCGACTGCAATGTTGTCCTCCTTTCCGGCAGCCGAACACACATTTTCTGCTGTCATAGTATCATTTTCCTCGGCGATTATCAAATGTGCGAAATCGCTGTTTATAATCTTTTTTACACAGGTCGGGAAAGAGGTGTTATCCTCTTTCCGCCCTGTGTGCTTGAACGCCGCTGATACAATGTAGGTAGCGCCGTTGACTTTGTATTCGTGTTCTTCGCCGTAAAGTGATTGTATAATGCTCATTATCGTTCCTCACTGTTGCGCTGTCTGCGCCTGTAATCGTCCTGCGCTAATTTGAGTAAGCGCTTGTAAATATCCTGCGGCGTGAATTTCTTTGGGAAATACTTGCTCAGTTCATCGAGCTGAAAGCTGATTTTCTCTCGTTGATTGGGTTTTTCCTCGGATATAATTTTTGATATGGTTTCGCTGTCAAGTTTACCTGACTGAGAGAGCTTTTTCATTTGGATTACCTGTGAGAGCGAGGGAGTTTTTTCCTCTAATTCTATTGCTTCAAACAAATCCTGTTGTTCGTATTCGGTTAGAAAGGATAGCTCCACGCCAACGCTGAAAGCAATACGCTGTTCATCAACCATTTTGAGAATATTATGGATGAGCTTGGTCAGACGGATATAGCGATAAACTGTGTCACGGCTTTCGTTAGTTTGTTTGCCTATTTCCGTTGCGCTGTCGAACTTTGTCGCAACTTGCGACGAAGTTAAATCAGTGCGCTTGCCCTGACGTTTCAGAGCGTCATATTTCAGTTTATAGGCGAACGCCTTTTCCGACGGCAAAAGATTTTCACGGTGGAGATTGCTGTCCACCAGCATAATCGCCGCTTCGCCACGGTTGACGGGACGAATAAAGGCAG
>CAMCRP010000087.1 GCA_945877315.1 uncultured Ruminococcus sp. | reverse complement strand
CTCCTAAAATTAGGAAATCTCGGCTGCTTTTGGCTGTTTTTTTACAGCCCCTTTTATTTAAATCTTCCACTCAGCAAGTTTCCTCGACCGTTCACAAAGAAATAGATATATTTATCTAATAATATGATATTATAAATTTGAAAAATCAACAGAAAAATATCTGTTGAATATATCGCAATAATAATGTATAATGAAATAAAAGGAAAGCCGGTGAAAATATGACCTATACTGTAGCAGTTTGTGATGATGATCAAACACAGATTGATATATTAAAAAATAATTTGATAAGGTATTCTATAGATACTGATATAGATTTTTTTATTGATGAATATATAAGCGGAGAACTGCTTATAGAAAAATACAAGTCGCTAAAATCTCCATATGATATTATTTTCCTTGATATGGAAATGCC
Source organism: uncultured Ruminococcus sp. (assembly GCA_945877315.1). Lineage (GTDB taxonomy): Bacteria > Bacillota > Clostridia > Oscillospirales > Ruminococcaceae > UMGS1889. The sequence goes on along the minus strand of CAMCRP010000087.1, from coordinate 9,172 downwards.
TGATATAAAGGGACTTGATGTGGCTGCCGCAATAAGAGAATTACCCGACCGAAATGTTTCAATTGCATTTGTCACAAGTTATCCCGAATATATGCAAGATAGCTTTGACGTTCAGGCTTCACAATATATTATAAAACCGGTAGTATATGAACAATTGGCAAAAAAGCTTGATATTATTCTCAAATGCATAAATGCTTCATATACCAATATTAAAGTGATTTCTGAAAAAAGCGGTGAACGTGTTTTGTATCTTGATGATGTCATATGCATTGAAACGGAGAAAAGCTCAAAGTTGATTGTTACTACTATATCTGAAACATTTTTGATAACAGCTAAATTATCGGACTTGGCAAAAGAGCTATCAGATAAAGATTTTATCAGTGTTCACAGAACATGTCTTGCGAATATGAAATATATCAGAAAATTTAATGCCGATTCACTGGAATTTACTTCGGGCAAAACAGTAAACCTAAGCAGACGAAGACTGCCCGAGGTCAAGGAGCTGTTTTCAAAATATGTTTCAAGAAAAATGAGGACAAATCAATGAATAAGGTAATGGAAATAGTTTTTTCAATTCTTGCAACTGCCTTTGATATGGTTATAACGATGATGTTTTTTAAATCCTGTATGAAAAAGCGAAATTCTTTGATAAGCAATTTTTTGTTCTGTTCGATATTTGTTGGTGCTTTTGCAGTTGATATGGTGCTGAGTCAGTTTGGTGCGGCAGGAATGTTTTATGCAATAAAATCATTAATTATCTATATGCTTCTGTCACTTATGTATGATACAAAATGGCTGACGAGGATCTTTACAGCAGTTTCATTTCTGGTGTTTCAAATGCTGTCGGAAGTGATTAGCTACTTTATAGTAGTATCAACTATACATAACAGTACCGACAAAAGTATGCAGAGTTACAGTATTATGCTTTCAAAGCTGATAATATTTATAATAACTGTTATAGTGATGCTGATAATGAAGAAAAATTCTGACACCATCAGATTTAAGGACTATATGTGCTTTATCGTAACTCCCCTTATAAGTATGGCAACAATAATAGCCATATCCTTTGAATTCGATACCGGTGAGCCGTCTGCAACGATAGGAACCTGTCTTGCATCGGCAGGTCTTATGATAATAAATCTCATCGTCTATTATTTGCTTGAAAATATTATTGAGGTAAGCAGTATCAGAGAACAGCAGCATCAGATGGAACAGCAGTTTATGTTTCAGGAAAAGAAATATGAGCAGACATCCGCATCATTTAAAAGTATATATGGCGTAATACACGATACCAACAAGCATTTTCTTTATCTCAGAGAATGTATCAGAAACGGCTCATATGATGAGGCAGACCATTATATCGGTACTGCAATAGATCACCTTGACAGATCATATAAACGAGTGGTCACAGGTTATCTTCCGGTTGATGCACTTGTCAGCAATGCTATGAATATTGCCGCCAACAGTAATGTGGATTTCAAGACCAATATAAATATTGACAAGGATGAAATAACCATTGAAAGATATGACATTTGTGTTGCACTTGGTAATCTTCTCGATAATGCGCTCGAAGCCTGTAAAAAAGTTGCCAATCCCGATGACAGGTATATCAATATCTCCATAATAACGAAAGATGGGGATATTATTATTCATATACAGAATTCAGCTGAATACATGATTACAGGTAATTTGGAAACCAATAAAACAGATAAGCTCCGTCACGGTCATGGAATAAAGAATGTAATAGCAATTGCCGAAAAATATGGAGGGGTTTTCAATATTGAGCGAAACGAATCCTGTTGTGAAGCAACATTGTTTTTACCACTGTAAATACCGTTCAGAGTGTTTTCTCGACCATTCACAGCTAATTTCACCCATTTTATAATGTTTTATGATATCCTTTGGATAAGTAAAAGTTATCCGGAGGATATTTTTTATGTCTGAAAAAATCAGTAAATTCATTGTCGATACTCTTATTGACGGTAGAATATTAAGTGACAGTCAACGCCAGCTTTACGAATACTGCTTTAACACCATATTGGAAATAATTATTAGTATTATTTCCGCAGTCATCATAGGCATTGCTTTTCGCAAACTGATCGCAGTAATTATATTTATGGCTGTATTCTTTCCGCTAAGAACATTTTGTGGTGGATTTCACTGTGAAACATCAAGAGGCTGTTACATAATGTCAATGGTATTTTTGATTGCTGCTATATGGAGTTATCCGTATTTTCGATTGATACCACAGGCTATCTATATGATTGCTGCAATAATAAATTATATATTCATAATAATCTTATCACCTGTATCCGGGAAATATAAACATATATCTCCCTATGACAGGAAACGCATGAAAATCACAGCACTTATTATAACATCATTAATATATGTGTTGGAATTTTTCTTATATAATTCAAATGATGAGTATTATTATTTGATAGCATTAACAGTTTTGCTTGAGTTGATCTCAATGATAATAGGGAAAGCTGCACTTGTTTACTGCCGTTCAGCGTGTTTTCTCGACCATTCGCAGGATTTTGGTCAAAAAATCAATAAAAATGATATAATATGACAATAAATTTCAAGGGGGTGAGAATATGAAAAAAATCAAGGAATTAATTCTTAAATACGGCTCATCGTTAGCTGCATTCGCATTTGTCGTAAATGCTATGACAATAAACCCAAACTGTCATTTTCTTTTTCACGAGCCGTCAGTTCCTGCAGAGCTAAATGAGTTCAGAAGCAGAAACAGGTAAAATGCACATAGCACTATCCATGCACAGGCAGGCTTGTATTAAGCTTGTCTGTGTACCTTAATGCAAAAATATCAGAGGAGGATAACCAATGAAGCATTCTCAGAATATGAGATTAAAGAGAGCAGTATCAGCTATCCTTGCGGCATCAATTGCAGCATCTGTATTTACCGCTGTTCCAGTATACGCCGAAACGGGATCTGCAACATATACCTATGACGGATACAAGGTAGACTATACCGTTACAAACGAGTGGTTCGGCAATCAGAATGTAAATGTTACCCTTACCAATATATCAAGCGAGTCTATCCTTAACTGGGCACTCGGCTATGATGCCACCGGTGAGATCAGTGGCATATGGAACGGATATGTTTACAGCAAATCCGACGAGGATTACATAATCAAGAATTCAGGCTATAACTATGAGATTGAGCCTTATCAGTCGGTTAATTTCGGATATACATTATCCGGAAATGAACTTGAAGTACCGGAAAATTTTGAACTCTGCTCAAAAAGGGTTGACAAGACAGAGGGTTATGATGTAAATTTAAATATTACTGGAGATTGGGACGATAGCTTTCAGGCAGAGCTTATTGTAACCAACACTTCCGATGCACCTCTTGAGGCATGGAAGGTTGATTTTGACAGTAACTTTGATATCAATAATCTTTGGAACGGCAAAATAATTGAATCCAATGATAACGGATACAGTATTGCAAGCTGTATGTGGACTAACCCTATTGCAAGCGGTGAATCTACTGTCATTGGCTTTACAGCAAGCAAAGAAGCAGCAGAAACTCCTGCGGTGAGCAATATAAGGCTGTCCGAAGTAGTTATTGACAGAAGCGGCTCAGTTCCCTCCGATGATCCTGTTAAGCCAAGTGAAGATGAACTTAATATTACCGCCAATGCCCAATATATCGAGAGTGATGGCACAACTGTTATTTCCTGGAATACAAACGTCAATAATGGCACATTTGAGATCATGTATTCGAAGGATAATATCGAATACACGCAGATTGCAAGTGTATCGGGTGATAAATCCTATACATATGCTCTTGATGATGCTTGCGGAACAGTATATTTCAAGGTAAGACAGACAACTGAGGGCGGGCAGATTGCTGAAAGCTCTGTTGTATCTGTTGATATTCCTGTGCCTGTTGTTCCCGAAAAGCCTGTTGTTACGGTATCGGCTGAATTTGATACCGAAACAGGCTATGTCAATGTTTCGTGGGAAACAACAGCAGATGGCGGCAGCTTTGATATTTACGTTTCCATTGACAGCGGTGAGTTTACAAAGCTTGCTTCTGTATCGGACACGGTTTCATACTCCTTTGCTCCCGAAGTATCCGGCAGTTATGATATAAAGGTTGTACAGACAACAGCAGCGGAAATGACAGGTGAAAGCAACGTTGTGAATGTGATCTGTACTGTTGCTGCACCTGATGAGCCTTCCGAAGAAATTGACTGGTCGGATTCGACTGACACAGACAATGATGGTCTCAAAGACGTATATGAAAAGTATTATTTTGAAACAGACCCTGAAAATGCAGATACCGATGGAGACGGTCTGCCCGACGGATACGAGGTTTATTATCTTGGTACAGAGCCTAAAAATGCAGATTCCGATAGTAACAGTGTTTCCGACGGAGATGAGGATTTCGACAGCGACGGTCTGAATAATTTTCGTGAATATGAACTTGGCACAGACCCGAACAATGCTGATACCGACTCTGACGGTCTTACCGATAATGATGAGATCAACAAGTATGGCACAGACCCTTTAAAGTTTGATACCGACAGTGATGGAGTTTCCGACAGTGATGAGATCGAATTGGGACTGAACCCCAACAATGCGGCTACAGATGGCATTCCCGATTCGGAGCACACATTTGCACAGCATGTTGGCGAAGATTCAGAGATTTTTGAAGATGTAAATACAGATGATAATCTTTTTAAAGTATCAATTGACATTACAGCGGCAGGTGTTGCGGAGAATAATCTCTATTCTCAGAAGAGCAGTTATTCCAATATAATGGAAAATGATGCAATTATTGGAATCACTCCCGAATTTACATATGCTTATGGGTTAAAAGTAGAAGATGTTGTCATTAATTTTGATCTTGACAGCAGCATTACAACAAATACAAATGGAAAATACATATCAATCTCCGATGAGTTTGTAGGTATAAAGCGCTTAAATGTTTTTAAGTATTTTGAGGACTCAAATATGCTTTTACCTATTGAAACATTCCATGATATTGAGAACAACAGGGTGTATACTCATGTTGATGAACTCGGCACCTACTGCCTTATGGATATGGAGATATGGCTCAAAAGCCTTGGAATTGAGCCTGATTCCATAGTTGGAAATGAGGTGTCATTATTATCGCTTACTGATGAATGCGAAGAAACTATAAGTGCAAATTATCTGAATTCATCTTCAACGGAAAAGATTGATATAGTATTTCTTCTATATGTTCTTCCATCATATACATACGATATTAAGGCTGAACTAATCAATGCAGTAAACGAAATATATAATAGAGCATCCGACATTAGAATTCATTTTTTGGTTAATGATGGTCGTTCTGTAGTGCCATATCAAATTGGAGACAGGGAATATACTGAAACAAAGGAAGAAGCAATTTCCCTCATTAATAGGTTCAATTTTAAAAATGAAACAACCGGTACGCTCTATCGTGGACTTAGTGAGGTTAATAATATTTCTTTTAGATCCGATGCTCAGAAGCACTTGTTTTTAATTGATGCCGTATTATATCCGCCAACAGGTACATCTTATGAAATTCTAGATAAGCTTAAGGATTCTGGAGTTACATTTGGTATAATATGTGACAAAGACAACAATAACTTGTCACAATATACAAGTTTGGCTTCAGGTAATCTTAAAAATAATCCTATTGTATTTTCAGATTTCATAATTAATCAAATAAGATTTCCCGAAAAAGCAGAGAAAAAGCTGATTATTACATCTTCGGGATTAACACCGCTTCCTGATGATTTCGGAGATTTGTCAAGGACAAGCATAAGGGATTACGATAATGATAAATTAAAAGATGTTGAGGAAATAGATTTTGAATATGTTTCTTTCAATGATGATGGAACTATTATTTATCCAAGCTTTCCTGAAATGCAAAAAATATATAAAGGTATATTTTATGTAGAAAATGGATTGAAGAGACTTGCAGAAGATATTGATACAAACGAGCATAATCCTTTCCGTAACATTTACGTTCTTCCAATTAAGTCAGATCCTACAAATCCTGACGGAGATGGTGATAAGGTAGTTGACAGCGTTGATTTACGACCGCTAACTTACATACCTAACTTTGTAAATTTGGACCTTGACAGTGATACTATTGCGTGGTATTATAATATACGGAAGGAAATCATTCCGTATGTTGACGAGCACGGCAGAATAATTGACAAAAATAATAGAGAAAATACTGTCACGGAATACTATTTTGAAGAATACATTTCTCCGAGATATCATGATAAAACGTACCACGAATGGGCGCAGTCAACTTATGGTATTAGCGATAGAGAAATCTATTTTCAAAAATCATATGACCAAATTATACTTGGAAATGGTTATGAAGGCGAGATAACAATTTTAGGAACTGCCGGTTCAATTATTGTAGGCTTTACTCACTTTGGTATTGTATGTGACATTAGGGATCTTACAATTGATCTTGCGCAGTTTGATTGTGATAAAGGGTTAAAACAGGGTAAGGATTGGTATCTTCAAGCTATTCCGGATTTTATTTCTGTAATTCCGATTGCTGGAGATATTTGCAAAGGTACAGATGATGTTCTTTCATCATTGTCGAAGACAGATGCATCTAAAATTGTTAACACAGTGCTTGAAAGTGCAACAGATGCACAAGGTAAAGTCGTAAAATCTGCTGATGAAGTGTCAAGGATTATTTCAGATGAAGCAGCAGCAATCGCTAAGCAAGTTGATTACAATAACATAGATGAAATAATTGACGTAGCTGACGATGCTGCCTCTGAAGCTTCTGCTAAAATTGCGAATGAGGCTATAAAACAATCTGAACTAATTGGTGATAGTGGGAGATTTATTGATGATGTACTTGAAGCTGATTACCAAAAATACGTTAATAAAAAGAAAGACCTGGGCAAACCATATAGAAAAAGATTAGATTGGAAAGAACGAGTTGATAATTTCTTAGGGAACAAAATGATTAAAAGGGGAAATGATTTCAATCATAAAGCTGTAACTGAAAAGTGGTATCCTTATAATGAAGTGGTATTGGAAAACAAAAAACGTTTAGATTCATATGTGCCACCTTCATTATCCGATACTGGCAGAGGTAAAATCATATCCCGAAAAGCAACAGATCTTGAGGATATACAAGAAGCAACTTTCAGAAAGTATCTTGCAGAATTCGAATCCAAGTATTCTAGAGGCACAAAAATCAACAGTCCTAAATATGGGGATGAACTTAAAGGTGAGATTTTAAAAGGTGATTATTATCTCGAAATCCCATCATCTAATATGTATTTCGCTGATATTGAACATTATAAAGATATTGCCAGAGAATATGGTGTAGAAATCATATTCCGTAACGAATAACCATTAACTAATGTGGGCACCTATGATATAGATTATTTGTTTATAGGTGCTCACATATTTTTATGAGGTAATAATATGGAAGGTATAAAAGAAATTATTCGAAATTGGCTTACACATTGCGGAATAATATCCACGGGGAAACTAATTGATGGACGTTACCCCTATCACGGGTTTATTGTTGAATATGAACGACATTACGCAACTGATTTTGCCGAATCCTGTGTGCAGTTTTCAACAGCAGATTTGAAAAATGCAGTATTTTCTCCCGAAGGTTATTTGACCGATATTGAAGTATATCCCGATTATATTTCTGTAAGATATTCGGGGATTAATCGGTGGAAATATGTTAAAGGGATGATTATAGGATTCGAAGCTTGTATAAAATGCAGCGAGTTTTCCTTTGATCTTATTATAAATAGTGGCGGTATTATCAGAATACCCGTTAATGAGATCCTAAATGATTATCTCAGCAATACCAAGTTTACACGGGGCCTTTTAATAAACAGTTTTGATGATCTTGAAGATGTATTTAGAAATATGTTTGGAGGCTGTGCAGATCTAAGCAGATATATTAATGATCTGTCATGCCCAGAATATCGTCGTTTTATTTTAAAGACGGACTTTCTTGACGAATATGAAAAAATGAATCTTTCCTGTAATCGAAATAAATCTGGTTATAAATCAGATAAAAAAAATGTTCTGAATTTATTGAAGGAATATGAGGGTGTTTCCGCAAAATATTGTTCTAATGACCGATATTATTGTGTAACAAGGGATATAGATGATGTGACAATAGGATATAATGTGATTATAAGCTACAATACTTTAATTGAATTTATCATATGGGGAAAACGAAACGAGGAGAGTTTATTTTGCACACCCGGAATTGAGTGGATAGTTAAAGAGCATGGAAGCGGACACAAATTGGCAAGTTTACAGTTCCAATCACTTGCAGAACTTAAAGTCATATTTGATTTTATGTTAAAACACCTTGACGTTTTATATTCCCTTTTTAATGCCAATTAAATGCTTGCCGAGCAAGGAATCCTCTTTGAAATAAGTTGTTTTTTGGGGAAGGTTAGAAATATGTTTGATTCTATGGAAGATATTATTTATGTCGCAGATTATTTTGTAGAGCATTTTCCCGATGGAGAATTGGATTATTCCTTTGAAAGTCTAATTCTTCTTGAAGAATATCTTGACGATCTCAGTTGCTTTGGACTTGAAGATGAATCACTTGATAATGCCAGCGAACAAATAGGAAGTTACATTTTTGAAACGGCTCGAAGATGCTTTGGCGGTGAATACAAATGGTCTGAGCAATACGACCAGCCAGTTCTTGTTATGGGACTGCCCGAGTTTTCTGTGGCGATAATGGCGTTTGATAAGGTGAGAAAACGTCTTACAAACGGAAGCGAGGACAGCATTCCCTTTTATGTTTCGGGATATAAAGAGCATATCGAAAAGGGAAAGCAGCAAAAGGGATATAATGTGCTGATTACCTAAATTTTGTCCCCACAAAATCAATGCTTGCTAAAATCTACCCCCATTCTCCCGAGTTGAATACCCTTTCAATTCTCTCAGGTTGAAAAAATATTCTCCCAAGTTGAAAATCACGCAAATGCGTCTTAACAACCGAATATCCACAAAAATCGAAGCTCTGAAGGCTGTTACAACCTTTGGAGCTTCGTTTTTTATGCCCACATATAAAAAGTGACATCATTTTCGTTGAAATGACACCATCCGTTAATATAAGTGACGTCATAAAAGCCTGTTTTGACATCATAAATGCAGGCGG
>CAMCRP010000086.1 GCA_945877315.1 uncultured Ruminococcus sp. | reverse complement strand
GACTTCCGTCCCGAGCCACAAAAAGCAGCCTGTCAACGGAGAACTCCGACGATTTTTCGCATATCCATTTTGTAAAGCCCAGCAGGTGCATTCCCAGGGCGTAATAGCCGAAAAATTCGGGGGAACAGTTCATTTCCGACCACTCGTTAAAGCTAATGAACGGGTTATCGTAAATATTGTTTGCTGCCACCGCCAGAGCAGTCCGTGTTCCCAAAAAGTTTATTCCTTTTTCAAGATTTACCATACTGTGGGACGGTTCTGTATAGGGGCAGCAGGAATGTGTCGTCTTTATATCCGAAATATCATATTGCAGACAGTTTACAGGCTTCGGGAAGAACACAGCCTTCAACCCATGCTCCCTTGCGGAAACAACGTCACTTCCCCAGTTGTCACCAATGTGCATAATGCTTTCGGGAGAAACTTCCGCCCATTTTATTAGAGTATCGAAAAGACCTCCTTGGCATTTTGTCGATTTTTCGCAGCAGGAAACCAAAATATCTTCAAAGCCGTCATATCCGCATTTTCTTAGCATTTCCGCCAGAAAATCCCTGTCAAGATACATATCCGAAGTGAAAAATATCTTTTTTCCGCAGCATTTTGCCAAATTGAACAGGTTCAGACAGCTTCTTCTCGGCTTGCAGAAACGCAGCTCCGCAGCCCTTTCCGCCTTCATAAGCCTGTCCGAATTTTCAGAAGATATGCCCGTTATCCTCCGAAAACTCTCGTATATATCCGACAAAGTTACTTCCCCGCCCTGTTTTTCCGTCCTTGCGACGCTCTCCGCCTTTACCCGAATATCGTGAAAGCTGCGAATTTCCTCGGGGCAAATTTCGGAAAACATACCATCAAGTGTGTAAAACAGGTCGGTCGGACGATAGAAAGGACGCAGAATTGCCGTATCAAAAATGTCAAAGCTTACGCATTTTATCTCCTCCGAAGCTATCATATCCGAAATATCGTTATATCGGCTGTCAAATTCGGTAGTCACAGCGTAAAACCACCCGGGATACTTCACATCACTGTCGCAGGGGAAAGCATCATTAAGGCATTTTTCCAGAACCTTCCTGTCGTTTCCGCTGAACGGTGCAATATTGTCCTCCCAAAAGTGCCTGTACAAACGCCGCCAGTTACGGAAATTCTCTGAAACATCACCCCGACAGTCGGGAGATTTTACAAATCCTTCCACAAAATCAAATGACGTTTTCAAGTCGGTAAGATTTCGTTCAAACTTTCCCCTATCCCCCGCCGAGCTTGTGGACGCCCCGTCATGCTGATAGTAGAAGCAGCAGCCGTATTCCGCAGAAGCCGCCTTGTTCACGAAGCTGAAAAGCACCGAGCTGAACACAAAGTCCTCCGCCATTACAAGCCGTTTTTCCTGAGTTTTGAGGATAGGAAGAGCCTTCCGCCAAAGCTCCGCCGAATACAGCTTGTTCCAGACGGTGTGCCAGGCAAAGCATCTGCCCTCCTGCCGCCAGAATTCCCGAAAAGCGGTTTCGCCGTCCATCTCGCCAATGTCATAATAGTGGTAGAGATTATGAAAATATCTATATCCCGACGGATTTTCGTGGACAATTTTACCGAAAACAATATCCGCGCCCGTTTCCGCCGCACGGCAAAGCATAGCCCGAAAATAATCGCAGGAAACGTAATCATCACTGTCAGTAAAGCCGATGTAGTCCCCCGTGGCATTTTCAACGCCTGTTATGCGGGCATGGTACAGACCTCTGTTTTTTTCGTGGGAAATTACCTTGATACGGCTGTCGGCGGCAGCAGCTTCTTCCGCAAGCCTGAGCGAATCGTCCGTGCTTCCGTCGTCCACAACGATTATCTCAATATTTTTGTAGGTCTGTGACCTCAGGGAGTCAAGGCAGCGTTTAATGTATTTTTCCGTGTTGTATAGCGGGACTATTATGGTCATTTTTACCATATTAGGCATATTGTTTCTCCTTTAAGCTTCGTTGCAGATAATTTCTCGGTTCTTTTTGATGCTGTCTGCAAAATGTATTATCTCAAAGGCAGCGATCATATAAAAATAGGGCAAAACAGGGTCACGATAGCGCAGATCATACTGTATTTCCGTAACCGACTGCACCAGCGCAGAGATCACTATGACCCATGTAAAAATAACGATAATGCGTTTTTTCTCCGCCATGCCCCTGACAACACCCAAAGAAGTGAATATGAACACAGGAAAAAGCGGCAGATAATGCAGCAGCTGATATGACAAACGATGTCCGCCGATTATCCCGACACCGATGTCCAGCGGGCAAAAATAGAACAGCAGCCTGTAAAAGACAATACCAAAAAGGTCAGTGATATTTCCTTTTGTATCATAGTAGTAGTGCATATGTATCACTTCGCCCTTTTCAAATAATTCTTTGAAATAGGCTGTATTGTCATTGACCGAATGGACTCCGTTATCCTTTAAAAGGAGAATAACTGCTACTGCAGCTGCTGCGGCAATTACCAAAAATACCGCAGTGCGCTTTTTCGGAGGAAGTTCACAAATGACTGCGACTGCAAGGACAATTATTACTGTTATGGCGGTGGTACGCATAAGGAAAAAGCCCAGCATTGACAGCACAAGCAGGATAGTTTGTCTGCGTCGCTTACCCTTTTCGGCAGCAATAAATTCGGAAAACAGCCACAAGCAAAGCACAGAAGCAAATGTTCCCAGACAATCCGAGGTTACCTGACTTACCCAGCGATAGCTTATAGGGAGAATTACCGTCATTGCCCCGCAAAGAAAGCTTACACGCCTGTCATCAAAAAAGTTTTCGCAGCTTTTCCATACAAGAAATGCGCATAGTGAAGATAAAATTATTTGCAAAATAACCACTGCAAAATTGCTTCCGCCTGTTACAGCGTAAACAGCTGCCAGTGTCATAGTATATCCCATATAAAAGGGCATTGTTATAAATTGTGAAAAATATTCGCCGGGAGATGAAAGCAGCAGCTTTGCGCCGTTTACAAAAAATCCGGTATCATAATTATAATTTATGTTAGGCGTTTTTATGCCCGTCAGCACCGAATAATATATCCTTAACGCCAAAGAAAAAACCGTAAAAAGGATAAATATACTGAGCGGACTGCTGTAACACAGTTCGGTTATCAATTCTCGGGCAGTATATTTCTTTTTTAAGGCAGCGGTTATTTTTCCTTTTTCCATACTTTCACATTCCCCTATTAGTGACTTTGTTTATTTTTTATTATACCATTAATTCAAGAGGAAAGCAAGTATCTGTTTATAACAAAAAGCGCCCCGAGTTTCCTCAAGGCGCCTCATGTTTATTTAGCTTTTAGACTAAATGAAGTGTTAAATCAAACACCCCAGTCGTAGTCTGTACCCTTAGTCATGGAAGCATCTGTAGCATCAGGATATCTGCCGATGATGGGATCTGCAGCAGTCTTAGCCCACCATGTCTTTGTAGGAGCACCGTTTACGATTGTAGCTGCGAAGAAGCCTGCACCATTAGCAGTGTCAGTACCCATGTACCAGCCGAGAGCACCTGCAATGTTGTTAGCATCTGCCTGAGCGGCAATAGCGGGCTGTGCATTAGGTCTGGTAGGAATAGCTGTAGCAGAACCTACAGAAGCTGAATCCTGGATGGGGTAACCGGCTGTTTCAGCCTTAGTAGCCCATGTGGACAGGTTGGTGTGAACCAGCTTAGCGTTGGAGTTTGCTGTGGAGAACTTGGAATCCTTAACGAAGCCCATCATAGAGGGAACGAGGATAGCTGCGAGAACACCGATGATAGCGATAACAACGATGAGCTCAATGAGGGTAAAGCCTTTGATCTTTGAATTTCTCATTTGAAATTCCTCCTTAAATAATTAATAAAGTTTTGTATAAAAAGCTCAGTCTGTAAGCAAACGACTGAACGCTTTTCCTGAATTATCAGATAGGGAACTGTCCTATAGCTGTTCCGCTTGATGAATACGCCTGCTCCTGAGCAGTGGTGTTGTCATAGGGTGTGGGAACGCCGTTGAATGTAAAGCTTCCTCCGTTTGGTATCTCTGCCCACCATGCGTGTTCAACTGTATAAGTATCCTTGTTGAACTTTACCACCCAAACGCCTTCGAAATCATCTCCGAGAGCATCACTGAAATCGTGAGCGTCCTGACCTGACCAAAAGATCATTCCCCATGAGGATTCATTTGCATCGGCAGGTAAAGAGGATAACGAAACTCCGCTGTCGGATGCAGAAGTGATGTGATCCTGAGAGGTTGACAGATCGATATTTTTGATCTCCAACTCAGTAAGATAATCCTGAACTGCCGAATAAACAAGCCTTGCTTCTTCGTTGGCATCTCTCATTCTTGCATCTTTTACCCAAGTCAATGCTGCGGGCACGCCTATCGAACAGAGAACTGTGATTATTGTGAGAACCACCAAAAGCTCGATGATCGTAAAACCCTTTAGTTTTCTTTCCATTGGACTCCCTCCCGGAATTATAAAACTCAGCATACATTGGAAGCTCCTACAAGGCATTTCGCAATGAACCCGAGATACTGTAAGTTTTTTGTTTTAACTCTTTCGTATCTCTTACTGTAATTACATTATATACTATGAATTCCAATTTGTCAATAGAAATCTGAGATTTTTTTCTCTAATTTTGTGAATTTGGCATCCGAGCCCAAAAAGCTATAATATTTAGTGATTTTTTCATCACATTGAACAATAAATGAACTAAGATGTGACAAAATGCCCATATTCACAGTTTGTTTTTCAAAGAAGCGAAATCGTTTAAGCGTTTTTGAGCAATTAGGAAATAAAAAATCTCACTTTTTTAGTGATAACTGCTTCAAAAAATGTGTAGAGTGAAAAGTGAAAAGTGGAATTTTTAGTTGAATGTGCAAAGTGGAATTTTTAGTGAAGAATGTTGAATTAACGTGAAGCCGATAGATAGTGAGTAATTGCGGGTCGGGGAACCAAAGCTATGCTTTTTCCCCTACAAGATTGCAATAATTGCACATTTCACAAAATTCCACTTTCCACTTTCCACTTTTCACATTTATTGAAGCTTTTCACACAAAAAAGAGCAGTCCCGCCAACATAAAGAAGGCGGGACGCTCTTTGAAAAGTATGAAAGGATGATATAGAAGTTATTTTGCTTTAAGGTATCTCTCGTATTCGGAGGGATCGCTTACCTTTTCTCTTGCTGCATCGTCGGTAATAATACCTTCCTTAACCATACGGGCAAGCTCCTGGTCAAGGCATACCATTCCCTGCTGTCTTCCTGTCTGGATAGCGGTCTGGATAAGGTGGACCTTGTTATCACGGATCATGGCGGAAATAGCGTCGGTGCAGTTGAGTATCTCAAGAGCGGCAACTCGTCCTGTGCCGTCAGCTCTGGGGATAAGTGTCTGAGAACCGATGCCAACGAGAACTGTCGCAAGCTGAGTTCTGATCTGACCCTGCTGGTGGGCGGGGAATACGTCGATGATACGGTTGATAGTATCCGAAGCCGAGGTCGTATGAAGTGTGGACATAACAAGATGTCCTGTTTCAGCGGCGGTTACGGCTGCGTTGATGGTTTCGAAGTCACGCATCTCTCCTACTAGGATAACATCGGGGTCTTCACGGAGTGCGGCACGGAGAGCCATAGCGAAGTTTTCAACGTCGTCGCCGACCTCTCTCTGATTGATCATACATCTCTTATGCTCGTGAACGTACTCGATAGGGTCCTCGATGGTGATGATATGTGCGGAACGATTTACATTTACATAGTCGATCATAGCCGCCAGAGTTGTGGACTTACCGGAGCCCGTAGGTCCTGTGATGAGTATAAGTCCTCTGGGACGCATTACGAAATCTGCGAGGATAGGCGGCAGATCAAGATCCTCCAGAGTAGGGATATCATTTCTCAGCAGACGGATAGCGATAGCCGTGTTTCCTCTCTGATGATAGATATTAACTCTGTGACGGTAACCTCTTCTTGTAGTGTAGGAGAAGTCGGTATCGATATGCTCCTTGATGTTTGTCAGCTGCTTAGCAGTACACATCTGCTCACAGATCTTCTGAATAGCAGGCTCTGTCATTTCGGGATATGAGCTGAGCTTTCTCAAAGAACCGTGAAGTCTTACGATAGGAGCGATCTTCGCAGTGAAATGAACGTCGGAGCAGCCGAGAACACGAGCCTCGTCCAGGATCTTGTCAATATTGAGAATTATCTTTTCCTGTTTGGTGCCCAGACCTTTACTAGTATCCAGTTCCATAAATAACCTCCGTTTTCGGGTTTGCCCGTGGGAAAACCAAATTTTTATTATCAGACGGCAGTGCCGCAATAATCCTTGGTATCTGAAATACTCCATTTACTTAAATAATGAAGTATTCAGCTGTATCCTTCCCCGTCTTTGGCGGAGAAAGATACATTATATGAGCAATTAAACCGCGTATGTTACACGAATAAGCTCGTCCATAGTGGTAACACCTTCCTGAACCAGGTCGGAAACGTTGTCACGGAGCAGCTTTGTACCCTGGCTCTTAGCCAGCTTCTGGATCTCCTCAGCGTCACCGCCGTTAGCGATACAGGAGGACATTTCGGCAGTACAGAGAAGAATTTCGTGGATAGCGGTACGTCCTCTGTAACCTGTGTTATTGCAGGCAGGACAGCCGCAAGCGTCGTATATCTGGATAGAGCCGGTGATACCCATCAGCTCGTTTTCTTCCTCGGTGGACATTCTCGGTGTACGGCATTCCATACAGATCTTTTTGGTAAGACGCTGAGCGATGATACCGATAAGAGAGGTAGCGACCATGTACGCCTGAACGCCCATATCAACCAGACGGGTGATGGTAGCGGCAGCAGAGTTTGTATGCAGTGTGGAGAGCACCATATGACCGGTGATAGCCGCTCTGATAGCGATCTCGGCAGTTTCCTGGTCACGCATTTCTCCGACCATTATGATATCGGGGTCCTGACGGAGGATAGAACGAAGGGCAGCGGCGAAGGTCATACCCGCTTTATCGTTGATCTGACACTGATTAATGCCTTCGATATTCTTTTCGACAGGGTCCTCAACAGTAATTACGTTTACATTAGGCTTAGCCATTTCACCCAGGGCAGCGTAAAGGGTGGTTGTTTTACCTGAACCTGTAGGTCCCGTAACCAGCATAACGCCCTGAGGAACTTTAAGCATTGATTCAAACTTCTTATAGTTATAGTCGGACATACCCAGCTCGGTGATCTTTCTGAGGGCAACGTCACCGGTGGAGAGGATACGGATAACGACCTTTTCGCCGTTTACCGTCGGCAGGTTAGATACACGGACGTCCAGCATAGTTCCGTCAACGACCTGAGAGAAACGTCCGTCCTGAGGAACACGCTTCTCAGCGATATTCATACCGCTGATAATTTTCAGACGTGTTACGAGAGAGTTATGAACGACATTGGAAATGTTCATCAGTTCAATAAGGTCGCCGTTTACTCTGATTCTGATACGTGTATAGGTCTTGAACGGCTCGATATGAATATCCGTTGCTTCTGCACGGAAGGAGTTTTCAACGATAGTCTGTGCCAGCTTAACGATAGGAGCGTTGTCGATACGTCCCTCAGCGTCATCATCACCACCGCCCTGCTCGGCACTGAACTGCTCGTTTACGGAGTCGAGAATACTGTCGGTATTCTGCATGGAGTAGTTTTTACCGATAGCCTTGGTGATAGCGTCCTTGGTAGCGATAACAGGAACAACGTCCATACCCGTTGTAACCTTGATATCCTCGAAGATATAGAAGTTTACGGGGTCATTTGTAGCGACAGTAAGTCTTTTACCCGTTATTTTAATAGCGATAACATTATGCTTTTTCGCCAGAGCCTCGGGTATCTTCTTAACAGCCTCCTGGGAGATAACGAGGTTTGGGTCTGTAAGGTCCACAAAAGGAACATTGAGCTTTTCGGACAGCACCTGAGCAAACTGAACATCGGTAACATATTTCAGCTCAAGCAGATAATCACCGAAAAATTTTCCGGGCACATTTTCCTTTTTCTTGGCTTCAAGGACATTCTGGAGCTGTTCCTCGGTAATAATGCCCTTATTGACCATATACTGACCTATTGGCACGTTTTTCATTGAATTTGCCTCCTAAATAATAGATTACCTGTGCAGATTCAGGTTTTTTTACTTGTTATGGAAAATACTCTTGTATTTATGCGAAATATATGTTAAAATGGAATGTACAATAACAATTAAGGAGTGTTTAGCTTATGGACAATGTAATGCTAATGGGGCTTATCGGTCAGATCGCTGTCTACATAGTCGTGTTCATCTTCGGAATATGTATAGGCAGCTTTCTGAACGTGTGTATCTTCCGCCTGCCTGCGGGGGAGTCCCTGACGAAAAAAAATTCCCACTGTATGACCTGCGGAGCGGAGATAAAGCGGTATGACCTTATCCCCATCATCAGCTGGCTGTTTGTCTTAAAGGGCAAATGCCGCAGCTGCGGAGAAAAGATCTCGGGCAGATACCCGCTGGTCGAATTCTTAAACGGAATACTTTATGTATTTGTGTTTATGAAGTTTGATATGTTCGGCTGCGGAGTGATGCTCCCCATACTCACCTGCCTGTTCATATCGACGCTTATCGTAATTGGCTTTGAAGATTATGACACTCAGGAAATGACCGTCAGCGTGCTGATAATTATGGCAGTTATCAACATAGTTACCGTTATACTCTCCCTTCCTCAGGTAAATGTTATCTACTGGGGAATGGTAAGCCTTAAGGAAAGCCTTATAGGAGCTGCCGCAATAAGCGTGCCCTTCCTGCTCATAGGCTTTGTGCTGACACCGCTTTTTGCCATGCTGACGGACGAGAACCGTTCTGCGGCAAGGAAGCTCCGCAAGCGTCTTAAAGAACTGAATTCTGTATCTGTCAAGGACAAGCGTGAGATACAGAAGGTTGAAGCAGAGCTTGCAAAAGTCGAAGCTGAGCTAAAGGAGCATCCTCCCGTATTCGGCTTTGGAATGGGCGATGTGGTGCTCATGGCAGCTGCGGGAATTTACCTGGGCTGGAAGAAAAGCCTTGTTGCCGCAGGTGCAGGAATAATTATCGGAGCTGTTTACGGGCTTGTCCAGAAGAGGCGCAGCAGCGAATCGCAGTTTGCATTCGGTCCGTGGCTTGCTATTGGAATAGCGATCGCCATATTCTTCGGAGATGACATCGTTTTTTGGTATTCGAAGCTGCTGACATTCCCGATCTCCGAGCTTACTGCCTGATAAATATTGTTCTTTCGGGGAATTTGTTTGTTATATCACCGAACCGCTGTAAAGCAAAGGCTTTGCGGCGGTATTTTTTATGATTTTGACGAAACTTTACAGATAGCGCAAGCAAATTTCCCGAAAAAATAATATTTTACAGGTACAAAATACTCCGCTAAAGCTTGCAGACGAAACGCCTGCAAGCTTTTTGCGGCTTATTTGTATTATAGTGATCAGGTTACAGGACGAAGGAAGAAGATATATGTATCATTTTCCTCGTGACTTTCCGTTCCAGCAACTCGAGAATTTACTAACCATCTATCTGAAGGTAGTGAACCGCTTGTTACAGGATATACATAAGTCTGATAGTCAATGGTTGCGGGGCTGACAAAGTAGTTCATGCTGGTTACGGAGCCGTTGGTAACAGTATCAATGTTCCTCTTGGCTGTTTTCGGATTTACTACAATGTCAAAGCCTCTCTGGAGCTGGTTGACTGCCTCTGCGGTACCGTCACTGTCGCTATCCGCCCATTCATTGGGAAGAATAATGTCAAAGGACAAATCACCGTAGTAATCGGGACCCATTGCCATATAGCAGCTTTTTGTGGTCCAAGCGGTGCTTGCAAGGTCAGACTCGGTAACTGTTGCACCCCAGGAGGGAACGCTCAAAGAGCCTGTT
>CAMCRP010000085.1 GCA_945877315.1 uncultured Ruminococcus sp. | reverse complement strand
ACATGGTTCAGATATATTAAAGACCGTAAACCACTTCTGATTATCTATTTTGTTGATGTTGAGGGGCAGGAGAATCAGAAACTTGTATTTGATAAATTCAAAGAAGAAATGGAAGGTATTCCGTCTGTAGGACTTGCTATCGGATTTCCGGAGAATGAAAGGGCATCGGTATTTGAATACACGACATACCGTGCAAACAAAGCTTATAACTGGTTTGAGCTTAATGATATCCTTGCTGAAAGTGAGGAAGAAGAATAATGACACTCAAAGAAAGATTCGATAATTTCACAACCCCAGATTTTTATTCACGAGTTGATTCAGAACATATCCTTGAAATTTACATAGGACTTGATGAAAAAGGACGCAGATCAATAGAACTGCGATCAGCCTTTAATCCCCGTAAAGTCAGGGGTACATCTGCTATTGAAGTAAATCAGTATGAAAACCGGAAATACAAGACAATACGCTTTTCTCTTACAGATGAAGAAATAAGCGGCTTGTTCTATACTTTCTGCGAAGATCTGATAGAGCAGACAAGAAATCTTCCTGATAAAACCGATGGCTATAATGCTATTGTAGTCCGTTTTCATCAATGGAAAAAGATGTTTATTTCTTCAAAAAAGGACTTTCTGAATGAACCTCAGATTATGGGGCTGATCGGAGAGCTGTTATTTCTGAAAGATCAGCTGAGTAAGAGGATAGGCTTTTCAGAAGCTCTCAAAAGCTGGAGTGGGCAGGAGTTGACACACAAAGATTTTTCCTATGGAGATACCTGGACTGAAGTCAAGACAATCAGGAGAAGCTCTCAATCGGTTCGTATATCTTCTTTGGAACAGCTCGACAGCGAATATGACGGTGAGCTTGCTGTATACGCCCTTGAAAAGATGAGTCCGGAATATAAAGGTATTACATTGAATAAGTTAATCGTTGAAATAAGAAATCTTTTTCCGGATAGCGATGATCGTGACCTGTTTATGTCCAAAGTGGCTTTGCAGGGGTATGAATATCACAATTACTATGATGATTTCGTATATGAGCAGATTTACAATAAGAACTTCAGGGTTAATTCGGATTTTCCCCGGCTCACACCTGATAATGTCCCTGAAGCGGTTACAAAGTCAATATATGATATTGACCTGAACAGTATAGCTGAATTTGAAATAACGGACTGAAGGAAGTGAACAATTATGGATTATCAGGAGTATAAAGAGGACTTTCTGAATACATTAAGAGCTGATTCTGCCCACAGCGGAACAGATACAGAAGATGAATTCCTGAATCATACTCTCGATCTCCTCATGGACTTCAATGAGCTTGATTCTCCCGAAATGACAGGTATGGGAGATAAAAAGGGTAAGGGTGGAAGGCTTATGAGAGCTGACGGTTATTGCTTCGATGAGACTGATCATAGCCTTATACTGCTGATAAGTGATTTTCAGGACTCCAGAGAGCCTGATAAGCTTACAAGAACAAGAGTAGATGAATTATACTGGAGACTGTATTACTTCCTTGACGAAGTATGTAATGGCAACATCAGCACTTATTTTGATGACTCTGATGATGTACTGAAAATATCTGACTATATCCGCAGAAGAATGAATGCGGAACGTGATGATCCTCAGCTTGTACTGAAGGTGAAATTCTATATTCTCACCAACAAGGAGCTTGATACACGACTTCTAAGCACAAATCTTCTGGAAACTACAATCAGTAACACCAGAGGAAAGAAGAAAAAGGCAAAGACAACAAAGAAAATCAAGAAAGAAAATTTCAATGGAAAACCTCTTGAAATTGCGCTCTGGTATCCTGAAAGATTCTTCGAAATGGAAAACAGCAATAATAATGAGCCGATTGTCATAGATGTAGCGGAGGATTATGGTTGTAACGGTATTCCCTGTATCAAGGGCAACATCGGTGACAATTTGGATTATGAAGCATATATTGCTATCATTCCGGGCAAGCTGCTTGCAGACATATATATTGAGCACGGCAGCCGTGTTCTTGAAGGAAATGTCAGGGCATTTCTCGGCACCGGTGGTTCAAAGAGCGTAAACAGTGGTATAAGGAGAACCATCAATACTGATCCTACGAAGTTCTTTACATATAACAATGGTATTGCTACAACTGCCTCGGATGTAGAAACAAATTTTGTTGACGGTCAGCTCTACATAACAAAGATTGTTGATTTGCAGATTATAAACGGCGGTCAGACAACAGCTTCTCTTGCCGAAGCGGTACTGAAAAAGACCAATACTGAGCTGAATGGTATCTATGTGCCTATGAAGCTTACAGTAATTGATGACCGTGAGTCAGAAGATGAGAATGGAATACGCTTTTATGATACAATGGTACAGTCCATCGCAAAATTTGCTAACAGCCAGAATAAGGTTACTGCTGCCGATTTGTTTTCCAACGACCCGTTTCATATCCAGATGGAGCAGATGTCAAAGAGATATCTTGCACCTCCGGGACAGTCCGCCGTTCCGACAGGCTGGTACTATGAGCGTTCAAGAAAGAAATACAAACAGGAACAAATCAAGTTGTCTAAAGATTCACAGAAGCGTTTCCAGTCCAAATTCCCGAAATCTCAGGTTATTACAAAAGAACAGCTTGCTATGTATATCACGACTGTTTTTTCCCTGCGACCCGACATCGTTTCAAAAGGTAAAAACTGGACCATGAAGGCATTCGGCACAGAGATCAGTGAGATTTATAAAAAGAATAAAGAAGCATTCAATGAATTCTACTTCAAAAAGTGCATCTGTGCTGCAATTATCTACAGAACGGTTGACAGCTATCTTGAAACGCACAAGGATTCTGCAAGAAAACCTACCGGATTCTGGTACAAGACAGGTGGTTATAAGCTCAATATTGTCCCATATTCTATTGCAAAAATAATATCTTCTATTCCTGAAGGACTATCTCTTGACTGGACACAGATATGGAACAAACAGGCAATATCTCCCTCCTTTATGCGTGAAATAGAGATCGTTACAAAGATGACAAACGACTTCATTTGTGACAGCAATGGTGTTATTGTTACAGAATATTGTAAAAAACTTTCGACATGGGAAGAATTTCGTGATAAAATAGGATATAGTCCTTCTGCTGATTTTCTCAGTGAACTGATAAGCACAGCAGAAGTGAAAGAATACGAGCATGATGCAAAATCAGACAAGAAGGATGACAATAATCTGAAAAATATAATGGCTATAATTAACCGGGGTGCGGATTATTGGCAGAACCTTGTAAGAATTGCTCAGAATAACAGGATAAGTGTTTCATACCAGGAACTTACGGCTATCAAGCAATTGATTGATATGTCGGTAACTGGAAAACTCCCGATTACATCATCGGGAAAAGTACCTTCAAAAGTTACAAAAGCTGTTCAGCTGGCATTGGCACTTGAAGATAAATTGAAAACAGAAGGGTTATTAAGTAAATAATGAATCAGACCTATAATCTGGTTGAATTTTTCAGTGGAATCGGAAGTCAGGCACGGGCACTTGAAAATCTCAACATTAAGATCAATACGCTCGCTACCTGCGAATGGGATATACACGCTTTTGTAGCGTATGATGCAATACACAATTCTCCTGACCTTGACGAAGACATTGCAAACATGAAAAAAACGGATATATTGGAGATACTTAAAGATTACACTTTAAGTAATGATGGTAAGCAGCAGATGGATTACAGTATGCTGAAAACCTACTCAGTTGAAGCACTCCGCTATATCCTTTCAGGTATCAGGAGAAGCAATAACTTTGTGGACATCAGTTCACTGAACGGATCTGATATGCCTGAGAATATTGATATACTCACATATTCCTTTCCGTGTCAGGACTTATCAAATGTAGGTGCGTTTCACGGATATAACAAAGGTATAGACAAGGGTTCAGACAGCAGATCAAGTCTGCTATGGCAGGTCGGAAGAATACTCCAGGAAATGAAAGATGCTGATAAATCACTTCCCCGGTTTCTTGTTATGGAAAATGTACCGACTTTACTGTCCAGAAGACATTACAGTAACTTCAGAAACTGGATGGACGATTTGGAAAGCCTGGGGTATTTCAGCAAATATTTCAAGCTTAACGCTTCGGACTTCGGACTTCCGCAGAACAGACCGAGATTATTGATGTTGAGTGTTTATTATGGTAATGATGAAGAACTTCATAACAATCTGAAAGAATACTTTCAAGAAATAAATGAGGAGTTCATAAAAGAATCATACAGTAAAACTGAATATTATGTAGCTGGAAAAAGAGAAGTAAAACAGTTGTTAAAGACAGATTATTCAGATGAGCAGTTATTCAAGGAAGCAGTTGAATGCACTCCTAATGATACACCTTCAAGAAGAAAAATCTGGAAAGAAAATCCGCAGATTATACTTTCTGATGGCACTTTCAATGAACAGCTCAGAACTGTACGAACCATAACTACAAAACAAGACAGAAATCCTAATTCAGGTAATCTTTATTTCGACAGTGGCATAGAAGGAAAAAGTAAATTCAGGTACCTCACTCCGAGAGAATGCTTACTGTTTATGGGTTTTAAGGATGAAGATTACAATAATATCAGGAAACGAAATGTCGAATTTCACAAAGGAAATCAGTTTTTTCCCCGTGACAAGATAATCAGAATGGCAGGAAATAGTATTCCTGTAAAGCTTCTTGAAGGAATCTTCTGGCTCATGCTGCAGACTGATGAATTTATAGAGGATTATAAAAATGGATGTACATGATAAAGAAACGAGAAGCTATAATATGTCCTGCATCAAAGGAAAGAATACCAGACCTGAAGAAATAGTACGCAAATATCTTTTTTCTCAGGGATTCAGATACAGAAAGAATGACAAGAGATTACCCGGAACACCAGATATTGTTCTACCTAAATATAAGACAGTAATTTTTGTTAATGGTTGTTTCTGGCACGGGCACGAATGTTGCCGGTATTTCGTCATTCCAAAAACCAATACTGAGTTCTGGACAAAGAAAATTGAAACGAACCGAAAGAGAGACATCAGAAAAATAAATGATCTTCAGACCATCGGATGGAAGGTTGTTGTTGTATGGGAATGTCAGCTGAAAAAAGAAAAGGCAGATATTACACTAAACAATCTTAAAACAACCATTAAAAATCAGGATAACATTTCATGATAATAAATATATGTATACGGTAGCATCAACACCAAGCGATGACTGTGGCATAAAAAATCTAATGAGTGAAATAAAGAAATTAGTATCCGTAGAAAACTCTTAATTGCAATTCAAAAAGCATCAGGAAAGATAAACCGTTTCGAAATGGCTGACAGAATCTTTGACTGTTGTCTTACTTCGACATTATCTGTAATTGGCGGTATGGTTTCTCAGAAAGTTATCACAACTTTTGTAAACGCTACTACTCAGGAAGCATTGAATACCATTTTTACTTCATTGGTATCGAAAGCATTTGGCGCAGCGTTTACGGCGGCACTTCCTGCGTTTAATGTTCTTGCATATTTGGTCGGCTCTGCAGTCGGTTTTGCAATAGCAGAAACCATCCATTATGGTGCAAAACAACTGTTTATCTCTTTCTGTGTAGAATCAGGCTGCACCTTTTTTGGTATCGTAGATCAGAACTATCAATTGCCTCAAGAGATATTGGATGAGATTGGCATTGATGTATTCGATTACGAAAAATTTGACTACGAGCATTTTCAATACGACAGCTTTCAATTTGATTCTTTCTCACCCGATGTGTTTGAATATGATAAATTTGGAATTACCATCATTCGGCGAGGGGTAATCGGTGTTGGTAAAATAGGTTATCAATATTAATCTTTTTGATGATGTAATCATAAAATGGGGAATGATTTATGAGGAAAGGAAAAGTAATACAGATATTATCTATTATAATAGTGATAATAACTATGTCTTTGCTACCACTAAGTGTTGCAGCTGAGGTAACAGATAATCATTCTGGTAACCGTTATTACTTGGGTGAAGCGGTAAAAACCGGCTGTGATAACGGCTATAAAGGTGACGATAAAATAACCGAAGGCGACATTCACTTTAACTGGAAGATTGGTGAATTCTATGTAGATGGATTTGCCTCTACTGTTAAAGACGATGAAAATACGCCTGTTTTCTTAAAAAATGTCGGAGATAAGGTTCAGTTGTGGTTCAGTCTGAAGCAGGATATTGAAAAGCTTAATAATGATGAAAATTTATCAATTTCGGAAGACAGCAACGGCTCTGACGAATATTTCAGTGTTCCGAAAACCAATTTTGGGCACGGAGCTCTGATTATCCGGAAAACTGATTATACAAACGCAAAAAGTGACCCAATAATATATACTGATTATCTTGTTGCAAAAGCGTCTCCTGACGCTGACACAGAAGTTGAATTGTGCGAAGAAGGAGATTATGAGGTTGCGCTTGATTATGAAATCAAGAATGACCCACGCAAGATTTTTGATGTGTCAATTTTCCCTACATACTCAAACTATAAAATATTCTTTAAATTCTCTGTCCGGAACGGCAACAGTATGGTTTATCCTTTTGATGTAAAAACCAAAGGTGAGCTAAACAATACTTCAGTTACGGAAAATGGCTTTTATCTTGATTTTGCCAATTCACGTTATTTGGATATTAATATAAAGAAAGAAGTCCTTAACGAAGGCGCAAACGGACTAGCGGAAGATGTGCGCTTTAATCGTCCTGCAAAAGACGGAGAAGAATATACCGAAGAAGGCATTTACACAATTACTTCAAGCAATCGATATACCGGTCAGCTGACAACAAAGAAAATATACGTTGGAGATAATGATGTATTAAAAGCTGTTGCGGCAACAGGATTATCGGTTAAGGATGTCAATGATTACATTGCAAATGGCGCAAAGATAGAAAATGACGGTTCTATTTTGCTTACAAGCCACGAAACCATCCCGGGTGATGAAGAAAGCATCCAGCCAAATGTGGCTACCGAAGATTCTGCAAAGGGAAAATTCTTCATTGATAACCTTATTTGGTTTATTCCCGGCGGGGCGTTACTTGTTATTATAGTCGTTATAATCATTATTGTTGCGGTTAAAAAGAAGAAAAAAACTAAATATATCAATATAGAGGCGTTTACAGAAGATCAGGAGGTAAAGTAATATGATGCGTGTTTTCAGAAAACCTGTTACTTTGCTTTTATCTCTTTTGATAATGCTTTCTGTATTACAAGGTTGCACTGCTCAACACAGCGAATCGTCGGAAAAGGAAACCGAAACAACCGAACAGAATAATTATCATGATGATATTGTTTCGGAATTTGATAGCCTTAGCGATCCTCGTCTCACGGAATATATGGAGGATGCTGTATATTCCGAAGTGTTAAATCACCTGGATACAGAGAAATATATCGTAGAAAACGTTCAGGCAATATATATTTCAAAAGAATATCTGGAAGAAGCTGCCTATAACGAAAAATCAAATATTTATTTTGGATACACCAAAGACGAACTTGATAGTCAATTTGCTGGTACAAAATATATCTTTACGCTTGGTGATGATGGAAAAACCACAGTAAAGGAATTTGAGCCGTATGATGATACATACGATAAAATCCTTTTGAACGTTGCGATCGGAACCGGCGTTATTCTTGTTTGTGTTGTATTAACAGTGGTTACAGATGGTGCGGGAGCGCCTGCTGCGGCAGCAATTTTTGCAACTTCAGCGAAATCAGGAACGATAGCTGCGTTGTCGTCTACGCTAATCGGCGGAACCGCTGCAGGTGTAATAACCGGTATTGAAACGGAAGATTTTGAGGAATCAATGAAAGCCGCCGCTCTTGCGGGCAGCGATGGTTATAAGTGGGGAGCTATAACCGGTACACTCACCGGCGGCGCAAGTGAAGCAATTGCGCTTAAGGGAGCAACATCAGGCGGTTTGACTATGAATCAAGTTGCTCAGATTCAAAAGGAATCAAAATATCCTCTTGATGTCATTAAAGGACTTAAATCAATGGAGCAGTATGATATTTTAAAAGAAGCAGGAATTACTTCTCGGTTGATTAATGGCAAAGCTGCTTTAATACGTGATATTGATTTGAATTTTTTGGATGAAATGGAAAGAACTAATCTTGTCAGAATGCAGCAAGGTTTAGCTCCTCTTGATTCGACAGGAGTTCCATATGAATTGCATCACATCGGGCAGGAGGTAGATTCTACACTTGCCATCTTGACAAAGGAGGAGCATAGATTAGCTGGAAACAGTAAAATCTGGCACGAATTCGGAACAGGTTCAGACGTTCACACCGCAGGTAATAATTGGGACGCACAAAGAAAACTATTCTGGCAATCCTTTGCAAAGTTGGCAGGTGAACAATAGAAATGAAAGCTATTTCAGATGTCATAAAAAACAAACCAAATCTGTATTATGGCAAGGGTGTAACAGAGGAAGAAATAGATTCTGCAGAAAAGGATTTGAATTTATTCTTTAACAAAGAATACAAGGATTATCTACTGCAGTATGGGTTAATCAGCTATGACAATCACGAATTAACTGGTTTGTGCAACTCACAAAGGCTGAATGTTGTTTATGTTACTAAAGAGGAAGGAAAAAACAATCCTCAGATTCCAACTGATTATTATGTTATAGAACAAGCAAATATCGACGGAATTGTCATCTGGCAAAACTTTAATGGTGAAGTTTTCCGAACTTTTCCTGACACACCTCCTGTGAGAATTGCAGATTCTTTATCTGAATATATAGAATCAATATAATGGCTACGGGCGAAGATGAAATCAATCAGCTTCGCCCGATGGGGTTATGTATATATCAATTCATTATTGACAATTTCTCTTGCACGGTTGTGGATGTTATTCATCTTTCGCACCCACAGCATTTGGTTGGCAGCTTTCAGCTGTTCCGTACAACCGTCTTGCTCCGAAAAACGCTTTACAAGCTGTTCATACATCTCTTCCGCCTGTTCATCAATGTCGGAAAGATAATCATTGAGCTTACATTTTGTGAGTAGGTTGATGTAGCGAATTTTGTGATTTCTTTCAATATAGCGCAGGTGTTGCTTGCCCCACAAACCGATTGGGCGGCTATTCTGTTCCGGAAGTTTGAGGTTTGGCAGCAAATAATCTCCTTGCATTGTGTATGTAATCTTCATTTTTAGACCTCCTTAACCTTGATTTTCTTCTTTTTGGCTCTTGTGAATTTGACAAGCAGCTCGTCAACTACATCGGTATACTTTCCTTGATGCAGCAGGTGATTTCTTAGCTGTATCAGGCAGCCAATAACAACTCTGCGTTCCTTGTTTGTCAGGTAAAGATGGTATTTATTCCTCATTGTTGACCTCCTTGAGGAAATCATCATAATGTGTTGTATTATCTACAAAGGTGTCATAGATAAACCATGCGCCAAGTCTAAAGCCGACAATGAAGCTGTCAAGCTCGGATTCACCTAAGACAATGCCGGATGCATTTACAAAAGATAGGAAAGTTTTCTTATCATCTCCCTTTAGTCTTTCGGTAAGTATTTCTTCTGAATGAGACATAATCGTCATTTGCTTCTGCAAATAGCTGTCTTTCTTGAAGCAACGAGCCTGCGGATCAATATTGCCGTAGAATAGTTCTTCAATAATGTTTTTCATAGTAAAATCTCCGATTCTTAAATTGAAATCAGCGGACTTTCTTCTACCATTTTTATACCAATTATTATACCCAAGTGATTTTACACTTGCTTTCAAAGCGTTATGCAGAGGTATATGATTTACAAGAATACGCAGTATTTATCGCACTTTGTAACATCGCATTAACTTGTGTAAGGAAATATAATTTCAAATATTCCCTTCGAGTCCTTCTGCCCCTGCCAAAGATAAACGGCTTAAACACTGCGTTTAAGCCGTTTTTTGATATGTTTTTATGTACGGAGCACGGTCTGATTTTCCCGTTTTGGTGCTTATTTAGGCATCAAATAGTTCAACGGTTGCTAATAATTCCAACGATTCCGTCTGCTACATCATCAAAATAGCATCAATATTATATTAAGGCTCTATGTCAATAGTTGGGGTAGCATTAAAACAGAAGGCTCTATGTCAATAGTTGGGGTAGCATTAAAACAGAATAATTGAAATTGACAA
>CAMCRP010000084.1 GCA_945877315.1 uncultured Ruminococcus sp. | reverse complement strand
TGTCAATTTCAATTATTCTGTTTTAATGCTACCCCAACTATTGACATAGAGCCTAAATTTTCATTCACTGCAATCGCATTATATTTTATGTTTCGGATTTCAGCGGCAGAGTGATTCCAACCTGAAATTGACTGTCGTTGTTTGTAATGTTTATTGAACCGCTGTTGTTGCTAATAATCTTCATAGACGAGGAAATTCCTATTCCCGGACGGTTGATTCCTTTTGAGGACATAAAGCAGTTGCGAAATTTCCTTATTTCACCGTTGAAGGTATTGCGGATAACTATAAACAAATGTGAGCCTTTAACGGTACTGCTGACTGAAACTGATTTATCACCGCAGTTCTGATTTTCACAGGCTTCAACAGCATTTTCAATCAGATTTCCAAGTACAGTGCAAAGTTCAACATCCGAAATTTCAAGCTTTTTCGGAATTGTGAGATGAAACTGAGAGCGGATGCCTTTTTCATCCATAATTCCGGCGTAATATCTGATAAGTGCGTCAACTGCCGTGTTTTCACAAAAAACAATGCTTTGAGCACCCTTATCGCTTGTAATTTCATATGAAAGCTCCGATAAATATTGCTTGAGCTCATTATTGTCGCTGCTATTTACCATACTGTTGATGACTCTGATATGTTGTCTGAAATCGTGGATAAGCCTGCGCTTTTCCTCATACTGCTGTTTTATCTGCGCAGAATATTCAGTCTGCATTGCAAGCTGTCGTGTCATCTGTTTATTTTCTTCTGCAAAAGCCATGCTATAGGAATAGCTCTGAATAATTTCTTTTAACAGCATAAATCCGATTGAAAACACAAGGGCAAGACAGCCGTATTCGATAAATCTCCCTCCGTAAATTGGCTCGTACATCGGAAGTATTCTGTCCCAGACGCACGAGCTTGCATAGAACAGCGATGCATAAAACAGAGGTCTGTAGTTTTCATTGTATTCGCTTGTACTGTGCCAGCCTGTTATCAGCAAGTATCCTGCCGTCAGAAGCTTATAGCAGAAAATAATATTTGATAATAAATCAATAAATACCCCGCTGACAAATGAAGCATTCATTGTGTAAGTAAAAATCAATATGCAGAATGCGGCAGAAACTGCCGAAGAAATTACATTTGTTATGTGACGTACCCTGCAAATGCGGTTGCTAACGAGGATTGTCAGAAATAAAACTATATATCCGCTTGTTGTTTCTATTGCATACCACGGAAACACGGAAAGAGTAAATCCTGTGTGAAGAATTGGGTATCCGATAAATAATATGGTGAAAAAACACATCAGGGTATAAAGCACGGCATTCTGATGTTTAAGCCTTATTGCAAAGAACAGGCAAAAAATCATAATGAACGCTACAATTGAAATCACCGCAAGGTGCAAGCCCAGATTTATTCCACGCTGATAATTAAGTGCAACAGGTGTTCCGAAAGAGGGGGGGTAAACCATTCCTCCGTAAATGTATGACTCATTGTTTACCGCAAGCATTACAGTAACCGCATTACTTCCGGAATGGTCAAAGGTTATCATTCGGTTTGCTGTGACTGCATTGTAATTATCTTTTTCGGGAGTACCTATACTGATGATTTCCTCATCATCTATGTAAAGACGATAGGCACAATAAATTTCGGGCAGATACAAAGCGTAGGTTGCAGTTTTTTCGGGAAGAACAAGCGTTAATACATATGTGCCGTACCCGTGCGG
This sequence comes from uncultured Ruminococcus sp., assembly GCA_945877315.1. GTDB lineage: Bacteria > Bacillota > Clostridia > Oscillospirales > Ruminococcaceae > UMGS1889. The sequence continues at coordinate 8,701 of CAMCRP010000084.1, read as the reverse complement.
AGCAACTCCGTTTTCGTCAGTAAGTCCTGTATTTTCTCCTATTGAAACGTATGTGCTGTATAATTCTGATGCATTTTCGTTGTACTGTTCGGGAGTCAGCAAGACGTTTGGATAAAATCTCCAGCCCCTTATCAGAAAATTTGAAGGGTTATTATCTAAATCATCTTCTGTTAATATCAGCATACCGTCTATAGGCTGAACAGAGCTTTGCGTATATTTATTGTCAACAGAATATATTGTTATGAAAAAGAGTGAAGAAAGAATAATTGTAAGAATAATTCCGATATACCTGACAAATGGACTGTTCTTTTTCATCTTTTTCTTCTCCTGAATAAAAGCACGGCAACTGTGACACAAGCTGTTAATAAAACAAGTACCGCAACGACAATTAAGAACAGATCAACACCGCTTGAGCCTTGGTCAGTTGTATTTATATCTGTATTTTCAAAGCTGCTGTTTTCGCAGGTTATTTTGAAAGTTCCTGTTTTGCCCGTAAGAAAGCTTACGGTATTGCTTGCTTTATCGTAAGTGCTGTTTATTACTTTTCCGTTGTTTACTTCTTTAACTGTGATGTTGCCGCTCTCATAATCAAACGGGGCGATAATTTTCATTCCTTCAATCAAGGTGATTTCGCTGTTATTAAAAAATATAGTTACAGTAACAGTATTTTCATCTGTCTTGATTATCTCAACGCTGAAACGGTCATTGTCTGATACATTAAGCTTTTCTATTGTGTTTCTCGGAATCTGAACAGTGATACCGCCCTTGGAAAAAACAGCATAATTGTTGTTTTGCAGTAAAAGATTTAATCTGTAGCCTGAAATGATGTCCTTTGTTTCGGTGACAATTTCTGTGAAATTATCGTAACCCTCATCATTGTTATCATCATATATTTCAGTCTGTGACTCAGCATAGTCGTGAGTGGTATTTTCAAAAACGGTTGTTGATTCAGCTGTGAAATTTTGCATTAAATCGTTTGTACTGCTTTGAATATTAGAAGTTGATTTTTTCGGACTTTCAGAAACTTTTGATTTTTCTTTTCCGTTTTCGGTCAGATCTGTTTTTTTGTTTTCGTCTTTAGATGAATTATCCTGAGCCGATTCATCATCTCTATACGGCAGAGTATAGTCGGGAAGAGAATTCGAGCCTGCGTCTCCTCCGTCACGGTCACCGCCCGTAAATTTAGAAACGATAATGTTATTTTCTTCATAATAAATATGTATGTAATTTGAACGTTCTTCACCGCATTCAAGATAAAAATAATAGTGACTGTAAGAATTAAGACTGTTGTTGAAAATACGGAATATTCCTCCGCCTGCAACTGCAAGGTTTTCGTCAGCAGGTAAAGCGGTATATTCTGTCAGTTTATTCTGCATCAGCTCATTTTCGCTCTCAACATAGTAAATCTGAACTTCACTATCCTGATTATGTAAATAAACGCCCATGAAACAACTAAGGTCCTGTCCGATTATCTGTATTTCAAAATTATCGGGGTTGCTGATTCTGACGGGGATTTTTATGGTGCGAAGTTCATCGGATATGAAAAATTTATTTTTGTATTCATCGTCAAGTGCAAACATAGCAGTAACAGTATATTCGCCCTCGGCGTTTATATTTATGTCGCTTATATCAAGGCTTTCAAGGATAAGTACAGCTTCGTCCCCGTATTCAGTATATCCTGTAACAAAGCCCAAAAAATCATACCAGTATTCAACTGTTTCGTTCCAGCAGCCTTCATCGCCGACAGCAAGCATTACTCCGCTTTTGATAAGCTGATAATTAAAAATATCAGTTATTTCAACGGGTGAATCAGAGTCAGGAATTACCGTAAAGGGAATGATAACAGTATCAATTACACCGTCTGCAAAGGTACAGCCTTCAGGCGGTATTATTTTGCCGACAATTTCACGATATCCGAGTTGTGATGTATCTGCATTATCAAAACTCCATTCGATTTCAATCGGTACGGTATAATTTTTTCCGCCATTGCAAACGGTCATTTCCTGCTGTTCTATTACTTCAATTAAATATGAAAAGTCATTTATATCGTAGCCTTGCTTAACTGTTTCTTCAGGTATGTTTGCAAGTATACTGCTGTTTGAAATATTGGTGATGACGCCGTTTTCATATTCCGGAAGTTCCAATGCGTCAGCACTGAGAGAGAAGACTGTCAGCATAACTGCCGACAGAATACAGGCAGTTAACAGAGCAAAGTGTTTTTTGAAAGGTATTGCTTTTTTCATAACTTATCTCCAATGCTGTTGTATGTATAGCCGTACCACTGTGCCTGAATGTTTCGCTTGTTTCGTCTGCTTATCGGCACAGCTTCACCGTTATTCATCATAAAACAATCGTTTTCAATGTCCTTGACGTGCTGAAAATTTACCATAACTCCCCTTGAACACACAGAAAACCTTCTGTCGCTTTTAAGGGGAGCAATGAATTCGCTGAAATTTGTATAAAGCTCTATTACATTGTTGCACAGGTGTATCCGTGTTGTGTGTTGGTAAACATCTATATAATAAATCAGTTCTGTTTCAATACTGTGGACAGAGCCGTTTTTCTTTATACTTATCATCGGTACGTTATAGTCAGGTTTAAGCTTGCATAATTCCATTGCGTGTAAAAATTCTTCGTCTTCTATCGGTTTTATGAGATAGTACACGGCATTAACGCTGTAGCTTTGGCGGGCAAATTCCTCGCTTGTGGTCAGAAAAATTATTTTACACAGGCTGTCCGCTTTAAATATTTGTTTTGCAGCATCCATACCTGTGATTTTATCCATATATATATCAAGAAATACAATCTGAAATTTACCGACCTCAAAATCTTCTAAAAATTCTTCGGCGCTTGAAAAATCCGTAAGCTCGTATTTTATGTTATTGCATTTTGCGTATTGATTCAATTTCTCGTTCAGTATATCTCTGTCTGATTTTAAATCATCAACAATCGCTATTTTCATATTACTTACTCCTTGTGTAAAGTTACCCACACTGATTATATCACAAAATAATAAATAATTACAAACCGTTCGTGCTGAATTAATGCATTTCGTGATGAGGTACTTTAAATTTGTAATAAAGATGAATATAATATTTAATAAATCGCTTTTTGGTGATTTCAGCAAATTATATTTTGCGATAATTTTGTATTTTGAAAGGAGTAAAATTATGAGTAAAAGTGTAGCATTAGTAATTACATTTTTTCTGGGAGGTATCGGCGTACATAGATTTATGACGGGAAAAATCGGCACAGGCATTATCTGGCTGTTGACAGGCGGCGTGTGTGGAATCGGCTGGCTCGTTGACTTTATTATGGTTCTCTGCGGTAAATTCACAGATAAAAACGGCAATATCTGGGGAGAGTAATTTTAGAAGAAAATAACACCTACCGCTTATATGACAAATCTGAGAACAAATTTCTTTTTTTATTCTCAGATAGCTTTGGAAGTACTGATTAAATCGTTTGTACATATTGCGCCGTCAGATTTTTCGTCAGATTGGACAAATAAACCGCAGTAATGCTGACGCATTACGAGGATTTTTTGGGCAATTTGGCGGAAAATATGCAAGCAAGATGTGCAAACAACTCTCAGTGTGATTTCATCAGTAGTTCCCTTTATTTTAAGGGGAGATTTTATGGCATTTGGAGTGAAAATCAAAAGCATAAAAACGAAAAATTCATATTCTATTGAAAGCTTTTACGAGGCAATCAAGGACAAGAAGTTTACAGCAGGCGAACCATCGCTTACAAAGCACGGTGCGGCTCTGATTATTACATTTCCGCCGCTTGACAGTCAAAATCAGGTGTGGATTGTGAAATCGGGCTTCAACAAGGAGTCTAATAAGTTTTCTGTGCAGAAAGCTGAACAGGCAGGTCTTGATAATGCTGCGGCAAACGCTATGATTAACATGGCATCAGGCGGACTTTTCAGCTTCGGCTCTTTCGTCGGCAAAAAAGCCAAGCAATGTGAAAAGTTGGTTGAAGAAACAGCCAAAGAGCTTGATGAAATGGGACTCTGATTTGTTTAAGATAACAAATCTAAAAGAGGCAGAGTAGTAATGAATGAAAAAATAAAAAAGAAAAGAGATCCCGAGAAAATTCTTGAAATAATTGTTGCAGTTTTTCTCGGAATAACTGCGTTGGCTACTGCGTGGGCGTCATGGATAAGTTCGCTTCACGGAGGAAATCAGGCAACAAATTATACAAAAAGCAATAATCTTTCCTCTGAGGGCAATTCAATGTATAATGAAGCGGCACAAAATCTTATGCAGGATATGATGCTCTGGAATGAAATAAGCGACGTCTTAATCGAATCTTCTTATGCTGAGGAGAAGAATGATACTGAGGCTGTTGAAAAGTATGACTGGAAGATTGAAAAGCTTCTTAACGATAATTGTTCCGCAGAGCTTGCCCAAGCAATCACTTGGGCAATGGAACAGGGTGAGGACACTTCTCCGTTTGATAAGGAAGGCTTTACAGACAGCTATTTTACTGATGCAAAAGAAATGATTGCAGAGGCAGACAAGCTTCTTGAACAGGGCAAAAAGGACAACGCTAACGGTGACGCTTTCGGACTTGTAACAGTTATCTATTCGGTAGTTCTGTTCCTGCTTGGTGTAGTGGGTACATTCAAGCGACTTCCAAACAGATACGTGATTCTTGGGGTTGCGATTGCAGGATTTTTGTTTGCAACAATATTTATGTTCACTATTCCAATGCCGACAGGCTTTAATATTTTAAGCTATTTCGGCTTGGCATAATAAAATAATAATTTTAGAAAGAGGTAATTAAAATGAAAAAAATAGCATTATTACTTGCGCTTTGTATGATAGGTACAGCAGCATTCTGCGGTTGCGGCAGCAAGGACAATAAAGAGAGTTCAGCTAATGAGTCGTCAGCTTCTCAGAGCGCTGAATCATCAGACACAGCTCAAGATGACAGCGCTGAAGTAAGTGTAACAGGCACATGGGGAGTTTCAGAAATTATTGACGCTGACGGCAACAGCCAGACATTAGAAGAGTTTTGTCAGGCTAAGGGCGTAACTGCCGAACAGGTAGGTGGTAAATATACTTTTAATGATGACGGTTCGGCAATAGTTACAGTTGCCGGTGTAGATGTTGAGGGCAGTTACGAATTTGACGGCTCAACATTAACACTTACAACAAACGGTACATCAACACCTTACACATACAATGCAGAAAAGGAAACCCTTGAATGTACCGATGCAAGCACAGGCGCTACAAGCGTATTGGTAAAACAATAACGGGTATATATAAATTTGTTTACCAAAAATATAATTGAGTTAAACGGCTTAAACGTAGTGTTTAAGCCGTTTTTGCATGGCAGGTACAGAAGGTCTTGAGCTTTCGCAGTTTTGATGCTTTTTATGCTATTGATAATCGCCTGCTTACTTTTTCAGATATTGATAAATTTTTAATGTATAGCTTTATAAAAAGTTATATCGCCGAACGACAAGTTTTCTTACCGGATTATTATTATAGTGTTTCGCATCGGTGAATTTGATTGCGGCTGTTGCCTGATTCCTGAGCGATAATCTCGTCAGTTCGTAACTTTGTCCCCACTGGGGACGAAGTTAAATCAGTACGCTTTTCTTGCCTTTTCATAGCTTCAAATTACTTTCAATGATCTCTCCGGATTCAAATATGCGGACACCAAAATCCTCCAATCGTTTGCAATCATCGTCATTTCTTACAACAGCCCAGCCCACTGAACCGATTCCGATATCAAGTCCAATTATATATTTCATAATTCTCACCTTTCTATTGACAAATATATTTTTCAATATTACAATCAAATTAGAGCTTAGAAATTTGATGTATAGGTTTATCAATATTCATCAAAACAAACACAATAAACCATTTTTTATAAGTTTATCAATATTCATCAGAGTTCTAAGATAAGGCAATATGCCGTAGGGTAGTGGAAACCCCTTTGCACCACATACTAAAGACAACCTTAGGGTTGTCTTTTTTATTGTCTTCTCGTCTCTTATTTTATTATATATCACATTTTATTACAACATATTCAGCGATTTATAGTAAATTTATTATAACGCAAAGCATTGTCCCATTGTCAGTACTATGGACCGATTAAAAATAAAACAGGAAAACAAAGTGACAATACGCACTTTGTTTTCCTGTTTAAATTATTTTATGTTTTATTGTATTATTAAAAGCTTCCGCACATCAGAGCATTTTCCAATTTTCCGCATCAAACACACCTTTTGTGGTTATTCTCAAGCTTGGGATAACGGGCAGACTTAGAAACGAGAGAGTCATAAACGGATCAATGCTTTTGTCCGCACCGAGTTCATATGCAGATGACTTTGCATTTTCAAGCTTTTCGTTTACGGTTGTAAGCGGTTCATCGGACATCAAGCCTGCAATCGGGAGTTCGAGCAGAGCCTTAATTTTGCCGTTTTCAACAACTGCGATACCGCCCTTGCTGTCCTTGATTGCGTTCACGGCAACGGCAATATCATCATCATTACAGCCGACTGTGATAATGTTGTGCGAATCGTGGGCAACCGAGGTTGCTACTGCACCCGATTTCAGCGAATAGCCTTTAACATAGCCGACACCTATATGGTTTGTGCCTTTGTGACGCTCAATGCAGGCAATTTTCAGAATATCGTTTTCCACATCAATTTTATCTGCTGTGCCGAGATTGCGTGTGAGCAATTCACCGCCGACAAGACCGATAAGTCCGAGTTTTCCGTCAACCTTGAAACTGCTCGGCGTTACGCTGTTAAGATGAAAAGTATCAAAGCATTTTTCGGCAAGCTTTTCATCAACTGTGGGAGCAGAAAAGTCCTTAACTTCGCCGTCAAAAACAAGCTTGCCACACTTGAAAACAGTTTCAACATTGAAATCTTCAAGATTATCGACAACAACAATATCGGCAAGATAACCCGAAGCAATCGCACCTTTGTTATTGAGCAAAAAGTATCTTGCGGCATGGTGGGTTGCTGTTTTGAGAGCAACAATCGGATCTGCACCGTTTTTCAGCGCCTGTTTTACAATGTAGTCAATATGACCGCCATAGAGCAAATCGCTTGGATGCTTATCATCTGTTGCAAACATACACCTTGAGTAATACTGCTGAGTCAAAAGCGGCATAAGCGCCTTGAGATTATGAGCGGCAGTACCCTCTCTTATCATAATAAACTGACCTTTTCTCAGCTTTTCAAGGGCATTTTCAAAGGTGGAACACTCGTGGTCGGAATAGACACCTGCGGCAATGTATGCGTTGAGGTCATTGCCCGAAAGCTCAGGAGCGTGACCGTCAATTTTCTTGTGATGAGCCTGCGAGGTGACAATTTTTGAAAGCACATTTTTATCGCCGTTGATAACACCGACATAGTTCATCATCTCTGCAAGTCCGAGTACCTTTTTATTATCCAAGTAAAAGTCAATATCCTTGCAGTCAAGCTCCGCACCGCTCTCGTCAATTTCTGTGGCAGGCACACATGACGGCATCATAAAATGAACATCAATCGGCAAATTTTGCGATGCCTGAATCATATATTCAACTCCGTCAATGCCCATTACATTTGTGATTTCGTGAGGGTCGGTTATGACTGTGGTTGTACCGTGGGCAACAACTGCCTTTGCAAATTCAGCAGGAGTCACCATTGAACTTTCAAGGTGAATATGTGCGTCAATAAAGCCGGGGAGAACGAGTTTTCCGCTGACATCAATCTCTGTTTTACCGTCATATTTTCCGACACCGGCAATCAGTCCGTTTGCAACGGCTATGTCACCGCACAAAAATTCATTTGAAAACACATTAAGATACTTTGCGTTTTTTAAAACAAGGTCTGCCTTTTCCCTGCCTGCCGCAACTGCAATTATTCTCTGCTTTGCTGCAAGCTGTCTGTCTGTTTTCTGTCCGTATATTTCCTGCATAAAAACACCGCCCTTCTTATATATATTTACAAGATTATAGCACTTTGCAAAATCCATTTCCATAAGTATTTTTCACGAATATTCTTCGCAATTTTTTGCTAAATTGCATAAGATATGTGCATATTTTCATCTGTCAGGCTACATTATTTAGGTAAATGTAGCTCATTTATATAGTTTATTTTCATCATAAATTTTCTGCCATTACCTGCGGGCGGATAATATCCTCCCGTCTGCAAAAATAACCGTAATTTACAAAAATTTCAAATCAATATATAAATGAAAATTCAACTCAGATTTAACAATACTATCCAATGATAACAAAAATAATTTCTTTGCGTTCTCAAAACTGTTAAATCTGCTAAAGTTTTGACAGCACAAAAGCTCCTGCCGTTTTTGATTAAAAAGAACAGGAGCTTTAATGGGTAAAATTATAAAAAGCACTGGCTCAAACTATGTACCGGACAAGGTAAATCAGTACATGAGTTTTATTTTCATCTGCTCACAAAACTCAAGCCATTCCTGTGACGGCTTTTCGTCGGTAATCAGATAATCGATCTTATCCCAATCCAAAAAATTGACAAACGCAGTATGGTTGAATTTTGAATGGTCTGCAAGTAATACCACACATTCGGCACGGCTTGCCATCTCAGACTTCAAATCAGCCTCACCTTCGGAAGAATCAGTTATGCCTCTTTCCATATCAAGCCCTTTGCATCCGAGGAGAACAAGGTCAACATTGTACTTTTTCATAGCCTCTTTTGCAGGTTTTC
>CAMCRP010000083.1 GCA_945877315.1 uncultured Ruminococcus sp. | reverse complement strand
GTGATATTGCCGTTGAAATGGGTTTCCTGACAAATGAGCAGGTTGAAGAGCTGCTTTCATCTCAGAAAAGCGGTCACCTCCTTCTGGGACAGGCTCTTGTTGACAGAGGCTATATGACCACCGCTCAGTTTGAGCAGGCAATGCGCAGCTACAAGGCGGAAAACAGCATTACAGATTCAGACTTCACAGATGTTCAGAATGACAAAGCAAGTGCTGCCATCAGAAAATTCTACGGTCTTGACGCTCTTAGAAATTCCAAGACATATACCGATTATATTTCCCTTTTCTTTAAGAATATCATACGTTTCATAGGTGACGATTTCACTCCCCTCGACCCCGAGCAGATCACTTCCTATTCCTGTATGAACGCTGCCGTTCAGAAGATAAACGGTCCCATTTCGTTTATCACGGCAATTGAAGCAGACGATAATGCCTACATAGATTTTGCCGCAAGATATGCAGGAGAACCTCTCAACTGTATTGACGAAATGACAAATGCGTCTGTTGGTGAATTCTTAAATCTCCAGAACGGTCTGTTTACTGTAAACGTATCCAACGATCAGGGAATGGAGCTTCAGCTTGAACCTCAGGAAACTTCCGTCGGTACCGAGCTGAATGACCTTGCCGAAGCATTCCGTATTCCTCTGGCATTTCCCTTCGGAACCGTGAATGTAATTATTGCCGGAGTTTGATAACAAAAAATGACCGTCACATCGCACAAAACGATGTGACGGTTTTTTTACGGTATTATGCTGTCGGCAGACTTTATTCTGTAATCGCAGATATGCAGCGACTTGTCAACCTTGACTGTATATATTTCCGTGCTTTTTATCCCATCACCGCTGTAACGGCAAACTACAATGTCTGCACTTCCCTCACCTGCTGTCCGAAACTTCCAGCCCTTCCACTTCTGTCCCGCAAGCGAATATTCGATCGGCATTTCCTCGGAAATAACGTCGCTGTTTATGATGGAATAGTTTATTTCCTCATCGCTTGAGCAGCCGTCCATGATGCTGAATTCGTTCTTCGGAATAATAAGGTATGCCGCCAATCCTGCAATTGCAGTGGAAACAGCAAAACCTGCTGTGAGCCGCTTTGAAATATTCGCCATAACAATGTCCTCCGTTTGGTTTTGTCAGCTCTGTGTAACGTAATAATTTTCGGGCTTGCCCAGCAGAGTAATTACATCAACTACCAGACCGATTCCGAAAAGACCGCCTGTCAGCAGATAAATTATAGCCATCTCTATCTTGCCCTCATACAGCTTGTGACCGAATACTGTGAAAATACACAGCAGCAGGCTTATCCACTTGTTCTTCTCTCTTGCTCTTATAGTTCTGTTAAGTTCACTTATCATATCCAACAAACCTCCTGTAATATCTGTAAGTACCTTTTTGAGCTTGTTCCAAATGCCTTCGCCCGAATTTGAAGCTGCGGGTGTGCTGAAAGCGGGTACCTGTGAAACGTTTCCTGCCGATGCACTTTCGGTCATTGACGAACCGCAGTGTGTGCAGAAAGAAGCACCTCGTGTTACCGACTGTCCGCAATGAGGACAAATCTGAGTTCTGGAGTGGTCAAACTCATAATTGCCTCTGTACTTAGGCTGTTCCTCAGCTGTTTGGGTATTCATAACGGGCTTCTCTTTAGTTAAATCTACAAACATAATGTTTACCTCCATTTATCTTTTGTAGTATTATATCTTGTATAATATTGTAACTATAGTATAACATCAATATATACTTTTGTCAATCCTATATTATACAGAATATAATATAAATTTTCGACGCATATTTTGTCTATATTCAACAAATCCCGAGAATCATTTATTCAAACCGCTATATTTATATAATACATCTGAGTGTCCGCAAATTAAATTGTAAAAAAACTGTTAAACTACTTGAAATTTGCAAGAACCTATGATATAATATTAAACCGTAAGTGATTTGTATATAGCACTACTGTCTGAGCTTGTATGATGGGCTGCTATGCAATCATATAAGTATATCAGAAATGAGGTGTAAAAATGAAAGAAGGTATTCATCCCGAGTACGTTGAAACCACTATTACCTGCGCATGCGGCAACGTGATCAATACTCGCTCCACTAAGAAGGATATCAAGGTTGAAATCTGCTCTAAGTGCCACCCCTTCTATACCGGCAAGCAGAAGCTTGTTGATACAGGCGGACGTGTTGACAGATTCAAGAAGCGTTTCAATATGCAGTAATAATTGCAAAAGAACGAATATCCATTGCAGCCTGCGTGAACCGCAGGCTGTTTTTGTATCAGCAGGAGTTATTATGGATTATACAACTATAAAAGGCGAAGCGGAGGCTTCTTTTATCGAAAAAAAGTCGGAATTTATAGGCTATATCCGACACACTGAAACCCCCGAAGAAGCCATTGCATTTATAGATGAGATTCGAGCAAAGCATCGAAAAGCCACCCACAACGTCTATGCGTACATACTGCGAGCCGATAACACCTCCCGTTATTCCGATGACGGCGAGCCCCAGGGCACGGCGGGAGTTCCCGTTCTGGAGGTTTTGCGAAAGGAAGGTCTGACGGATATTTGCTGTGTTGTCACAAGATATTTCGGTGGGATACTTCTTGGCGGCGGCGGACTTGTAAGAGCCTATTCCCACTCGGCAAAAATAGCCGTTGACGCTGCGGCAAGGGCTGAAATGCGCAGCTGCTTCCCTGTTTCGTTAAAATGCAGCTATGACCTGTACGGCAAAATAAGCTATATTCTCCCCGAATTTCAGACTAAAATTATCGGTACAGACTTCGGCGCGGATGTTAATATAGAACTGCTTGTTCAGTCTGGACTTTACGATTCATTTGAGAAAAAGCTTATTGACACATCAAACGGCAGAATAGAATTATGCAAAGGCGACGAAGAATTCAGAAATTTTGCCGAATAATTGTCGAAATATACAAAAATAAAACTTTTTTACCGAAATTAAGAGGAGTTTTGCTTTCATCTGCTGTATATAATAAATAGGCAGTTTCTTGACCAATATTATTTGGGAGATGATTTTATGCTAACTCCAAGAGAACAGACCGAAGCCATTGAGCATGCCGCTCTGTGCGAATACGCCTGCTATTCAGACGAAGGCGGAAAGCGCAAGAACCCCGAGGATAAATGCCCCATGCGGACGGATTTCCAGCGGGACAGGGACAGAATACTGCACTCCACATCATTCAGACGCTTAAAGCATAAGACACAGGTTTTTCTCGATCCCATCGGCGACCATTACCGAACACGTCTTACTCACACCTTAGAGGTTTCGCAGATCGCAAGGACCATAACAAGAGCCTTGCGGCTTAACGAGGATCTCGCCGAAGCTATTGCTCTCGGTCACGACCTGGGACATACGCCCTTTGGTCACAGCGGTGAAAGGATATTATCGGAGATATGTCCCTACGGCTTCAAGCATTACCTTCAAAGCGTACGTGTAGTTGATTATATTGAAAAGAACGGCAAGGGTCTGAACCTTACATACGAAGTCAAAAACGGTATCGCCTGCCATACCAATGCAGTTGCAGTCACAAGAGAGGGATATATAGTCCGTCTTGCCGATAAGATTGCATACATTAACCACGACATCGACGATGCCATAAGAGCAGGTGTCCTCAAAGACAGCGACCTTCCCGAACACTGCATACAGGTTCTCGGAAAGACCAAAAGCGAGCGTATCACCACACTTGTGACATCTGTTGTAGAGTGCGGTGCGAAAAATATTGCAATGACTCCCGAGGTAAAAGCCGCCCATGACGAGCTGAGAAGCTTCCTTTTTGAGCGGGTGTACTACAATATGGCTGCAAAATCCGAAGAATCAAAGGCAATGCTGCTTGTAGAGAAGCTTTACGGATATTTCCTTAAAAATCCCGATAAGCTTCCCGATGAGTACAAAGTTATTATGGGAAGATTTGATAAGGATAGGGCTGTCTGTGACTATATCGCAGGAATGTCCGACAGCTATGCCGTGAACCTTTATAAGGATATTTTCATTCCAAAGGGCTGGCCGAAGTAATGAAAGGAGTGCCCTGAATTGGCTTTTCCACCCGATTTTATTGAACGACTTCGCTCTGCAAATCCTATTGACAGCGTTGTATCTTCGTATGCCGTGCTGAAAAGAAGCGGCAGAAATATGTCCTGCCTGTGCCCCTTTCATTCGGAAAAATCGCCGTCCTGCGTGATATATAACGATACGCAAAGCTTCTATTGCTTTGGCTGCGGCGCAGGAGGTGACGTTTTCACCTTTACTATGCTCATAGAAAACCTTGAGTATTACGAAGCGGTCAAGCTTCTTGCGGAACGTTCGGGAATACCTATGCCCGAAAATGCAGGCAACCCCGATTTTTCAAGGCTGAAAATGCGTATTTACGAGGCTAATCGAGCCGCTGCGAAATACTACAATTCCGTACTTGTCAATGACAAGCAGCTGGGCGAAAAGGGCAGGCGTTATTTTGCGGGACGAGGTCTTACAAGGGCTACTGTTACAAAATACGGTCTGGGATATGCTCCGTCAGGCTGGCAAAACCTCTGTGATCATCTGACCGCTAAGGGATTTACTGAGGACGAGCTTGTTGCCGCAAATCTCTGCGGACGAAGTCAGAAAACAGGCAGATTGTTTGACCAGTTCCGTGACAGGGTCATCTTCCCAATTATCGACCTGAGAGGAAATGTCATTGCCTTCGGAGGGCGTATCATCGACGGTGATGGACCCAAATACCTTAACTCCGCAGATACACCCGTTTTCAAGAAAAGCCGCAATCTGTTCTCACTGAATTTTGCTAAGCGTGATACTTCAAACAGGCTTATCCTCGCCGAGGGTTATATGGACGTTATCGCCGTAAATCAGGCTGGCTTTGAAAATGTCATTGCAACCCTGGGAACGGCTCTCACCTCCGAGCAGGCACGTATTATTTCGGGATATGCCAAAGAGGTCATAATCGCATACGACAGCGACGGTCCCGGACAAGCAGCTGCTCACCGAGCCATCAATCTCTTGGGAGAGGTCGGCGTAGAAACCAAAATAATCAAAATGGAGGGTGCTAAGGACCCCGACGAATATATCAAGAAATTTGGTGCTGCAAAGTTCAAGTATCTGCTGGATAATTCCGACGGTGCTATCAATTTTGAGCTGAACAAATGCAAAAAGGATATTGATATTCAGTCGGATACGGGAAAGGTGGAGTACCTGAAACGCTGCATTAATGTCCTTGCGGATATATCATCTCCCATTGAGAGAGATGTGTATATTTCAAAGGTCGCATCGGAACAGAATGTCAGTAAAGAGGTCCTTACTTCTCAGATAAACGCAACGCTTAAAAAACGTGAGCGTGTTTACGAAAAGAAGCAATGGCAGGAGATAACAGCTCACGCCAGACCTGACAGCGTAAACCCCGATGCAGTGAAATATCCCAAGCAGAATAAGGCGGAGATAGGGATAATACTTTTCCTTGAAAGGCACCCCGATACGCTTAATTATATTCTTTCCAAGATAACACCTGACAAATTTGTGACAGAATTCAACAGAAAAGTATTTGCTTCTTTGGCAGAGGGCATAAAAAATTCCGAGAGATTTACATTAATGTCGCTTTCGGGTGAATTTACTGCCGCCGAAATGGGCAAAATATCCGAAATATCTGCAAAATACAAAGATATTACCGTTTCAGCCGAAGAGCTGGACGTATATATAAACATTCTGCTGTCCTTCGATGGCGGACAGACCGTCAAAGGCAGTGAAATGACCGATGACGAGCTTCTCCTTCTCCAGCAGAATCTCAGAAAAAAATCCAAGTAAAGGAAGATGTGCTATATGGCTGATAAGAAAACCATTGACAGCTTGATGGAACAGGGCAAGGCAAGCGGAAAGCTTACCACTAAGGAGATCACAGATGTTCTGGAGGACCTTGATTTTGACGTTGACCAGATGGACAGCTTTTATGACAATTGTGCAAATCTGAATATTGAGATAATCGAGGATTTCAACGCCGAAACCGACCTCGGACTTTCCATGGACACCCTGACGGACGACCTGGAAATGGCACTCTCCAATGAAGGAATTGCCATTGATGACCCCGTTAAGATATATCTGAAGGAGATCGGACGTGTTCCCCTGCTGACTGCCGAAGAAGAGATAGAGCTTGCTCAGAGAATGGCTCAGGGCGACCAGAAGGCTAAAAAGCGTCTTGCGGAAGCAAACCTTCGTCTTGTTGTCAGCATTGCAAAAAGATATGTGGGCAGAGGAATGCAGTTCCTTGACCTTATTCAGGAGGGAAATCTCGGTCTTATCAAGGCGGTTGACAAGTTTGACCATACCAAGGGCTTTAAGTTCTCCACATACGCTACATGGTGGATAAGACAGGCTATTACAAGAGCCATCGCAGACCAGGCAAGAACTATCCGAATCCCCGTTCATATGGTTGAAACCATTACCAAGGTAAAGAAGGTTTCCAGCCAGCTTCTTCATAAGAACGGTCACGACCCGTCACCCGAGGAGATCGCAGCAGAGCTGGATATGCCTGTTGATAAGGTTAGGGAGATCATGCGGATAGCTCAGGACCCTGTTTCTCTGGAAACTCCCATCGGTGAGGAGGAGGACAGCCATCTCGGTGACTTCATTCCCGATGATGATGCTCCGCAGCCCGCAGATGCAGCTTCTCTTATCCTGCTCAAGGAACAGCTTTCTCAGGTGCTGTCTACCCTTACTGAACGTGAAGAAAAGGTGCTTCGTCTGAGATTTGGTCTTGAGGACGGACGTTCCCGCACTCTGGAGGACGTTGGCAAGCAGTTCAATGTTACCCGCGAGCGTATCCGCCAGATAGAAGCAAAGGCACTCAGAAAGCTTCGTCACCCCAGCAGAAGCAAAAAGGTCAAGGATTTCCTTGACTGATAAATATTTCATAGGAAACGGTGATATTTTATGCACATTACCCTGGAATCCGATTACGCAATACGAATAGTTCAGATACTCGCCTGCGCCAATAATCGTATGGATGCAAAAACCATTGCCGAGGAAACCTGTGTTACCCTCAGATTTTCGCTGAAAATACTGAGAAAGCTCGTTACCGAAGGATTGGTGAAATCCTATAAAGGCTCTCAGGGAGGTTATGAGCTTACCCGTCCCGCAAAAGAAATATCTCTGAAAGACGTTATTGAAGCCGTTGAAGGCGAATATAAGCTGAGCCGCTGCCTTGCCGACGATTATGTCTGCACAAGAGGACGCTCGGGCAACTGCCGTATTCAGGACGCTTTTAACGAAGTCTCCGACGTTGTTCGGGATAAGCTTGCAGAATATACCTTTGATAAACTGATGTGATTTTCATTGTGAGATACATAATCAAGCGGTTTGCTGTCTTTCGGGCAAACCGCTTTTTTGTCGAAAAAATTTTTATACGCTGCAAAATAGAGCATTCGAGAACCGTATTATAGACAGAAACACAAAAGGGGTGGTGCAGATGACCGCAGATGAAAAGACGATCTTTGAAGCCGATGTAGAAGCTTACGCCGATACCATTCTGCGAATTGCCGTTCAGAATACGAAAAATTGCCACGATGCCGAGGATATTGTTCAGGAAACATTCATAAGGCTTATGAAAAACACGTCTGAATTTGACAGTTCTGAACATAAGAAGGCATGGCTTATACGAGTGGCTATCAATTTATGTCACGACAGGGCACGTTCCGCATGGTTTCGTAAAAATCAACCGCTTGCAGACTATGACTGCATATCATTTGCCGATGATTTCCAAAGCATCGAATATGCCGAGCTTATTCGCAGCCTGCCCGAGCATCAGAGAAATGCCCTGTACCTGTTTTGCTTCGAGGGATATTCTCTGGAGGAGATCTCCGACATTACGGGCAGAAATGCAAAAACGGTTGGTTCCGATATTTACCGTGCAAGAAAAAAGCTGCGTCTTGAACTGAATGAAGGAGGGCTGAAAAATGAATAAGAACGATCTTAACCGTATTTACAGCTCCATAAGCGCAAATTCGGATATGAAGCGGAGAATTGCCGCAAATGCGGAAAATCCCGTTTCAGTCGATACTCCTAAAAGAAGAAGTCCCGTACTGCAAGCGGCTGCAGCTGTTTCCCTTTGCGCTCTGACCGCAGTAATAGCGGTGACATCCGCACGTTTCGGAAGTGAAAGGGAGATTGAAACTGTCCCCGAAACAGGGACAGATGCTGCCTTGGTTGACGAAACAACCGTTACAGAGCATACGACCTCCCCATCAACTGAAACGGAGATACAAATTTTGGAAACGGCAGTTGATGAAGGAGAACTGACTGATGTGCCCCTCAAAATAATAGTCGGGGAAAAGATATATATGCTCTCTGATAACGTTTCTGAGCTTAATTCCATATTATTCGACGGAATTGATCATGAGCCGAAGCTGGGAGAAGAGGTTGCGGGCGGCGACGGTCTGCGGTATATTGAGGGAAATAAAAACCCAAATATTTACGGTCTTGAAGCTGACGGCGAAATACACTTCTACCGATATTTCGGACTTACGAATACTGACAGCAACAGACTTGCGTCAATGCTTCAAACCTCAGGCAAGGTCCTTACTTCCATTGAGCTTGTGACCTTCAATCACGCTTATGAAGATGAGTGGTACAGCTCGTGTTATACGACCTTGACCGCCGAAAATGGAGAAAATCTTCTGGACAGCGACCTTATGGATATTGTCAAAGGACTTCCCGTAGGCGGCAAATTTTTAGACGGAATTGACGTAAATGCGGGTGATATCTCAAGTCATATTATTAGTCCGAGGAGCTATTATCTGACTGCAAAATATGCAAGCGGAGAAATAATGGCATTTCCCATTTCCCCCGAAGCTAATGTGATATCTGCATTTTCGCAGAACTATAAACTCACCGACAAATTTATAGATACAATTCTCGGAGATAGATACAAAGCTGCCGTTGACGAGGACAAAGCATATTATAAACGAATAAGACAACAAATAGAAAAAACTCTGGAAAATGAAGAATATCAAACACTATTCGAAGAAGAAATTGATCAGTTTTCCCCTCCCTATGACCCCAACCCGCAGCCAACCTACCATGAACCGAAATCTCATGAAGTGTCCATATTTGTAACAGACAAAAACGGGAATTACGTCAACGGTCTTTGCATAACCTGTCAGGCTATCAAATATATAGAAGGCTCTCCGGGATATGAGATAGACAACGACAAGGGCGGATATATGCCGGGCGCAGCCCTCACCTGCGGAGATGTACCAACAGTCCGAACGCTGACCGATGGCTGTTATCTTCTCACCGTTTCGGATATGATGGTAAATTCCGAAGGCAAAAAAAGCAAGCGAAACGAGATGCAATTTGAGATTACTATTGATGAAAATGCAGATGATTTCAGTATCGAACTTGTCTGGGAACACCCAACTCCCGACGAACTGAACGCTGCCGATACGTCCAAAGCGGTTATCCGACTGCTGGACGAAAACGGCGCTCCCCTGTTCGGATATTGGGTGATACTCCGTCCCGAGGGCTTTGACGGCAGCAATCTTGCCAAAGGCTATTCGGGAGCGTGGGGCGGCTATGTTATCGGCGCGACCGACAAAAACGGCGAAGCGGTATGGCATTGCCCCATTGCTGGAAAATACAATATTTCAGCCTATTGCGGGACAATCGAATACAAAGGCGGCATATGCGGCAATGATGTCAATACTTTATTTATGAATTCAGGACCAATGACAATTGAAATTACGGACATTAACGGAATAACCACCGCCGAATTTTCCGAAAACGGAAAATATCCCACATTTGACGAAAGCAACTTTATCCCCGAATAAAAATAACGCAGCCCCGAAGTCAAACGACCTCGGGGCTGTTTGTATCTAGTAGGAAAATCAATATCCCAATTCTTCCTCAACAATAATTACCTTGATCCTGTTCTTGTGACGCTGCTTTGCGGAAATTACGAAATTGCAGCAAATTCTGTCGTTACCGCCGCAGCCGTCGCAAATATGCTTGTTTCCGCCCACAAAAGCGGCACACTCACCCTTTTCCTTGCAGTATGTGTCACAGTCAAGGCGCATGGTGTTGGCGGGAGCGGCAAGCTTCTTCACTCTGACGGAAGCTTCTTCAATGTCGGTAACGATCTTGTTATATCCCGCAACGATAATTACCGACTCGGGGCCATAGCAGATAGCCGCCACACGGTTGCTGTTTCCGTCTACATTGTAAAGTTCACCATTCTCGGTAATAGCGTTTGAACTGCACATATAAACGTCCGCAGAAAAGCATTTGCGGTAGATAGACGGAACCTCCTCCTTGGGTACAGCTTCTCTGTCAAGGAAATTGTAATCGCCGCTTCTGAGAAGATCCATAACGCCCGTTTCCTTGAGGGTCATAGAACCTCCTGTGCCAATAGTATCACCCTTTTTGATAAGCGATTTCACCAGCTCGGGAACGTCCGATGCCTTTTCCACGGTGTAGAATTCCATATTGTTCCTTTTGAGCGCCTCGCCTGTTTTTGCGATGCGCTTTCTGATGGTTTCAAGCTTGTTGCCGTCCATAATTATTCCTCCAAATCAAATATTTCGTTCAGGAGCCTTGTTCCGCATTCCGATCTGAAAAGCTTATTCCTTACGCTGGTGATCGCATTTTCGGACAT
>CAMCRP010000082.1 GCA_945877315.1 uncultured Ruminococcus sp. | reverse complement strand
GACAACGGAGAATACATGCTAGCCGACCTAGGATAGCAAATCATAGCTTTTTTGCAATTGGTGAAAGCACTTGGATCTATTTTATTTACATCTGGTGGCACAATAACCTCAGTAAGATTTTCACAATTAGAAAAGATATACTCAGGTATAGTTTCAATCTTTGAAGGAAGAATTACATTAATTAATGAAGCGCAATTATTAAAAATACCAGAATTCAAATACTCGATTGTATCTGGCAAATCAACCTCTTTAAGTGATGTACAATTTCTAAAAGCATACTCTCCTATTCCATTAAGTGATTTGGGGAGATTAATTGAAGTCAACTTTTCACAACCACTAAACGCATAACTCCATATACGTTCAAGTTTTGATGGCAAAATAATGCTAGTCAAGCTTTTACAGTTCTCAAATGTTTTATCTTTAATTACAGTAATTCCTTGCGGAATATTTACAGATTTAAGAGATACACAATTAGAAAAAGCTGCACTACCGATTGAAGTAACGTTATCAGGAACAATAATTTTTTCAAGCTTAGTGCAACCAGAAAAGGCACCATTAGGAATTGTTTTTAAGCTTGATGGTAAACTTATGCTTGTCATATTACTGCACTTCTGGCAAATAGATTCAAAGCTTGTAATTCCTTCTGGAATAACAATGCTTATTATATCATTTTCATTATCAAAGAAAAAGTTGGTTCCAAAAAAATTAGTTTCTCCTTGCAAACTTACTACCGGATAACCATCAATTACAGACGGAAATACAATATTTTTTTCCGAACCAACGTACTTTATTATTGTTGCTTCGCCTGTATTGGAAAGTGTGTACTGAAAGTTTCCGGAAATATAGTACCCGGAAGAATACTCAATACTTTCTGCTTCTTGAACAACAGCAGTGACCTCATCATCTGCATAGACGACAGCACCTAAAACAGAACTGCTTATGCAAAGTGCAGTGATAAATGCGATTGTCTTTTTAATCTTCATAGTAATCACAATCCCTTCATATATTAGTAAACTATCTTGATATTACCACATATATTAACAATATTCAATACACAAAAGAAGATTTTTTATGAATTTTGTTTTACAAAGCCAAATTCTAGTCTTATATTCATATAAAACAGCACGACCACACCCCGCAGCCGTGCCAAAAATTCATTTATACATAACCAACTTCTTAATATCAATATCATTAAAAACACAATGATAAGTAAAAATTATTATTGCAGGACAAGTAAGCTCCAGCAAAAACAACCAGAACACGCCGCCCCAGCTAAGCCCGTCAATGGTCTTGCTTTCGGTAAACAGGCTGACAAAGGGCGAAACATGGATATTTCCGATAAGGTACGCACTGTAAAATGTCAGCTCCACCTTCCCCGTCATCTCCACCGTAACAGGCTCCTCGGGAACAGTTGTGACTGCTGTTTCGGTTTCAGCGGGTACTTCGGTAACGGCAGCGTTTTCGGCAGCTGTTACATCTTCTGAAACGGTGGTTTCTTCGGTAACAACAGAGGTATATGTGTATTCCTTTGAATAAAACACGTCCTTGACCGCCCCTGCCTTAACGAAAACGATAAGCAAAAACATTATAAAAATGGGAGCAGTTGCCACAGCCGCCATTTTGTAGGGCATTTTCTTGTCCTCGGGCTGACCGTGGAATTTTACCATATCACGGTCAAAACGTGCGGCGTTGTAGGCATACTGAAAGAAAAGTCCCAGCGTAATTGCCATTGTGCAGATGCACATAATAATTTTCATAAGCATAAATTTGTTCATTATCATAGCCGTCATAAGGCAGATAACGAAGCACATTATCTCCCCCGCCAGCCAAAATCCAAGACCTTTCAGACTGCGGACAGCAAAGCTTTCCTTTTTTTTCAAAACTATCCATTCCTCCACGTTAATATTTTTATGTACTGTGTGAATACTATTCTCAGGCGTTTTTCGTCAAAAAACTAAAAGGAGATCATTTCCCATGAACAGTACCACAAATCTTTTAAGCGCCATCTATCAAAATGCGGATATGGGCTGCAGCTCCATCGAAAAAATTCTGCCTAAAATTGCAGATAAGGAGCTTCGCCGTGAAGTCAGCAGCCAGCTGAACCGATACCGTCAAAGCTACAACAGAGTCTGCGGGGAGCTTCGTGCGGAGCGGACAACTCCCAAGGAGCTAAACCCCGTCACCAAAGCCATGACAGATATGGGCATAGCCCTTTCCTGCGCCAAAAGCACAGAAACCTCCGACCTTGCCAAAATGCTTATTCAGGGAACCAATATGGGCATTATCCGCCTGAACAAAAGCCTGAACGCCGCCAACGATGCGCCCTCGGATATTGTCAGCGAAGCCAAGGATATGCTGAAAGCGGAGCAGGCATATATCGACAAGCTAAAGCCGTTTCTCTGAGGTATTCCCAAAAACCGCACAAAGGGACTGTACGCATTGCGCAGACAGTCCCCCTTTTTATTCGTTTTCGGCTTCTTTTACCTTGTTTTTCTGATGCTTGATGACTTTAAGGCGGGAGAATTCCTCTCTCTCCTTTTCCTCAAGGCTGTTTGAGATATACCAAACTGTCTGCTCAAACTTAGGGATAACGATGTTTTTCAGCGCATTAGCCCTTGTCTGAGTTTTCTTGATGGCGACCGCCAGACGGTAAACGCCGTTTTCCACCTCTGCAAGCACAGCGGTCATCTGCTTTACCTTTTCAAAGCAGATATAAGCGTAATCAAGACTTGAGTTTGTAACAGCAAATCCGTAATCCAGCGTAGGTGTTCTCTCCTTGATGGTGACCTGCGGCAGTTCGCAGCCCATAACACTTCGGTAGGTCACCGTTACGGAATCCTCCACGGGCATGGAATGAGCAATATTCTCAATAACACCCATGGTAATATTTGCCTCCTGCAATGCCGCATATGCCTTGATATAGGTTTCCTCGATAGAACCTCTTATAGTCTTGACAGTATTTACCATTGTCATAAGCTCACGGATAAGAATGTTGCGCTTTCTGTCCAGAAGCTCATATCCCAGACGGGCAAGACGGAGTGATTTTTTTGTATTGATAAGATTTCCTTTGGTAGGAAAAACCTGTTCAGCCAATTACCTTCACCCCTTCGGTCACACAAATCTTTCGGCGTTTTTCGGACGATACTTCTCTTCAAGAAGCTTTTCGTCAACACGGTCAAGCTCCGATTTGGGGAGCAGAGAAAGCAGATCCCAGCCAAGATCAAGGGTTTCATCTATAGAACGATTCTCGTCAAATCTCTGTGTAACGAAATATTTCTCGAACATAACACCGAAGTGCATATACGCCTTATCAATTTCCGAAAGTTCGTCCTCACCGATAACCGATGCCAGAGAACGTGCGTCCTGAACCCTCGCATAGCAGGCAAAAAGCTGATTAGCACAAGACGAATGGTCAGACCTTGTGTAGCCCTCGCCGATACCGTCCTTCATAAGACGGGAAAGTGACGGCAGTACGGACACAGGAGGATAAACGCCTGTCTGGTCAAGACCTCTGTCGAGAACTATCTGTCCCTCGGTAATATATCCCGTAAGGTCGGGAACGGGGTGTGTAATGTCGTCATTTGGCATAGTCAGGATAGGTATCTGCGTAACAGAACCCGATGAACCGTTTACAACGCCCGCTCTCTCATACAGCGAAGCCAGGTCCGAATAAAGATATCCGGGATAGCCCTTTCTTGCGGGAATTTCGCCCTTTGAGGAGGAGAACTCACGCAAAGCCTCGGCGTAAGAAGTCATATCCGTCATAATTACGAGAATGTGCATATTCTTCTCATACGCCAGATATTCAGCCGCAGTCAGGGCACATCTGGGCGTAAGGATACGTTCAATAATAGGGTCGTTGGACAGATTTAGGAACATTGCAACTCTCTGCAAAACGCCGCTTTCCTCAAAGCTTCTTCTGAAATAGTCTGCAACGTCGTTCTTAACGCCCATTGCTGCGAAGATAACAGCGAAATCGCTGCCGCTTTCCTCAGCAATCTGCGCCTGACGAACTATCTGCACCGCCAGCTTGTTATGTGACATACCCGAACCCGAGAAGATAGGCAGCTTCTGACCTCTGATAAGCGTGGTCAGAGCGTCAATAGTGGAAATTCCCGTGTTGATGTAGTTTCTCGGATATGTTCTTGCAACGGGATTCAGCGGTTCGCCGTTGATATCGGCAGACTTTTCAGCGAAAATATCGCCCAGACCGTCAATAGGCTTGCCTGCACCGTTGAAAACACGTCCGAGAATTTCCTCGGAAAGGGGCATTTCCATAGGTCTGCCCGTAAATCTCGTCTTTGTATTGGTAAGTGACAGTCCCCTTGTTCCCTCGAAAACCTGCAAGATCGCCTTGTCCTCGGATATCTCAACAATTCGTCCCAGACGTGTTGTGCCGTCATTTAAACGTATCTCCGCAACCTCATCATAGGAAGCGTTTTCAACATGCTCCAAAGCAACAAGCGGACCGTTTATTTCCTTTAGTCCTACGTACTGTAAGCTCATTTTACTCTTCCTTTCAGCGGTTAGTTTTGTTGATAACGGCACTTATTCCCTCTTCGATCTCGGCGTTTAAGAGCCTGAACATATCAAGCCTGTCATTGGGGATATCGTACTTTATCTTAATGACCTTCTCAAACAGTCCCGTATCAAGAAGTGCTGCCGTGGAAATGCCTGAAGCAACGGCCTTTTTGCACCATTTATAAAGATTAAGGATAGCACCCATCATCATAAACTGCTTTTCAAGGGGAACATAGGTATCGTCTTTATGATAAGCATTCTGCTGCAAAAATCCGACTCTGACAACTCTTGCAATCTCGATAACAAGCTTCTGGTCATCCGGCAGAACGTCCGAACCGATAAGCTTAACTATCTCCATCAGCTTGTTTTCCTCAATGAGAATGTTTGATATTTCCTGACGATATTCAAGGAACTTTTCGTCAACATTCTCACGGTAGAAATCGCCCAGATCCTCCAGATACTCGGAATAGGAAGATGTCCAGTTGATAGCGGGATAATGTCTTGCATAGGCAAGCGCCTTGTCAAGCGTCCAGAAGCAGCGGACAAAACGCTTTGTGTTCTGAGTAACAGGCTCGGAAAAGTCGGAGCCCTGGGGAGAAACCGCACCGATGATAGTTACGGAGCCTTCCCTGCCGTTCAGCGTTTCGGCATAGCCCGCACGCTCGTAGAATTCGGAAATTCGTGACGGCAGATATGCGGGGAAGCCTTCCTCGGCAGGCATTTCCTCCAGACGTCCGCTTATTTCACGGAGTGCCTCAGCCCAACGTGAGGTGGAATCCGCCATTATCGCAATGTGATAACCCATATCACGGTAATACTCCGCAAGGGTGATACCCGTGTAAATAGACGCTTCACGGGCAGCAACGGGCATATTTGACGTGTTTGCAATAAGAACCGTTCTGTCGGTCAGTGGCTTGCCCGATTTCGGGTCAACAAGTCCCGAAAATTCCTCCAGAACCTGAGTCATTTCGTTTCCGCGCTCGCCGCAGCCGATGTACACGATAATATCCGCATCACACCATTTTGCCAGCTGATGCTGCGTCATAGTCTTACCCGTTCCGAAGCCGCCGGGGATAGCCGCCGTACCGCCCTTTGCAATAGGAAGTACCGTGTCGATAACACGCTGTCCCGTAATAAGCGGACGGTTGATGGGCAGACGGCTCTTAATGGGACGAGGCTCTCTGATAGGCCATTTCTGACAAAGCGTCAAAGTGACCGTTTCGCCCTTTTCGTTTTTCAGCTTGACGATCTCGTCATCTATCTTATGCTCGCCGTTTTCTGCGACCCAAATTATCTCGCCTGATACACGTGGCGGTATCATACAGCGATGCTCGATAATGGACGTTTCTGGGCAAACGGCGTAAATATCTCCTCCGCTGACCGTATCACCTACGGACACCTTCACTGTAACATCAAAAACACGCTCCGTATCCAGAGTAGGTACATTCAAACCTTCGGCAATAAATGCACCGCTTATGTCGTAGATCTTACGAAGCGGACGCTCGATACCGTCGAAAATGTTGGAGATAATACCGGGTCCCAGCGTTGCGGACATAGGCGCACCGGTGGTATATACAGGCTCACCGGGTTTCAATCCCGTAGTGACCTCGTAAACCTGAATGGTAGTTTCTTTATCGGTAATGCCGATAACCTCGCCGATTAGGCGTTTGTTTCCGACATAAACCATTTCAAGCATTGAAAAATCTGTGGTGTTTCTGACCTTGACAACAGGTCCGTTGACCGAATAAATGCTGTTCAATGCTTTCCCTCCGTTCTCAAAATTTAAGTG
Organism: uncultured Ruminococcus sp.; assembly: GCA_945877315.1. Classification (GTDB taxonomy): domain Bacteria; phylum Bacillota; class Clostridia; order Oscillospirales; family Ruminococcaceae; genus UMGS1889. The sequence goes on along the minus strand of CAMCRP010000082.1, from coordinate 4,715 downwards.
TTGAGAAAATACCGTTTTTTCGTCATCTATAATTGTGTGGCGGATTTAGTATATCTTCTCCGCCTTCGGCGGAGAAGATAAATTGATCGGTATTTCATCAGGCAAAAGAATTTCTGCCTGCGAACTCTTTCCTCTGCTCCTCAATAGCAAAGTCAAAGGTTCTGTCGGAAATAGTGCCGTTTTTCTTGCTGTACACGGAAAGCCCACCCAGATGAATATGCTCGTCCGTCTTGAACTCAACCTCGGGATAGTCCTTTTTCAGCAGCTCGGACAGCTTTTCGTCCTCCTCGCCGATATAGACAACATCTCCCGCAGCGGGAGCAGCCTCTGCCAGCAGCTTTTTCATATAAACCGCATAATCAGCGGACGTTCTGTACTGCGCAAGACGATTTGAAACGGCGTCAAAGACCTGTCCCGTCAGCTCTTCTCTGCGAAGGAGAACCTCTTTCTTTGCTTCAAGCTCAAGCCTCGAAGCTTCTCTGAGATACTTTCCGCTGACTTTTTTTATGTTCTCCGCATAATATTTATCGGCAGTTTCGGCAGACCTTGCGTTTGCCTCCTCGATAATAGTGCGGCTTTTCTTCTCGGCTTCTCTGATTATCTCGTCCACCTGATGGTCTATCTCGGTGTTGACAGCCAGAGAAAACCTTTGAAGCTTTTCATTGTTAATTTCTTCCATAATAACCTCCGTTACAGCTTCAGACCGATAGCGTCCTCAACATATCCCGATATTGTGCTGGAAATATCGGAGGTTGCGTGACGGTCGGGTATCTCGACAATAAGCGGACTTTTCATATTCAGCTTCATATCGAACACCGTTTCCCTGCACAGCCTGACAAGCTTTTCGGTCATAAGGATAACAGCAATATCCTTGTCGGCAGCCGCAGCGGCAAGAGCGTCCTTGACTTCCTGTTCCTCGTGAACGACTACTCCCCTGATACCCGCAAGCCGCATTCCCATTTCGGTATCTACGTTATCGCTTATAAGAAAAAACTGCATCAAACCACCTCCGTTTCGGAATTTGCACAAATCAGAACTTGGAACAAATTAGAATTTGTTTATGATAAGGAATGCGATAAGGAAGCCGTAGAGTGCAACACCTTCACCCAGAGCAACGAAGATAAGAGCCTTGGAGAATACCTTAGGGTCCTCTGAAACAGCACCGATAGCAGCAGGAGCAGCAGCGGAAACGGCAATACCGCATCCGATAGAGCCAAGACCAACTGCCAGAGCAGCTGCAAGGTAAGCAAAGGACTCTGCGTTGTTTACAACATTTGAAACAGCCTCAGCAGTTTCGGCAGATACAAGATTTCCCACAGGGAAAACAACAGCCATCAGCAGAACAGCGAAGAAAGTGCAAAGATTGCCGATAAGAGCGTGCTTTGCCTTCTCCCCTGTGCTGTGCTTGCGGATAATTCCCGCAACGGGAACGGAAAGAAGAATTACAATAAGAAGCGGAACCAGAAAAATGTACATAACAATAACCTCCAAAGTGTTTTAGAAATTTATTCAATCTTTTCGTCATACTTGACCTTGACGGGCTCAAAGGGCTTACCGTCGCCGTCATAGAAGCGGGAGAATATCTCGTAGAATTCAAGTCGAAGCACCTGAATACCAACCAGCATACCCTCCAGGAACATAACGAAAATATTTCCCAGAATTACCACAAGCAGCGAAGCACCGCCGTTTGCGCCCTCTGCAAGAGCCATTACCACAGCCATCATACCTGCGTGTGAAAGCACGAAGCCGCCGACTCTTACGAAGGAAATAGTGTTGGTCGCATAACCCAGCAGAAACTCAAAGCATTCAAAGAAGTTTGAAGCGATAAAGTCGCCTATGCCGCCGTGTATCTCAAACCTTTTGCCTTTAAGCAGACCGCCCAACGGTTCCCGGAAGAACATTATAATAAGCGGAACAACTATCAGACCGATAATATATGCGGGAGTGAACAGCGAAACGCCCGTCAGTATCATATAGACCAGTGCAAAAAGTATAGCCCCGAAGAAAATAAGTCCCGCAAGACCGTTATTCGAGAACAGCGCACGCTCAAAGTCTTTCTGTTTGAAGCCCGTAATAACGTTAAACAGTATGGAAATCACGATCAGCGCAACGCCTATGGCAATTGCACCGTACAGGATAATTTCCGTGTTTTCCAGAATTTCCAGCGGCTTATGCTGCAAACCGACAGCGTGATACAGCGGGTCAAGCAGATGCTCATAGCCGAACACACTTCCGTAAACCAGACCGAATATGGCACTTGACGCACCCAGCCTTGTCATAATGTGTCCAAGCTTTGAGCCTTTCAGCTTCCACCAAAGGAAACCGAGGAGAGCGACTACAAGTCCCTGCCCCACATCACCGAACATTATTCCAAACAGCAGCGTGTAGGACACGGCAACAAATGTAGTCGGGTTGATACCGTCATAGGACGGCAGACCGTACATTTCAACGAACATGGAGAAGGGCTCGCTGAACTTATTGTTTTTCAGCTTAACGGGCGGCTTTATCCTTCCGTCAATATCTGCGGGCTTCAGCACAATGGAAACGCCCAGTAGGTCATCAAACATTGTCTTGAAGGTTTCAGCGTCCTTTTCGGGGACAAATCCCACAATGTAGAATTTTCCGTTGACTATGGAAGCCTTGCTTCTCAGCTCGAAGTTATCGTGCTCAGCTTTCAGAATGGTAAAAATTCGGTCAAGCTTGTGACGCTCGGCAGCAATTATCTGCTCCTTTTCTGCTCGGCAGCTTTCCATACATTCCTTAGCATCTGCAAGGGATTCCTTTATCATATCAATGGCATCATCGGCATTTCCTGTGAGAAATTCGGGCATTTTTACCTTCTCAAAATAGAGCGATTCAAGGATATCGTCCATTTCTGCGGCAAAGCTGTCGGGGGCAAACGCCGCTCCCCAGTAATATTCGCCGTCATGGTCATAGTCGATGAACATAAAGGTCTTATCATCGTAATAAGGCAGCTTCTGATAGCTTTCCGAGGGCATTTTTCCGAATCGGACGGTAATATGCTCGCAGGAGTTTATCTTTTCGATATCAACATTCAGACCCTTTAAGTGATTCAGCTGAATAAGCGCACTTTCTCCCTCGGACACGCCTTCGGAAGCCCTTTTCATACGTTCTGACGCATCTGCAAGCTTCTCCGATAAGCTGCGAATATACGCTGTCATAGCGATAACGCTGTCCTCGGTGTAATCGGTGCCTTCCTCGGTAACAAGCTCGATACCGTTTGCTGCCGCCAGTTCGGTAAGCTGTTTGAGCGGGAGAAGATACGGGTTGTCCTCACGCAAAGAGGAAAAGCCCTGACCCGCACCTGCGATTTTTCCAGCGGATTCTATGTGGAAACATCCACTGTCGCTGCATCGTATCAGCACGGCATCAAGGTCCTTGACAAGCCCCGCAATATTTACGAGCTGCATTTTTTCAATTGACATTCCTGTCACCCCTTTATATAAAAGTGTTGACTGATGCTTATATGACTATCAGCGATTCAATTCTCTTCGGATCTGCCTGATAGCGTATTCCTTCGATAATGCTTATTATGTTGTTTACCTCTGTTTCCAGAAGATACATAAACGCATATAAACAGGACGAAGTGTCGATAGAACGGCACATTACAGCCTTTGCGTAACGGTAGCGCATACGTCTGACACTCATTTCCAGGTCGTTCGTGTCAATGCCGTTTTCAGCCATCTGCCTGCCGTAAACGGTCTTGGAGAAGCGGCTGATAAAGCTGTCCCCATCGGGTGCGGAGTAGAGTTCATACTGCTTTGCCTGAGATAATCTTCCGTAGAATGGGAGCATATCCTTTTCTATGTCTGCAGCGGACATTCCGAAAAACTTTTTCATTCGATAGGAATTTATGATATTCATAAAATCTATCTGAATTTTTATCTGCTTCTCGATCTCGTCCGCAGACTCCTTATCGGCAGCCTTTCTGATAGCAGCCAGCAGCCACTTGAAATAATATGTTCTGAGAGCCACCTCAATATCCGTAAACTTAGGCTTCACACCCGCAGAGGGGATAAAGTCTTTCAGAACGGCATAATAAGGCGTTGGTTTCAGAAATTCCAAAAGCTCGCCGTAATCTCTTATCTTTGCAAGGGCAATATAGTCAAACGAGGAATACTCGTTCATGTAGCTGGGCATGGTGGAGATATAGTCATCTCCCGAACCCGCATTTATATGACGCATAAGGCTGAGTATCTCCGTTACCTCCGACTCCACGATGACATAACGGTAAAACTCTATTCCCGATTCAAAAAGCTGCTCGAACTTGCAGAGCCGCTTGTATTCCTCGAAACGGTTTCGCCTGATAAGCACCTCAAGCATACCTCGGTGAATGGTGTTCGTATCTATCTGAGCAAGTGTTTTTCCGTAATGAGTGCTGCGTTTGAGATACTCCGCAGCGTCGGTTACATCGGAGCAGCGCAGCAGCTCGTGATAATTCTCCGATGTCAGACATTTACCGTAGACCGCACGTATTTTCGCCTGAGTTGCATAGCCTTTTTTAGCCATTTGAACCTCCGCCGATCACACTGTTGTAGATCTCATTTTCCCATGCTTCGTGATTCTTTTCGAAAACCTCGTTAAGTCTTGCTATCTCCTTGTCACGTTCAGCGGCAACAGCGGCAGACTTTCGGTCAGCCTCAGCACGTTCATTATCTTCGATGGATTTAAGGCGCTTGTCCGCTTCGGTGATA